>NZ_JACART010000001.1:0-11945 GCF_013386445.1 Pseudomonas sp. P7759
TGACTGGCACACCGCATTCGCGAGCAAGCCCGCTCCCACATTGGGTCTTCAGAGACCGATCTAAATCATCCGGCGCAACACCGAGCAATCCTCGGCATGCCAATCCACCAACTCCGGCCACGGATTCTCCGGCAAATTCACCAACACCGTCCGCGTCCCCGCTGCCCGGCCACAGTCCAGGTCGAAGCGGTAATCACCGACCATCACCATCTCGCTCGGCGCCACGTCCCAAGCGGCCGCCAGTTTCAGCAAGCCATCCGGATCAGGCTTGGGTTGCGCATCGTCACGCCCCAGCACGTCCTCGATGGCAAAGCAGTCTGCCAGACCGATCGCCTCCAGGGTGACGTGCGCCAGCTCCCGCGCATTGCGGGTCAGGATGCCCAGGCGATAACCACGCCCGGCCAACTCGCGCACCAGCGCCACCGCACCTTCAGCCGCGACCGAACCCAGCGCCAACTCGCGCTCATGCTCCAGCAACCAGGCATGCTTGGCCGCCGCGACATCGGCAGGCAACGCCGCCAAGTGAGTGAGGATGTCGTCCTCGGGCGGAATCTCCAGGGCCACGCGAATGGCCGCGAAGTCATGCACGGCGACCGTGAGGGTGCCGTCCATGTCGAACACCCAGTGTTTGATGTCCGACAGGCTCATGCCCAATCCTTGCGATGGCGGATCAGGCCTTCCTGGGTCACCGAGGCCACCAGTTGCCCGGCGCGGTTGTACACGCTGCCACGGGAGAAACCTCGGGAATTACCGGCCCATGGGCTGTCCATGGCGTAGAGCAACCAGTCATCGGCACGCAGGTCGGCGTGGAACCACAGCGCGTGGTCGAGACTGGCGACTTGCATGTCTTTCTGCCAGACCGTCTTGCCATGGGGCAGCAAAGAGGTGGTCAGCAGACCGAAGTCCGAGGCGTAGGCCAGCAGGTATTTATGCAGCGCCGGCGAGTCGGCCAACGCGCCATCGGCACGGAACCACACGTACTTGACCGGGTCGGACGGCTGCGGGTTGAACGGGTCTTTTTCGGTGACCGGGCGCACTTCGATGGGCTTGGGGCACAGCAGCTTGTCACGCATGTGCTCGGGGATCAGGTGCGCGCGTTGCTGGGTCAGCTCCAGCTCCGACGGCAGGTTTTCCGGGCCCACGACCACGGGCATGGTGGTCTGGTGGTCGAAGCCTTGTTCGTCGTACTGGAACGAGGTGGTGCAGGTGAAGATCGGGTGGCCCTTCTGGATCGCGGTCACGCGGCGCGTGCTGAAACTGCCGCCATCGCGCACACGGTCCACCGAATACACCACCGGCAACTTCGCATCGCCGGGGCGCAGGAAGTAACCGTGCAGGGAATGCACGTGCCGCGCTTCTTCTACGGTCTGGCTGGCAGCCGACAACGACTGGCCGAGCACTTGGCCGCCGAACAGTTGGCGAAAACCCAGGTCCTGACTGCGGCCGCGAAAGAGGTTTTCCTCGATCGGCTCCAGGGTCAGCAGGTCCACCAGATCTTCCAATACTTGGCTCATAGAGCAACTCCTACAATCTATGGGGCATTCCGGGCTGCTTATCCGTGCAGCGTGTCCAACCATTGGGCGCGGGTGATGCGGTACAAAACATGAGGGCGCAGCGGGTCATCGGCTGCGACCTTGGGGTGTTCAAAATCTGCCTGGGGATCGTAATGCATACCGATGGCCTGCATGACTTTTTGTGAGGGCAGATTGGCCTCCGTGGTGAAGGCGACGATTTCGTCCAGTTTCAAACGATCAAACCCACAGCGCAATGCGGTCCAGGCCGCCTCGCTGGCATAGCCCAGCCCCCAGTGTTCACGGGCCAGGCGCCAGCCGATTTCCACCGCCGGGGTAAAATCAGCCTCGAAACTGACATTCAGCAACCCGGTGAGGCCGATGAATTCACCCGTGTCCTTGCGCTGCAAGGCCCACAGGCCAAAGCCATACTCGGCGAAGTGCCCACGAATGCGGCCGATCAGCGCGGCGCTTTCCAGGTGACTCAGCTTGGCCGGGAAATAGCGCATCACCTGTGGGTCGGCGCACATGCGCGCAAACTCCGCCAGGTCGCTGTCGCGCCATTGGCGCAGCACCAGGCGTGCGCTTTCCAATTCCAGTATCGGCTCCATGGGTCCCCTCCCTTGCCATGTGCGTGAGTGTACAGCGCTGTTAAGATCCGTCGCAGGTTCCCGTCAGAAAATCCCATGCCTTTGCCATTGATCTACCACGATGACTACAGCCCCGAGTTCCCGGCGGACCACCGGTTCCCCATGGACAAGTTCCGCCTGTTGCGCGACCACCTGGTAGACAGTGGCCTGACCGAGGACAGCCAACTGCTGCGCCCACAACTGTGCCCGCCAGAGATTCTGGCCCTGGCCCATGACGCTGGGTATATCGAGCGCTACATGGGCGGCGAATTATCCCGTGAAGACCAGCGCCGCCTCGGCCTGCCCTGGAACGAAGCCCTGGCCCGCCGTACCGTGCGGGCGGTGGGCGGTTCGATACTCGCGGCGGAACAAGCGCTGGAGCACGGCCTGGCCTGCCACCTGGCCGGCGGCACCCACCACGCCCACTACGATTACCCGGCAGGCTTCTGCATCTTCAATGACTTGGCGGTGATCAGCCATTACCTGCTGGCCAGCGGCCGGGTCAATCGCGTGCTGATCTTCGATTGCGATGTGCACCAGGGCGATGGCACCGCGCGCATCCTCCAAGACACGCCGGACGCTATCACCGTGTCGCTGCACTGCGAAAAGAACTTCCCCGCGCGCAAGGCCCAGAGCGACTGGGACATTCCGCTACCCATGGGCATGGGCGATGCCGACTACCTCAAGGTGGTGGACGACGCCCTCAACTACCTGCTGCCGCTGTACCAACCCGACCTGGTGCTGTACGACGCCGGCGTCGATGTGCACAAGGACGACGCCCTCGGCTACCTCAAGCTGACAGACCAAGGCGTCGCCGCCCGCGATGAAAGCGTGATGCGCCACTGCCTGGGCCGCGATATCCCGGTGATGGGCGTGATCGGCGGCGGCTACAGCAAGGACCGCCCGGCCCTCGCCCGCCGCCACGGCATCCTGCATCACAGCGCGCAACGGGTGTGGACGTCATCAGGTTGTCACTGAACTGTGGGCGTTACCCACAATCCCTGTGGAACCACCTGTGGATAACTTGAGCGTAACGGCCTGAAAGCCAGTAGCCGTATAGCCCGCAAGAAACTGTACGTTTTTTGACCAGATACTTTTCCACAGCCGTGAAACGTTGTGGAACTTGGCGCCGGCGGCCGTTTTGCAACAAAACTGCCGCACGCCGTCGTCAACCTGAAGGCCTCTCCCGCTTTCAGAGTACCCCGCGATGGCAACTTACAAGATCGGCAGTAGCACGACGCCCAGTAATGACGACGCCCTGAAGAAAGTCGCCGCCACCTTTGACGCAGCAATGTCCCGCGCCGTGTCCGGTTTCAAGGAAGCCGCCCACCCCGGTAATTTCAAAGTCCTGGGGGTGACCGACAACACCAAGGACAAGAAAATCGCCGACGTCAAAGCCACCGGCGACCAAGAGGCGATCAAGCGCCTCAACGACCCGAACCTGGCCGACATCAGCAACACCGGTGTGCCCCTGGCCAACATCGCCAGCATCACCAAGATTTCCGACAACGTCCTGGAGCTGAAAACCCGCGACGGCAAGGACATCATCATTATCAAGCAGATGACCCCGTACCTGTTCGACGGCATGGCTGGCAAAGTCGACGCCGTGGACGCGCTGAACAAGAGCAAGGCCGACGGCTACCGCATCGCCCAGGCCGGCGACACCGCGCCGGGCCTGGACACCTACAAGGGCATCGGCCCGGCCGATGAAGTGGGGCCGGGCATGATTCGTTACGAAACCCTGTCGGGCGACAAGGTCATCGTCAGTAAGGAAACCAACAGCGACCTGTACGAAAAGGTTAAGTCCGACGGCGAAACCTGGGGCCTGATCAACGACAGCAAGAATGACGGGTATCGCCTGGCCGGTGCCAATGAGGCCGGCAGCGTGAGCCTGGTGGGCACGCCGGAAGAACTCGGCCACGGGCTGATCCGGTACGAGACCGCTTCCGGCGACAAGATCATCGTGTCCCAGGCCATCAGCCCCGACCTGTACGCCTCGGTGGTCAAGGAGTCCAACGGCATCTTTGGCGTCGACGGCGCCGTGGACACCAACTGGATCGACAACTCCAAGTACGCCAGCGCCAAGGACTGGGACAAGATCGTCGGCAACACCAGCGGCACACCGACCCAGGAAGAACGCGACCTCGACCGCCCGCGCGCCGCTTCGAAAATGCTCAGCGACAACTGGGACAAATGGGGCCTGCACGACCGCCCCATCGACTTCTCCAACCCGCCCGCCGACCTGCCGCCCGAAGCCCAGGCTTGCCTCAAGTACCTGGCGGGCAGCCCAAGCCTGATGAACGCCCTCGACAGCGGCGGCCTGGGCAAAAGCGATGGGGTGATTACCCACGCCGATGTGGATAAGTTCATCAGCCAATCGAACAAGGATCTGTCGGCCGCTTCGAAGTCCTACAGCACCTTCCTCAGCAAGAACCCCGATGCCACCGGCTTGGCCAAGGAAAACGCCAAGTCCGCCGCCATCGTCATGGCCAATATCTCCCTGGTAAGCAGCGCCGGCCCGGAAATGCAGGGGCCCAACCAGCGCGCCAACAATGGCAGCCTGAACACCGCCAACCTCAAGGCGATCAAGGATGACTCGGGCCTGAGCCCCGAGCTGACCGGCGCCGCAGGCTATTGGTCCACCCCCGGCATGCTGCGCACCCTCGACATGGCCGGCGACCTGCCCGCCACCGCCAAGGCCGATGGCATCACCCAACAGAAAAACCTCGGTGCGTGGCTGGAAAACCAGGCGCCCAAGGACGACCACGGCGTGTTGATGATGCTCAGCAACGCCGCGGTGCGCAGCTCGGTGGCCGACGTCGACACCTCCAAACTGACCAAGGACGTGCTCGAACACCCGGAGAACTACGACGGCAAGACCAAAGCCGCCGTGATGATGGAAATCAGCGACGCCCGCGCGCGCATGGCCGCCAGTGACAAAGTGGGCGACGGCGACCTGTATGCGGGGATTACCGCGGACACCGAATACCACCTCAACCCGACCAAATCCAAGGTCACCGACCAGCTCGACGCCGCCATCGGCCAGCTGTCCAGCGACCCGGACGTGAAGACCTTCTTGGCGCAGAACCAAGCGTCCGGCATGCACGATATCGTCAACAGCGACCCGGCGATCAAGCACGAGCTGCAGGCCTACCAAGACGGCCAGATCAACAGCGGCAACCTGCTCAACACCGCCCTGAACACCAAAGGCGCCGATGGCAAACCGCTGTCGCTCATGGACGCCCTGAGCCTGGCCGGCACCGACGCCACCCTCACCGACCTGGCCCTGGGCGGCGATGGGCATGTGGACCTCAGTGTCATCGCGGAAAAATCGGGAAAATCCGGGGACATCGAGCAGTTCTTCAAGGACCACATCCTCAACGGCAAAGACCTGCAAGACGCTCTCGCCCAGCCGAACGCCGACCCGATGACCGCCATCGGCCAGTACGCCGCCCATGCCGAGTTGCTCAAGGAATTCCTCGGTGACAAGGTCTCGGCCCAGGACTCGTCGACGGTGCAGCAATACGTCAACCAGGCGGTGTCCGACTCCCTGGTCAACGGCGCCAACGACGACGTGCTCAAGGGGGCGTTCGGCGATGCCAATGGCAACTTCGACGAAGCCAAGACCACGGCCATCATCGAGAAAGCCATGGCCGACGACCCGGAGATGTTCAAAGACGCCACGGGGGCGCAGATCAAGCCGCAGGACGTGATCTCGTTGATCCGCTCGATGTGGGACGTGAACCGCCAGGGCGAGAAGATCAGCGACGTACTGCCCAAGGCCGTGGATGGGCTGAAGCTCAACGTCAGCGATTCGTACAAACAGGGCCTGCTGCACATCGGCAGCGCCTTGCTGGCCGGCGGCGTGCTGGCGGCGCGCTCGGCCACGGGCGGCAACAGCCCGGCAGACAACGCCGGGCGCGTGGCGGCAGGCATGCAGTTTGCCGGCCTGATCACCGAAGGCGGCACCAAATACGCCAAGGAAGCCGGCTACGGCATGACCTGGAAACCCACGCCGATCGATCCGAATAAACCCCAAGGGATCGGCGACTTCCCCACCGGCAAAATGGTGCAGAACACCGACGGCCTCAACCGCCTGGGCAACCTGGGCAAGATCGTCGGCGGTACCGGCAGCTTTATCGGCGGGGTGTTCGGCCTGATCAGCGGGGTCAACAGCGCGTTTGCCGGGGATAAACTCAACGCCGGTTTCTCCCTCACCAGCGGCGCCCTGGGCACCGGCGCGGCAGTGGCCTCGATCATCGAAGGCGGCGCGGGGCTGTTCGGCATTGCCGACGCGGCGGCCATCGCCGGCACCTTCGCCGGGGTATTGGGTTGGGCTGCCGCCGGGGTGGGCATCGTGACCAGCTTTGTGTTCCCGATCATCGAGGTGGTGAAACGGGAAAAACAACAGGACGCGTTCTTCGGCAACCTGGTGCCGACCCTGGATAAATATGGCCTCACCGGCGGCCCGATCACCGACGCCGACCGTGCGGACGAGTACCCGCCGTACGCCAACACTGGTTTTGCCTAAAGCCCGGTCAGCTTGTTGTGGCAAGCCTGCTTGCCACAACAACCCCACTCACCACAATTTCGCAGCATTGCTTACAATGAGCGCCCTTTGTTTTTAACCAGGCCTGCCAATGTCCGCTGCTGCTCCTTCCCACGTTGCCATTATCGGCGGTGGCCCTGCCGGCCTGATGGCCGCCGAAGTCCTGAGCCAGGCGGGCGTGCGGGTGGACCTGTACGACGGCATGCCCTCGGTGGGGCGCAAGTTCCTGCTGGCCGGCGTGGGCGGCATGAACATCACCCATTCCGAAGCGTACCCGGCGTTTCTGTCGCGCTACGCCGAACGCGCGCCGCACATGGCCCCGTTGCTGCGTAGTTTCGGGGCCGAGGCGTTGTGTGAATGGATTCATGGCTTGGGCATCGAGACGTTTGTCGGCACCTCCGGCCGCGTGTTTCCCACCGACATGAAAGCCGCGCCCCTGTTGCGCGCCTGGCTCAAGCGCCTGCGCGACCAAGGTGTGGTTATCCACACCCGTCATCGTTGGCTGGGTTGGAATGCCGAGGACGACTTACTTATCCACAGCCCCGACGGTGAGAAAACTGTCCACAGCGACGCCGTGCTGCTGGCCCTTGGCGGCGGCAGCTGGTCGCGGTTGGGATCTGACGGCGCCTGGCTCAAGTTGTTGGAGGACAAAGGCGTGCCTTACGCCCCGCTGCAACCGAGCAACTGCGGTTTCGAGGTGTCGGCCTGGAGCGAATTGATGGTCAGCAAATTCGCCGGCGCGCCGTTGAAAAACGTCGCGATTGGTTTGGGTGACGACAAGCCACGCCTCGGCGAATGCGTTATCACCGCCAGCGGGATCGAAGGCAGCCTGATCTACGCGTTGTCAGCGCCGATCCGCGAAGCGATCAACCGCGACGGCTCGGCCACCGTGCACATCGACCTGCTGCCGAGCAAGGCGCTGGACAAGGTTCAGGCCGCCTTGGCGAAACCGCGTGGCTCACGCTCGATGAGCAAGCATTTGCACAGTCAGTTGGGCTTGGATGGGGTCAAAGCCGCACTGCTGCGCGAGTTGGCGCCGTCTGACCACTTCAATGATCCGGCGCAATTGGCGGTGGATATCAAGGCGCTGCCTTTGACTCTGGTAAAGACCCGGCCGATGGATGAAGCGATCAGCACAGCGGGCGGCGTGCCGTTTGAGGCGTTGGATGAGCACTTGATGCTCAAGCAATTGCCGGGGGTGTTTTGTGCGGGGGAGATGCTGGACTGGGAAGCGCCTACGGGCGGGTATTTGCTGACGGGGTGCTTTGCCAGCGGCAGAGCGGCTGGGCGGGGGATGTTGGAGTGGCTTAATCGCTGAGATTTGCGGTGAATTCAGAGCCGCCTTCGCGGGCAAGCCCGCTCCCACATTTGACTGCATTCCCATGTTGGAGCTCGGTCAAATGTGGGAGCTGGCTTGCCTGCGAAGAGGCCATCAGCAGCCCCGCAAAATCACTTCTTCTTACGCGGCCCGGTATTGAACACCGGCACCTTGCGCACCGGCTTGATCGACGGCTCAGCCGGCGCCACGTCCCCGCTGTCTACCCACTTGCCGAGGTTGCGCTTACCGCCACCGCCCGAGGTTTTAGGCTTTTTCGGTTTCTTTGGCTTCTTCACCACCTGCCCGCTGGCATCGGTGTCCGGCACGCGGTGTTCCGGTTCGAAGTCCTGCTCCATGTGGCGGGCCAAGGTCTGACGCGTCAGCATCTCGATGGCCGACAGCATGTTCACTTCATCGGCACACACCAGGGAAATCGCCTCACCGGTGTTACCCGCACGGCCGGTACGGCCGATGCGGTGGATGTAGTCTTCGGCCACGATCGGCAGGTCGAAGTTGACCACCAGCGGCAAGTCTTCGATATCCAGGCCACGGGCCGCCACGTCGGTGGCCACCAGGATCTGCACGTCACTCGACTTGAAACGGTCCAGCGCACGTTGACGGGTAGCCTGGGGCTTGTCGCCATGGATACCGTCGGCATTGATGCCCAGGCCCTGCAACTTATCCACCAGCGCATCCACGCCATTGCGGGTCTTGGCGAACACCAGCACCTGCTTCCAGCGGCCTTTGCGCATCAGGTGCACAAACAGCTCCGGCTTGCGCTTCTTGTCCACCGGCACAATCCACTGCTTGACCGTGTTGGCAGCGACGTTGCGCGGGCTGACTTCGATGCTCAGCGGGTCGTTGAGCATCTGCCCGGCCAGCGTGCGGATCTCATCGGAGAAGGTCGCGGAGAACAGCAGGGTCTGGCGCTTTTTCGGCAGCATGCGGTAGATGTTCGCCAGCTCTTCGGAGAAACCCAGGTCGAGCATGCGGTCGGCTTCGTCCAGCACCAGGGTTTGCAGTTGGTTGAGTTTCAGCGCGTTCTGGCGGAACAGGTCGATCAGGCGGCCCGGCGTGGCGACCAGAATGTCGACGCCTTTGCGCAGCTTCATCATCTGCGGGTTGATGCTCACGCCGCCGTACACCGCGTAAGTGGTCAGCGGCAGGTTTTGCGCGTACTCGGCAACGCTGGCGTGCACCTGCTCGGCCAATTCGCGGGTCGGGCACAGGATCAGCGCGCGTGCCGAATTGGCGGCGACTTTCGGCCCTTCCATCGTCAGCAGTTGCAACAACGGCACGGCGAAACCGGCGGTCTTGCCGGTGCCGGTCTGGGCCGCAGCCATCAGGTCGCGACCGGCCAGCACCGCCGGAATGGCTTGCGCCTGCACCGGCGTCGGGGTCTGGTAGCCAAGCGTCTCAAGGGCGCGCAGCAAGGGTTCGATCAGGCCAAGGGTGGCGAAAGTCATGTGTTTACCGTAGGAAAAATTCAGCGCAAGGTCGCAATGCGCCGCAGTTTACCTTATTTCCGCCTTCGGCTTGCGCCACTGGGGCAGGCTGATCAGCAGGACGGCGCTGATAATCACCAGCATGGCCAACGCTTCTTCCAGACCAATGGTCTCGCCGACGAACACAATACCGAGCAATACAGCGACCGCCGGGTTCACATAGGCATAGCTGGTCGCCGCCGCCGGGCGCACATGCTTGAGCAGGTACATATAGGCGTTGAAGGCGATGATCGAACCGAACACGGTCAGGTAGGCCAGGGCCAGCCAGCCTTCCAGCGGTGGCACGGCCTGCAGGCGCTCACCGGACAGCGTGCTGATGATCAATAGCGCGACGCCCGCCACCAGCATTTCCGCAGCACTCGCCATGGCGCCTTGGGGCAGTGGCAATTGCCGGCTCCACACCGAACCGAACGCCCAGGAGGCCGCCGCCACCAACAGCAGCACAGCGCCCATCGGGCTCGACTGCAACGTGCTGCCCATATTGAGCATGGCGATGCCGATGATCCCCAGGATCACCCCCGCCCACTCCAAGCGAGTGTTGCGCGCGCCCCAGAAATACCCACACAACAAGGTGAACAACGGCACCGTCGCCACGGCCAACGCCGCCACGCCGGACGACACGCCCATGTGTTCCGCCACGCTGACACCGCCGTTGCCCACGGTGAGCAGCAAAAGACCGATCATCCCGGCAGCCTTCCACTGCGGCCACGTTGGCGCCGGCACCCCGCGCCAGCGCAGGAAGCCATACATCAACGCCCCCGCCGTGCAAAACCGAATCCCCGCCAGCAACAACGGCGGCCAGTACTCCACGCCGATGCGAATCACCAGATAGGTGGAACCCCAGATCACATACAGCGCAAAAAAGGCGGCGATCAACGGTAAGGGAAAGCGACGTGGGCCAGGCATTGGGTGGCTCTATGGCAGGAGATGGGAGGCTTATTCTAAAAAGGCAGGTCGTTAAACATAAGTTACAAAACCTGTTTAAAACGCCAATACACTTTTCAAAGCATGGTTGTGAAGGCTATAAACCGTGCTTTCGAAAGTCACTCGCAACCGGAGCCTTATCATGGACAAATACGACCGCATGCTCCTCAGCGCCCTGCTCGAAGACGGCCGCGCGTCCTACGCGCAACTGGCCCGCACAGTAAACCTCTCCGCCCCCGCCGTGGCCGAGCGCGTGGCCAAATTGGAGGCCAGTGGCGTGATCACCGGGTATCAGGCCAAGGTGGACCTGTCCAAAGTGGGCTTGCCGATTCAGTGCGTGATTGAGCTGCGCTTGACCAATCACGGCAGCCAGAAGGTGTATGACGCGTTGGCGGAAATTCCGGAGTTGACGGAGTGCCATCGGGTGACCGGCGATCCGTGCGTGATCATGCAGGCGGCGGTGGGGTCGATGCCGGAGTTGGAGAGCTTGATCAACCGCGTGGCGAAGTTCGGGTTCAGCAAGACCTCGATTATTTTGTCGAGCGCGATAGAGCGGCGGGTGCCGTTGGGGCAGTTGGAGGGCAATGGGAAAAATGGTGGCTGAACCGCCGCCATCGCCGGCAAGCCGGCTCCCACAGTTGAAATGCATTCCAACGGTGGGAGCTGGCTTGCCTGCGATGACGTAAGTTGCATCAATGCACATTTGAGCGCTCAACAATCAAATCGACAATCTGCTTGATCGTGGTGATGTGATTCCAATCTGCCTGAGTGGCCTGCAGGTTGAACTGCCATTTGATCTGCATGACGAAGCAGGTCAAGTCGTCATCAATGATCTTAAAGTCATGGATGAAATCCGTTTGCTCTGTCACTTGGCTGCGGTCGATGAAGCCAATGATATCGACGAACAGTTGGATTACCTTTTCGCTGATCTCGGCTCTCATTTGGCTAACTCTCTTTTCTTCTCCCCCGATATCGGAACAGATACCAGAGGGCTGTTCTAGATGGCCAGCAAGACCGCTCCCTTTCACTTGCGGGAAGTTTCCGAGCGAGCTTCAACCCCTTGCTCCGCAAAGACTGCACCACTAATCTGCCCCACGTCATCGGCCCCTCGATGACCGGAAGTGCAAGCCGAAATTGACGGAAGGAGCGAGTCAAATACTCTGGAGTTCTGAACATGATCAAAGCAACTTCCACATCGAACGCAAACTTCCTCAGCGAAGACGCCCTCCTCAATCGCCGAGCCATCGACTACTACCTCAAAGCCTGCGCCCCGGATGCACCCAATTTCATTCTGAATGACAACCTGAGCTTCGAAGACGCGCTCGCCCATGCGGCTGACTTGCTGCATTGTGCGGTGGAGACGGTGCAGGATTCGGCTGAGGTGCTGAGCGCGCAGCAGCGGGCGGTGATGCATCTGGTGGGGATGGCGAAGGGGGTGGTGGATCGGGCGTTGGAGTGTGTGCAGCCACAATAGCCTGACAACCGAGACGTTGTGGTGAGCGGGCTTGT
>NZ_JACART010000010.1:0-111349 GCF_013386445.1 Pseudomonas sp. P7759
TGGGGTTTTGTTTTGGGCGGGCGAAAAGACAGCTAACATCCCAATTCCGCCAACAACTGCCCACAGTGCTAAAGTCGCACCCTCGATTTTTGCTTTTCCCAAGGAAGCCGTTATGCCGGATGCGACGTCCCTCAGTCCTGGATTCATGGTGGTTCACGGTAACCGCCTGGACGAACTGCGCAGCCTGGTGGTCAGTTGGATGCGCCGCTATCCCCTGGCGCCCTTGGAAAACGAGATCGCCCTGGTTCAAAGCAACGGCATCGCCCAGTGGCTCAAGCTGGCCCTGGCTGAAGATCCGGAAGACGACGACATGGGCGGCTGCGGCATCGCCGCAGCTATCGATGTTCAACTGCCCGGCAGCTTTATGTGGCAGCTCTACCGCATGGTCCTGGGCAAAGATGAAATTCCGCCCAAGTCCCTGCTCGACAAGGCCCCACTGACCTGGCGCCTCATGCGCCTGCTCCCCGAGCTTATCGATCAACCGCACTTCGAACCGCTGCAGCGCTTCCTCACCCACGACACCGATCTGCGTAAACGCTACCAACTCGCCGAGCGCCTGGCTGACCTGTTTGACCAATATCAGGTCTACCGCGCCGATTGGCTCGAAGACTGGGCTGCCGGTCGCCACCAACTGCGCAACGGTCGAGGCGAGTCAAAACCGCTCAACCCAGCCAACTGCTGGCAAGCCGAACTATGGCGCGCACTGCTGCTGGATGTCGGTGAGGAAGGCATGGCCGAAAGCCGCGCCGGCGTTCACCAGCGTTTTATCGAGCGCATCAATACACTGGAAACAGCGCCCGCGGGCCTGCCACCCCGAGTCATTGTTTTCGGCATCTCCTCGTTGCCCGCCCAGGCACTGGAAGCCCTCGCCGGCCTCGCGCGATTCAGCCAAGTCCTGCTCTGCGTGCACAACCCCTGCCGTCACCATTGGTCTGACATCGTCGCCGATAAAGACCTGCTACGTAACGAATACAAGCGCCAAGCGCGTAAGGCCGGCATGCCGGTCACCATCGACCCACAAACCCTGCACCAGCACGCCCACCCGCTACTGGCCGCCTGGGGCAAGCAAGGCCGTGACTACATCAGCTTGCTGGACAGCTACGACGACCCCAACAGTTACCGCGCCGCATTCCGCGATGGTCGCATCGACCTGTTCAGCGACAGTGAGCCCACCACACTGCTCAACCAGCTTCAGGACGACATCCTGGAACTGCGTCCACTCAATGAAACTCGCGAGCGATGGCCTGCCGTCGACCTGGAGCGTGATACCTCCATCCGCTTCCACATCGCCCACAGCGCCCAGCGCGAAGTGGAAATCCTGCACGACCAGCTGCTCCAACGCTTCAGCGCCGACCCTACGTTGCGCCCGCGAGATATCATCGTCATGGTCCCGGATGTCGACAGCTATGCACCGCATATCCGCGCCGTGTTCGGCCAACTCGAACGCAATGATCCACGCTTCATCCCATTCACCCTGACCGACCAGGGCCAACGCGGCCGCGACCCGCTGCTCATCGCCGTCGAACACCTGCTGAAACTGCCCGACAGCCGCTTCCCCGTCAGTGAGATCCTCGACCTGCTCGACGTTCCGGCCCTGCGCGAACGCTTCGCTATCAAAGAGCGCGACCTGCCGACGCTGCATCGCTGGATCGAAGGTGCCGGCATCCGCTGGGGGCTCAACGCCGAACAACGTGCCGGCCTGGGCTTGCCAACAGAGCTGGAACAAAACAGCTGGCGTTTCGGCCTGCGCCGCATGTTGCTCGGTTACGCCGTAGGCACCGGCGCCGCGTGTGAGGGTATCGAGCCCTACGATGAAATCGGTGGCCTCGACGCAGCGCTCATTGGTCCTCTGGTCGCTTTGCTCGACGCACTCAACGACGCACATCAAGGACTGTCGCTACCTGCGGCTCCTGCGCAATGGGGTGAGCGCCTGCAACGCCTGATGCAACTGTTCTTCCTGCCCAGCAGCGAACACGATGACTACCTGCTGGGCCAACTCGAACAGCTCAGGGAAACCTGGCTGGAAACCTGCGAATCCGTCGGCCTGCAGGACGAGTTACCTCTGACCGTAGTCCGCGAAGCCTGGCTTGCAGGTCTGGACCAAGGTCGCCTCTCCCAGCGTTTCCTCGCCGGAGCTGTCAATTTCTGTACGTTGATGCCCATGCGAGCGATCCCCTTCAAGCTCGTTTGCCTGCTCGGCATGAACGATGGCGATTACCCACGCGCCCAACCCCCGCTTGACTTCGACCTGATGGGCAGCGACTACCGCCCCGGCGACCGTTCGCGCCGCGAAGACGACCGCTACCTGCTGCTCGAAGCGCTCCTGTCAGCCCGCGACCAGCTGTACATAAGCTGGGTGGGCCGCAGCATCCGCGACAACAGTGACCGCCCTGCGTCGGTACTCATCGGCCAACTGCGTGACCACCTCTCCAGCGGCTGGCACCACGCTAATGGCGATGAGCCGCTGATCGACGCCATGACACAAGAGCACCCACTGCAACCGTTCAGCGCCCGTTACTTCCATGAGGGCGACGCGCTGTTCAGCTACGCCCGTGAGTGGCAATTGCTGCATGAAACGCCGGATGCGAGCCCGAAAGAAGACGGACTCACACCGCATCAGCAGGACGAACCCCTGAGCCTCGGTCAGCTTCAAGACTTCCTGCGCAACCCGGTCAAACATTTCTTCAGCCAACGCCTGAAAGTGTTCTTCGAAGCCGCCGAAGTGCCACTGGCCGACGAAGAACCCTTCGTCCTCGATGCCCTGCAACGCTACAGCCTGAGCGACAGCCTGCTGGGCGCCGCACTCACCCAACCCGATCATCTCGACCAAGCCCTGAACGCCCAGGCCCTGCGCCTGCAGGGCAGTGGCCTGTTGCCGATGGTGGGTTTCGGCGAATGCCTGCGCAACGAGCTGATCGAGCCGTTACCCGATCTGTTGCGACGCTATCAGCAACTGCTCGCCCTCTGGCCCACTCCGCACACCGGTGCCGAACCGGTCAGTTTTGAGCATAATGGCGTGCAGCTGGAAGGCTGGATCAGTGGTCTGCATCGACGCAGCGATGGCGGGTTGCTCAGCGTTACCACCATCCCCAACAGCATCGGCTCGATCAAAACGCGCAAGTGGCATCGCCTGATTCGCCCCTGGGTCAATCACGTGGTTGCCTGCGCCTGCGGCCTGCCGCTGAGCACCGGCTTGGTGGCCAGCGATGACACCCTGTTGCTGCCGCCGTTGGATAAAACCAATGCCCAGGAAATCCTCGGTAACCTATTGTTGGCCTGGCATACCGGCATGAGCCAACCCTTACCCGTCGCCGTCAAAACCGCTTTCGCTTGGCTTAGCCAGACCGATCCCGCCAAGGCTCAGGCGGCGGCCAGCAAAGCCTACGAAGGCGATGGCCTGACTACCGATGGCGAACGCCGCGAAACCCCGGCGCTCACCCGCCAATTCCCCGACTACGCCACGCTCATCGCCAGCGAAGAATTCGAAGGTTGGTGCGAAACCCTGTATCGCCCGCTGCTCAACGCCCCGTGGCGATCACTCACAGGCGAGGAGGCCGGCGCATGACCAGCAAACCCTTGGCCCTGGCCTTCCCGCTCAAAGGCAGCCAGCTGATTGAAGCCAGTGCCGGCACCGGCAAGACCTTCACCATCTCTGCCCTCTACCTGCGCCTGGTTCTCGGCCACGGAGGCGATGAATCAGGCTTTGGCCGCGAACTGCTGCCGCCGCAAATCCTGGTGGTGACCTTCACCGATGCCGCCACCAAAGAACTGCGCGAACGCATCCGCATCCGCCTGGCCGAAGCAGCACGCTTCTTCCGCGAAGAAATCGAACAGCCCGACGCCCTGATCGCTGATCTACGCGACGAATACCCACTCGAACAATGGCCAGCCTGCGCCAACCGCCTGGACATCGCCGCGCAATGGATGGACGAAGCCGCCGTCTCGACCATCCACAGTTGGTGTCAGCGCATGTTGCGCGAGCATGCGTTCGACAGCGGCAGCCTGTTCACCCAAACCCTGGAAACCGATCACAGCGACTTGCTCGGCGAAGTGTTGCGCGATTACTGGCGACTGTTCTGCTACCCGATGCACGACGACGCACTCAATTGGGTGCGCAGCAACTGGGGTGGCCCCGCCGCATTGATGCCGCGAGTGCGCGCGTTGTTCGGCAGCGAACGGCCCACGGATGAAGCCCGCGAGCCCTCAGAGCTGATCACGGCCTGCCTGCAAGAACGCCGCGAAGCGCTGACCGCCATCAAGGCGCCCTGGCAACAATGGGCCGCCGAGCTGCGCGACATCTGCCTGCAAGCCGTAGCCGCCAAAGCTGTCGACGGCCGCAAGATGCAAGCGCGTTACTTCGAGCCCTGGTTCGAAAAGATCAGCGCCTGGGCCGCTGACGAAACCCTCGAACAACTCGACATCGGCACCGGCTTCACCCGCTTGACGCCCGACGGCATGGCCGAAGCCTGGAAAGGCGAGCCGCCGCAGCATCCTGGCATCGACGCCATGGCCGGCCTCAAGGCGGCCCTTGATGCGCTGCCAACCCCCGACGCCGCAGTGTTGCAACACGCCGCTGGTTGGGTGGGGAAACGCTTCGAGGAAGAAAAACGCCGTCGCGCCGAAATGGGTTTCGACGACATGCTCATCCGTCTCAACGCTGCACTGCAAGCCGACGGCGGCGAACGCCTGGCCAGTGTGATCCGCGAGCAATTCCCGGTAGCCCTGATCGACGAGTTCCAGGACACCGACCCGGTGCAATACGCCATCTTCGACAGCATCTACCGCATCGAAGAAAACCACCTCGACAGTGGCCTGTTCCTGATAGGCGACCCCAAGCAAGCGATCTACGCCTTCCGTGGCGCCGATATCTACACCTACCTGCGCGCCCGTCAGTCCACCACGGGTCGTCATCACACATTGGGCACCAACTTCCGCTCCAGCCACGCGATGGTCGAGGCGGTGAACCATGTGTTCCAGCGAGCGGAAACAGGTCGCGGCGCGTTCCTGTTCCGCGAGCCCAATGGTGATAACCCGGTGCCGTTCCACTCGGTACTGTCCCAGGGGCGCAAAGAACAATTGCAGGTAAATGGCCAAACGCTGCCAGCGATGAATCTTTGGCACTTGCCTACCGACCAGCCGGTTTCCAACGTGCTGTATCGTCAGCAACTTGCGGCGGCCTGTGCCACGCACATTGTTGAATTGCTCAACGGCGGCCAGCATGGCAGTGCAGGTTTCCTACAACCGGACGGCAGCTTCAAAGGCGTGCGTCCGTCAGACGTCGCCATTCTCGTGCGCGACGGCAAGGAGGCCCAGGCCGTGCGCGCCGAGTTGGCCGCCCGTGGCGTGCGCAGCGTCTATCTGTCCGACAAGGACTCGGTCTTCGCCGCTCAGGAAGCCCACGACCTGCTGGCCTGGCTCAAGGCTTGTGCCGAGCCGGATGTGGAACGTCCGCTGCGCGCCGCACTGGCTTGCGTCACCCTGAACCTATCACTGCCGGAACTGGAACGTTTGAACCAGGACGAACTCGCGTGGGAAAGCCGCGTCATGCAGTTCCGTGTCTACCGTGCGATCTGGCGTACCCAAGGCGTGCTGCCGATGCTGCGTCGTCTGCTTCACGACTTCAAACTGCCGCAAACCCTGATCGCGCGCAGTGATGGCGAACGTGTTCTGACCAACCTGCTGCACCTCAGCGAATTGCTGCAACAGGCCGCATCGGAACTGGACGGTGAACAGGCACTGATCCGCCATCTGGCCGAACACCTGGCACTTTCTGGTCAGGCGGGTGAAGAACAGATCCTGCGCCTGGAGAGTGATGAGCAACTGGTCAAGGTCGTGACGATCCACAAGTCCAAAGGCCTGGAATACGACCTGGTTTTCCTGCCGTTCATTTGTTCAGCCAAGCCGGTGGATGGCAGCCGCTTACCGCTGCACTACCACGATGAAACCGGCAAATCCCAGGTCAGCCTGCGTCCTACGCCTGAGCTGATCGCAAAGGCAGACAATGAGCGTCTGGCCGAAGACCTGCGCCTGTTCTACGTCGCCCTGACACGCGCCAAGCACGCCTGCTGGCTGGGCATCGCCGACCTCAAGCGTGGCAACAGCAACAGCTCCGTGCTGCACCTGTCGGCGCTGGGCTACTTGCTCGGTGCAGGCGCCTCGTTGGGTGAGTCCGCCGGCTTGGCACGCTGGCTCCTGGACCTTCAAGAAGGTTGCACCGCCATCAACTATGCCCAGGTGCCCGAAGCGCAAGACATCCTTTTCCACCCACCGCGCAACGAAGCCACGCTACGAGCCCCGCTCCTGCCCAAGCGCAAGGCTGCGGAAAACTGGTGGATCGCTTCCTACAGCGCCTTGCGCATTGGCGACAGCATGAGCGCCGCCCCGCTCGAAGCACCGGAAAGCCCACAGGCCCAGAAGCTGTTCGATGACGAACGGCTCGACCCCGATGCACCTCGCGAAGTGGCGGCATCCGGCGGCGATATTCACCGTTTCCCACGCGGTCCTAACCCAGGGACCTTCCTCCACGGCCTATTGGAATGGGCAGGGGAGGACGGCTTCAACGTTACGCCCGAGGCCATCGAAAAAGCCGTGGGCGCCCGCTGCAACCGGCGCAACTGGGAAGGTTGGATCATCACCCTCAGCAGTTGGCTCGGCCACCTGCTGCAAACGCCACTGCCTGTGGATAACGGTCACGTCTCCCTCAGTGGTTTGCAGCAGTACCAGATCGAAATGGAGTTCTGGTTTGCCAGCCATAAGGTTGATGTACTCGCCGTCGACAAACTGGTGTGCCAATTCACCCATAACGGCGCTTCTCGCGTCGCCGCCGAGCCTGTACTGCTCAACGGCATGTTCAAGGGCTTCATCGATTTGACCTTCGAACACGATGGCCGCTATTACGTGGCCGACTACAAATCCAACTGGCTGGGCCCCGACGATTCGGCCTACACCTTGGATGCCATGGAGCAGTCGATCCTTGATCATCGGTACGACCTTCAATACGTACTTTACCTACTGGCCCTGCACCGCCAACTCAAGGCGCGTCTGCCGGACTACGACTACGACCGGCATGTCGGCGGCGCGCTCTACATTTTCCTGCGGGGCACGCAGTCCGCGAGCCAGGGCGCGTATTTCACCCGACCGCCACGGGAACTGATCGAAAGCCTGGACCTGCTGTTCCAGGGCAAGCCCATCCCGCCCAAGGTTGAGCCCGCCTGGGAACAAGGAGTGTTGTTATGAGCCTGTCGCCGCTACCGCTGGAGGCGCTGATGCCCCTCAGCCGCGCCGCTGACCTGGTGCAACTGCTGGAGCGCTGGGTCGATCGTGGCTGGTTGCGTGCCTTGGACAAAGCCTTTGTAGGTTTCCTGCACGAGCTTGATCCTCAGGCCGACCCGCTGGTGCTGCTGGCCGCCGCGCTGACCAGCCATCAATTGGGCCATGGTCACGTTTGCCTCGACCTGTTCGAAACCCTCAAAGCGCCGGACTTCGCTCTATCGTTGCCGCCTGAAGGCGACCTGCAAACCGGTGCCATGTTGCTGCCGTCGCAGTTACTGGAAGGCCTGGACGGCGCCCACTGGTGCCACGCACTGGCCGCCAGTCATCTGGTCGCGCTGGCGGTCGATGGCAGCGAATCCGCGCAGAGTCGTCCTCTGGTACTGTCCGGCAAGCGCCTGTACCTGCGCCGCTACTGGACTTACGAACGGCGCATCGACAGCGCCTTGCGCCTGCGTCTTGCCACTCAGGAAAACGTGGCCGTCGATTTGCCGCAGCGCCTCAACAGTCTGTTCGATCAACCGCCGCCTGACGGTGTGATCGACTGGCAAAAACTCGCCTGCGCCCTGGCCACACGCGGCGCATTCAGCATCGTCACCGGCGGCCCTGGCACTGGCAAGACCACCACCGTGGTGCGCCTGCTCGCGCTGTTACAGGCGCCGGCTGTGGAATCCGGCAGCCCATTGCGCATTCGCCTGGCCGCCCCCACCGGTAAGGCCGCCGCACGCCTCACCGAGTCCATCAGCCAACAAGTGCTGTCGCTGAAAGTGCCGGACAGCGTGAAGGAAAAAATCCCGACCCAGGTCACCACCGTCCACCGCTTGCTGGGCAGTCGCCCAGGCACACGGCATTTTCGTCATCACCTCGGTAACCCATTGCCCTTGGATGTGCTGGTGGTGGACGAAGCCTCGATGATCGACCTGGAAATGATGGCCAACCTGCTCGACGCCTTGCCGCGCCATGCACGCCTGGTGCTGCTGGGTGACAAGGACCAACTGGCGTCGGTAGAGGCGGGCGCTGTCCTCGGTGACTTGTGCCGCGACGCCGAAGCCGGTTTCTACAACGCCGACACCCGCCAATGGCTGCAAGCCGTCAGCGGCGAAGACCTCAGCGCCAGCGGCCTGCAGGAAGACCTCGACGGCAGCCACCCCCTGGCCCAGCAGGTGGTAATGCTGCGTTACTCGCGACGTTTCGGCGAAGGCAGTGGCATCGGCCAACTGGCGCGCTGGGTCAACCAGCAAAACGCTGACGAGGCGCGTAAGCTGCTCGCCGCGCGCAGTCACGCTGACCTGTTCTGCGTCAGCCTCAAGGGCGAACACGATCACGCCCTCGAACGCCTGGTGCTGGACGGGCAGGGTGACGGTGCCGAGGGCTATCGCTATTACCTCAATCTGTTGCAGAGCGCGCGCCCGTCGCCGGATACGCCGCGTGAAAGTGAGGCCTGGACCCTCTGGGCGCAACAATTGCTGCAAGCCTTCGACGCGTTCCAACTGCTCTGCGCGGTACGCAAAGGCCCCTGGGGCGTGGAAGGCCTGAACCTGCGCATCACCGCCGCCCTGCGCAAGGTGCGGCTGATCGAAGGCGACGAGCAGTGGTACGAAGGCCGCCCGGTGCTGATGACCCGCAACGATTACGGCCTGGGCCTGATGAACGGCGACATCGGCATCGCGCTCAAACTGCCCGAAAGCGACGGCGGCCCCCAGGTGCTGCGCGTTGCCTTCCCACGCAACGACGGCCAAGGCGGTGTGAGATTTGTGCTGCCCAGCCGTCTGAACGATGTGGAAACCGTGTACGCCATGACCGTGCACAAATCCCAGGGCTCGGAATTCACCCATACCGCGCTGATCCTGCCGGATGCGCTGAACCCGGTGCTCACCAAAGAGCTGATCTACACCGGCATCACCCGGGCCAAGCGCTGGTTCAGCCTGATCGAGCCCCGAGGTGGCGTGTTTGAGGAGGCCGTCAGGCGCAAGGTCAAGCGTTTGAGTGGGTTGATGCTGGAGTTGGGTCACGAATCAGAAAAAACTGACTGATAGGTCATGCCAGATTTCTGGTTCAGTCGCCTGATTTTTCTGGAAAAATAGCGGCCCCTGCGAAGGCCTACTCTTCGCGGGGTTTTCCGCCGCTGTGCTATCGTTGCGGCATCATTCAAAAAATACCTGAGAGAAACGCTGCATGAACGTGGCTGTCTCGCCCACAGAGCGCAGTTTGAGCTGGAGACGCATGCTGCTGGTGGCGTTCCTGTGCGTGTTCGCGCCGCACGCTTTCGCCCAGGCGCCCGACCCTGCGGGCCTTGCCGCCCAGCGTGCGCAGGCCGTCACCCAAGTGGTGCTCGGTATCCTCAGTTATGCGCGCTGGCCGGTAGAACCTGCGCAATTGCGCCTGTGCATCGTTGGCCCGACCCAATACACCGACGACCTGATCAAAGGCACCACCCAGGCCACCGGCCGTCCAGTGGTGGTGCAGCGCCTGCTGGCCAGCCATCCCGATATCGTCAATGCGTGCGACGCGGTGTATATCGGCAAGCTCAGCGCCGATGAGCGCAGCCAGCTGTTCACCTCGTTGATCGGTCATCCTGTGCTGAGCATCAGCGAAGGCGGCGACCAATGCACGGTGGGCAGTCTGTTCTGCCTGCGCGTGAGCGATGAGCAGGTGTCGTTCGAGGTCAATCTCGACTCCGTCGCCCGCAGCGGCGTGCGCATTCACCCGAGCGTGTTGCAGTTGTCCCGCCGCCGAGCGCCAACGTCATGACAGCCGTCAAGGCACGGCCGACCCTGCGTTCCGTCATCGGCCGGGGGCACTTGATCCTGGCGCTGGTGGCGGTGACGCTGGCAAGTGTTTCCCTGACCCTGCTTGGCGTACTGGCACTGCGGGTCTATGCCGAGCACAACCTGCACCTGATCGCACGCTCCATCAACTACACCGTGGAAGCGGCGGTGGTGTTCAACGACAGCGCGGCGGCCACTGAAGCCCTCAGCCTGATTGCCTCCACCGAAGAAGTGGCCGAGGCCGAAGTCTTCGATGCCAATGGCAAGCTGTTGGCAAAGTGGATACGCCCGGAAACCGGCATGCTTTCGCGGGTCGAGTTGGAGCTGGCGCACACCCTGCTGGAACAACCCATCAGCCAGCCGATCCTGCATCAAGGCAAAGCCATCGGCAGCATTCATCTGACCGGTCACGGCGGTAGTCTGTTGCGTTTCCTGCTCAGCGGCCTGGCCGGGATCCTCATCTGTACCGCCCTCAGCGCATGGGTCGCCCTGCACCTGGCGCGGCGTTTGTTGCGCGGCATCACCGGCCCATTGCAAAGCCTCGCCGCCGTGGCCCACGCTGCCCGTAGCGAACGCGATTTCGACCGCCGCGTGCCACCGGCGCAAATCGCCGAACTCGACAGCCTCGGCAGTGACTTCAACGCCTTGCTCGGCGAAATGGAAGCCTGGCAAAGCCACCTGCAAAGTGAGAACGAATCCCTCGCCCACCAGGCCAACCACGACAGCCTCACCGGCTTGCCCAATCGTGCGTTCTTCGAAGGCCGTTTGATCCGCGCCCTGCGCAGCGCGGCCAAGGCCAAGGAACAGGTGGCGGTGCTGTACCTCGACAGTGACCGTTTCAAAGAGATCAACGACAGCTTTGGCCACGCCGCCGGCGACGCCGTCCTCGTCGCCGTCGCCGAGCGCGTGCGTGCGCAATTGCGTGAAGACGACCTGGTAGCGCGCCTGGGCGGCGATGAGTTCGCCATCCTGCTGGCGCCATTGCACAAGGCAGAAGACGCCGAGCGTATCGCCGACAAGATCATCGCCAGCATGGACCGGCCCATCCCCGTGCCCGGCAACACCCAGGTGTTGACCTCCCTCAGTATCGGCATTGCCATTTACCCCGATCATGGCGCCACCCCTGGCACCTTGCTCAATGCCGCCGACGCGGCGATGTACCAGGCCAAGCGTTTATCCTCGGGCGGCCAGCAAACGGCGGAGTCGGATAACCCCGTCGTCAACGTTCAACACAGGAGTTGACCCCTTGTTCACGACCGCACGTTTCATGTTTATCACCCTGCTGGTAGCACTGCTCGCCCTCGGCGGCTGCCAGACGCCGCCCCCCAAAGGCCTGACCCCGGCGCAAGTGGCGGTTCTCAAGCAACAAGGTTTTGAGCTGACCGACGACGGTTGGGCATTCGGCCTGTCCGGCAAAGTCCTGTTCGGCAGCGACGTCGAAACCCTCAACCAACCCAGCACCGACATCGTCCAACGCATCGGCAAGGCCCTGTTGGGCGTCGGCATCGAACGCGTGCGCGTCGACGGCCACACCGACGCTTCCGGCAAGGAAACCTACAACCAGCAACTGTCCCTGCGCCGCGCGAAAAGCGTGGCGGCGGTGTTGACCGGTGTGGGCATGAAGGAAGAAAACATCCAGCTACGCGGGCTGGGCAGCAGCGAGCCGGTGGCGCCGAACACCACGGTGGCGGGGCGCACGGAGAATCGGCGGGTGTCGATTGTGGTGATTGCGGACTGAGTCACTGCCCCCATCTCAACTTGAAACCCAATCAACTGTGGGAGCTGGCTTGCCGGCGATAGCGGTGTCTCAGTACCGGATGTACTGACTGACACACTGCCATCGCTGGCAAGCCAGCTCCCACAGTTGGTTTTGTGGTGTGCCTGAAACAGCGTTTGCTAAGTAACTTCTCCGTAGGAAAGCTCTGCGATGACGAATGTTGATGGCTAGGCTGACGAGGTTTCGCTTTTTCGCACGAAGTCGGCTTAGTTAAATGGCCGCTCTGAGTCGCCCCAAAGCTCATCATTCAAATCTTCCGATACCAGCCATAAGCCGAGCCCCATGGACAACTCCGATATCGCGATCACGCTGGTCTTGATCTCTGCCTTCATGCACGCCACCTGGAACGCTGTCGTCCGCGCCGGCAGCAGTCGCTTCATGACCTTGGCCATGGTGGATGGCACCGCCCTGGTGATATGCCTTTTGGCGTTGCCGTTTGTCAGCGTGCCGAGCCTGGAGGTGTGGGGCTACATCCTCGTCTCCGTGGGACTCAATACGGTCTATCGGCTATTTCTGATCAAAGCCTACGAAACGGGAGATTTCGGGCAGGTGTACCCGGTGATGCGTGGGATACCGCCGGTACTGGTCGCGTTGTTTTCCTGCTTTCTGTTGCATGAGCAGTTGTCACGCGAGGCGCTGGCGGGTGTGGTGTTGATTTGTGTAGGCATTATCAGCCTGACCTTTGTGCGCAGGATGACGGCGCAGATGCTCAAGCCGATCCTGATGGCGGTGTGTGCCGGGGCGTTTATCGCGGCTTACACGGTGGTGGACGCCAAAGGCGTGAGAGCCAGTGAAACGGTGTTGCAATACATCATCTACCTGACGGTATTCCAGAGCATTCCGATCCCGGTGCTGGCGTTTTCCAGGGAGCGTTTGGCCTTGATGCGTGCGATACGTGGGCATTGGCGAGTCGGCCTGTTGGGCGGTGTTTTTTACCTGGCGTCTTACGGATTGGTGTTGTTTGCGTTGTCGCTGGACGCGGTGGCCAAGGTCTCAGCGCTGCGGGAAACCAGTGTTATTATCGGCGCCATTATTGCCGCGCTGTTCTTTCACGAACAGTTCGGTTGGCGACGGATGCTGTCGGCATTCGTCATTGTTTGCGGGATCATCTTGATCAAAGTGAGCACCTGATGGCCCAGCGTCCGCCTCCCACTCCGATGCTTCAAGCGTTCGTCAGCGCTGCGCAAACCGGTAGCTTTGCGCGTGCGGCGTCGCAGCTTAACCTCACCGCCAGCGCCATCAGCCATCAAATTGCAGGCCTGGAGGAATGGTGGGGCGTGCAGTTGTTTGAGCGGCATTCGCGCGGCGTCAAGCTGACGTGCGCAGGGCAGGCTTTGTTGCCGGTCACCGACGGATTTTTCAAGGCGCTGGATGGGGTCTTGCATTCATTCAACCCCGCAAAGTCCCGACCGCTGTACCTCTCATGCACGTCCTCGCTCTGCTCGACATGGCTGATCCCCAGGATGCACGGCTCTCACACTGAGGCTTCGTTCAACCTTGATCTGGTGTTGACCAGCGCCGACATCAACAGCACCAGTCTGGAAGCGCATCAATACGATGTCGCGGTGGTGATGGGGTATGGCGATTACCCGGATCATCATGTTGAACTGCTGATGCGTGACGCGGTGTTCCCCGTTTGCTCGCCGGAATTTCTAAGGCCGAAGGGGGATATTGCGCCGGAGGATGTCGCCCAATACCCGCTGATTCATAGGGTGGACGATCAGGTGTGTCCGGGGTGGGAAAGCTGGTTTGCGTTTCAGGGCCTGCCGACGCCGCCTTATCACCATGGGCCTCGATTTCCGGATTCTAGCCTGGCGATCAGTCTGGCGGTAAAGGGCACAGGGATTGCGCTGGGCAGGACTGCGTTGGTGTATGACCAATTGGAAAACGGTGCATTGGTTGCGTTGAAAAGCCCCGTAATGATGTCCCCAGCGGCCTACTACATCATTTGTCGAAATGGGCGGCAGTCAGAGCCGGATATTGCGCGTCTGATTGAATGGCTCAAGACCCGTGCGGGCGAGTTCCTGCGCGAAGTTCGGGCTCGGTATCCACAAATAGCCGGGACCACCGCCGTTTAAATGTGGGAAGGAGCAGGGCTCCTCCCGCATTCGAACGGTGTTCGCTTAACGGCCCGGTGTCATGGCTTGCGTCAGGTCATCGACCACGGCTTTGCCCATTTCACACAGGTAATGCGCGGCCCACGCGTATTGCTCGCCGCGCACATCCATGGCGGCTTCCATCGCGAGTTTCTTGGAGTAAAAAAGCAGGGTGGAGGCGTGCTCTAAAGCCTCCTCAATGGGCATGCCGGCGTTGACGCGGAACAGGGGTTTTTCGTTTTCGCCGTAATCGCCGAAGGTGACGACGCCGAGGGTGGTGATGGAGGAGAGCGGTGGATCGGGGACGATTTTAGTCATGATCTATACCTGGGAGTTTAGGGAGCCACCCACTCATGTCGCTAAACATGAAAGGGTGGCAGCTGTACGCAGGTTAGCGAACCGGACCCAGGACCCGGCAGACCCGAAGGTCTCCCACGCACAGCCGCCATAACACGACAACGACGAGCATGAAGCGCTTGCCGTTGGAGGCTGTGTCCGGGTTCGGGTCGCTAAACCCGTTCGCTGATGTCAGCGAAGTACGGAGGCTAATGACTCGAACCCTAAGGCACAATAGGCCGGAGATTCTCTAGGAAACGTCCTGCAAATTAAAGCGAATCATCGTTGATGGCCCTTTAATCCGCGAACGTGATCTCCCTGGTCTCCCCCATCAACAACCCCTGATTCTGCTCCGTCACTTCCCTGATGTAGTCCCACAACAACGTAATCCGCTTCAACTTCCTCAAATCCTCCCGGCAATACATCCAGAACTGGCGAGTGATGGAAATCTGCTCCCCCAGCACCGGCAACAACCGTGGATCCTGCGCCGCCAGAAAGCACGGCAATATCGCCATCGACCGACCCTGCTGCGCCGCCACGTACTGCGCAATCACGCTGGTACTGCGCAAACTGGCGCTGGCGCCGGGCACCACGTTGGCCAGGTACAGCAGCTCAGAGCTGAAGGCCAAGTCATCCACATAGCTGATAAACGGATGCTCGGCCAAATCTGCCGGTTTGCGGATCGGTGGGTGCTGGTCGAGGTATTCCTGGGTCGCGTACAGCTGCAATTTGTAGTCGCACAATTTGCAGCACACATAGGGCCCATGTTCCGGGCGTTCCAGGGCGATGACGATGTCGGCTTCGCGTTTGGACAGGCTGATGAAGTGGGGCAGGGGCAGGATGTCTACCGAGATGGCGGGGTAGGTGTCGACGAAGTGGCTTAATTGCGGGGTGACGAAAAAGCTGCCGAACCCTTCGGTGCAGCCCATGCGCACATGGCCGGACAGCGCCACGCCGGAGCCGGAGACTTGCTCGCAGGCCATGTGCAGGGTGCTTTCGATGGACTCGGCGTAGCCCAGCAAACGCTGGCCCTCGGTGGTGAGCACGAAGCCGTTGGTCCGGGATTTTTCGAACAGCAACGTACCGAGTGACACTTCCAGTGAACTGATGCGCCGCGACACCGTGGTGTAGTCCACCGCCAGGCGCTTGGCGGCCACGCTGGCCTTGCGGGTGCGGGCCACTTCGAGGAAAAACTTCAGGTCATCCCAGTTCAGGGAGCCCAGCGACGTGATGTTTTTTTGCATATTGGTCCGGCTTTTATGTGCGTTCTTATTAGAGATTTGCACATCTATACTCCAAAAACAGTCCGAACGCCTCATTTCCCAAGGCGGTTACGCGCCTTGTCTCTGCATAAATATAAGATTGGAGACCACATGAACGCATCTGCCGATATTTCCGTGCAACAGGTCAAGTTGCTGATCAACGGCGAGTGGGTCGAGTCCAAGACCACCGAGTGGCAAGACATCGTCAACCCGGCCACCCAAGAGGTGCTGGCCAAAGTCCCGTTCTCCACCCCCGATGAAGTCAACGCTGCCATCGACGCTGCCCATCGTGCCTTCCAGACCTGGAAGCTGACGCCGATCGGCGCACGCATGCGCATCATGCTCAAGCTGCAAGCCTTGATCCGCGAACATTCCAAGCGCATTGCCGTGGTGCTCAGCAACGAGCAGGGCAAGACCATTGCCGATGCCGAGGGCGATATTTTCCGTGGCCTGGAAGTGGTGGAGCACGCCTGCTCCATTGGCACCCTGCAAATGGGCGAGTTCGCTGAAAACGTTGCCGGTGGCGTCGACACCTACACCCTGCGCCAACCCATCGGCGTGTGCGCTGGCATTACTCCGTTCAACTTCCCGGCGATGATTCCGCTGTGGATGTTCCCGATGGCGATTGCTTGCGGTAACACTTTCGTCCTTAAACCGTCCGAGCAGGACCCGCTGTCGACGATGCTGCTGGTGGAGCTGGCGCTGGAAGCTGGCGTGCCGGCTGGCGTGCTCAATGTGGTGCACGGCGGCAAGGATGTGGTGGATGCGCTGTGCACCCATAAAGACATCAAGGCCGTGTCCTTTGTCGGCTCGACCGCTGTGGGCACTCACGTGTATGACTTGGCCGGCAAACACGGCAAGCGTGTGCAATCGATGATGGGCGCCAAGAACCACGCGGTGGTGCTGCCGGATGCCAACCGCGAGCACACCCTCAATGCCCTGGTCGGTGCCGGTTTTGGCGCGGCGGGCCAGCGTTGCATGGCCACTTCGGTGGTGGTGCTGGTGGGCGCGTCCAAGCAATGGTTGCCGGACCTGAAAGCGCTGGCGCAGAAACTCAAGGTCAACGCCGGCAGTGAAGCGGGCACCGACGTCGGCCCGGTGATCTCCAAACGTGCCAAGGCACGCATCCTGGAACTCATCGAGAGCGGCGTAAAAGAAGGCGCCAAGCTGGAGCTGGACGGCCGTGACATCAAGGTGGCGGGCTTCGAGCAAGGCAACTTTGTCGGCCCGACCCTGTTCTCGGGCGTGACCACCGATATGCAAATCTACACCCAGGAAATCTTCGGTCCGGTGCTGGTGGTGCTGGAGGTCGCGACCCTCGACGAGGCCATCGCGCTGGTCAATGCCAACCCGTTCGGCAACGGCACCGGCCTGTTCACCCAGAGCGGCGCGGCGGCGCGTAAGTTCCAGAGCGAAATCGACGTGGGCCAGGTCGGCATCAACATCCCGATCCCGGTGCCGGTGCCGTTCTTCAGCTTCACCGGTTCCCGTGGCTCCAAGCTCGGCGACCTCGGCCCGTACGGCAAGCAAGTGGTGCAGTTCTACACCCAGACCAAGACCGTCACCAGCCGCTGGTTCGATGACGACACGGTCAACGATGGCGTCAACACCACCATCAACCTGCGCTGATCCCGGGAGACGACCATGAAGATTGCATTTATCGGCTTGGGCAACATGGGCGCACCCATGGCCCGCAACCTGATCAAGGCCGGCCATGCGCTGAACCTGTTCGACCTGAACCAGACGGTGCTCAAGGAACTGGCCGAACTGGGTGGCACCATCAGCGATTCACCGCGTGATGCGGCCACGGGCGCTGAACTGGTGATCACCATGCTGCCCGCTGCTGCCCATGTGCGCAGCGTGTGGCTGAATGAAGACGGCGTACTGGCCGGCATCGGCCAAGGCGTACCGGCGGTGGATTGCAGCACTATCGACCCGCAGACCATCCGCGATGTGGCGGCTGCGGCGGCCAAGCAAGGTGTGACCGTGGCCGACGCCCCCGTCTCCGGCGGCACGGGCGGCGCCGCAGCCGGGACGCTGACCTTCATGGTCGGCGCCACCCCCGAACTGTTCGCCACCCTGCAGCCGGTGCTGGCGCAGATGGGCCGCAACATCGTGCATTGCGGTGAGGTCGGCACTGGGCAAATCGCCAAGATCTGCAACAACCTGTTGTTGGGGATCAGCATGGTCGGTGTCAGTGAAGCCATGGCGTTGGGCGATGCGCTGGGTATCGACACGCAAGTGCTGGCGGGGATCATCAACAGCTCGACCGGGCGTTGCTGGAGTTCCGACACCTACAACCCATGGCCGGGCGTGATCGAAACCGCGCCGTCGTCGCGGGGGTACACCGGTGGGTTTGGTGCCGACCTGATGCTCAAGGATTTGGGCCTGGCCACCGAAGCGGCGCGTCAGGCCAAGCAACCCGTGATTCTGGGCGCTGTGGCCCAGCAGTTATATCAATCGATGAGCCAGCGTGGGGAAGGGGGTAAAGACTTCTCGGCGATTATCAACAGCTATCGCAAGCCCAAATAGGGGCGTTTTCCGGGAGCCGGCATTTAGTGGCTCCCGGGTTTTTGCAATTAGCGAGCCTTTTGACCTTTCAGCCAGCATCCCACCACATAAGGCACCAGACTTGATGCCTTTCCTCGCATGAATTCGTAGCCGTAGGGCTTACGCGAAACGGCCAATCCAATCAGGACCTTTTCGGCAGAATGCCTGGCTTTTGTAACCAGTCCTGCGGCCGGTTGAGTGGTCAGCGATGTGCCCACGACCAGCACTTTCTCTGCGTTTTTAAAGTGCTGCAGCGCCTTCTCGATATTCGGCACATTTTCGCCATACCAGACGATATGGGGGCGTAATTGGCTGCCTTTTTCACAGGTGTCGCCGAGCAAGATCGGCTTATCGTCGATCTTGTAAGTCAGTTGCTCGTCGACCGTGCTTTGCGCCAGGTTGATTTGACCATGCAGATGCAGAACGCACGTAGACCCTGCACGCTCGTGCAGGTCGTCGACGTTTTGCGTGATCACCACGACATCAAACTGCTGTTCCAACTCCGCTATGGCGCGGTGCGCCGCATTGGGCTGTGCAGTCCACGCCTTGTGCCGCAACGCGTTATAGAACGCCAGCACGTCTGCGGGGTGCCTATGCCATGCCTCGGGCGTAGCCACGTCTTCGACGCGATGGTCCATCCACAGTCCGGTTTCGTCGTTGAACGTGTCCAAGCCACTTTCGGCACTGATGCCGGAGCCGGTGAAGATGACGATTTTTCGTTTGCATTTGTCAGTGGTCATGGACGTTGCCTCGCGCATTCCGCTCGAACTTCCGTGAGCGCAGGGCATAAATACTGACCCAAAAAAACCGTCGCTAGCGACGGTTTTTTTGTAGGAGTGTTCCTCGTTTCGGGCTCTACTTAATCAAGCAAACACAAAATACTTACGCACCGTCTCCACCACTTCCCACGTCCCCTTCATCCCCGGTTCCACCACGAAGATATCCCCAGCCCGCAAGTGAATCGGCTCCAGGCCTTCTGGGGTGATGATGCAGTAGCCTTCCTGGAAGTGGCAGTATTCCCACTTCACGTAGTCCACGTACCACTTGCCCGGGGTGCAGATCCAGGTGCCCATGATCTTGCTGCCGTCTTCGCTGGTGTAGGCGTTGAGGTTGACGGTGTGCGGGTCGCCTTCGAGCTTTTCCCATTTGCAGGCGTCCAGGACCGGCAGGGGATGGGTGTCGCGCAGTACGGTGATGGGCTTGGACATGATGTCTCCAGGGCAGGGAATGGAAAGATCCACCCTAAGGCCTCGGGCGTTGTGTCAGTGGTCTGAACTCGACATCGGGATGCCCAGAAGCGCAGCGGTGTTTATTTGATATAACCCATCACCAATCCGCCATTTCCTCGCAGTAAGTGCGAAAGATTTCCCGCTTCACGCCAGAATTCGCAAGAAAATTCGCAGCAGGCCCTCGTATCATTCACCCCAGTAACCGCCGAGAGCCTTGAAATGAACCCAATAAAAACGTGGTGGGATATCAGCCCGCCCTTGAGTACGGCGACCCCGACCTGGCCGGGGGATACGCCGTTCCAGGAAGAGCGCGTGTGGCAGTTTGGCCCGGAGTGTCCGGTGAATGTCGGGCGTATCACGCTATCCCCACATACCGGCGCCCACGTGGATGCGCCGCTGCATTACAGCGCGGACGGCGCGCCGATTGGCGAGGTGTCGCTGGATGTGTACATGGGCCCATGCCGGGTGCTGCATTGCCTGGACAGCGGCGCACTGGTGCAGCCGCATCAGTTGGAAGGCCGTGTGGATAACTTGCCCGAGCGGGTGCTGCTGCGCACTTATCCACAAGCGCCGCTGACTGAGTGGGATTCGAATTTCACCGCCATCGCTCCGCAAACCATCGAGCTGCTTGCCCGCCTGGGTGTGCGCTTGATCGGCATCGATACGCCATCCCTGGACCCGCAGCAGTCCAAGACCATGGATTCCCACAACGCCGTGGCTCGCCATGGCATGGCGATCCTCGAAGGCATCGTGCTCGATGACGTACCGGAGGGCGACTATGAATTGATCGCACTGCCGCTGCGGTTTGCCAACCTCGACGCGAGCCCCGTCCGCGCCATTCTCCGTCCGCTCAAGGAGCCCACGCGATGAGCCAATGTCCTTTCTCTGCTGACTACCAGCCGCCCGAAGAATGGCATAACGCCGAACTGAATTTCTCCGAGTCCATGAGCTACGGCGATTACCTGGACCTGGGCAAAGTCCTCAGCGCCCAGCATCCGCTGTCGCCGGACCACAACGAAATGCTCTTCATCATCCAGCACCAGACCTCCGAGCTGTGGATGAAACTGATGCTCCACGAACTCAAGGCCGCCCGCGAACACGTGCGCCTGGGCGAGCTGCCGCCGGCGTTCAAGATGCTGGCGCGGGTGTCGCGGATCTTCGACCAACTGGTGCACGCCTGGGCGGTGCTGGCGACGATGACGCCGTCGGAGTACAAGTCGATCCGCCCGTTCCTGGGGCAGTCGTCGGGGTTTCAGTCGTTCCAGTACCGTGAGATCGAATTTATCCTCGGCAATAAAAGCGCGGCGCTGTTGCGGCCCCACGCCCATCGGCCGGAGTTGTTGAACGAGTTGAAAGTGGCGATTGCCACACCGTCGCTGTATGACGAGGCGATCAACCTGATGGTCAAGGCCGGCTTGGCGATTGATCCGAAGCGCGCCGAGCGTGACCCGACGGCCGCGACGGTCCACGATGAATCGGTAGAGGCGGCGTGGCGTGAGGTGTATCGCGATCCGAGCCGCTACTGGGATTTGTATCAGTTGGCCGAAAAGTTTATCGACCTGGAGGACTCGTTCCGTCAGTGGCGCTTCCGCCATGTGACCACGGTCGAGCGGATCATCGGCTTCCAGCCGGGCACGGGCGGCACCGAAGGGGTGGGGTATTTGCGCAAGATGCTCGACACCGTGCTGTTCCCAGAACTGTGGCGAGTACGCTCAACGCTCTAAACAAAAAGCCCCGGATCACCGGGGCTTTTCATTTTGGAATGCGATCAAAACTGTGGGAGCGGGCTTGCTCGCGAAAGCGGTGGGTCAGTCAACTTTTGTGTAGCTGACACACCGCATTCGCGAGCAAGCCCGCTCCCACATCAGGTTACTGCGCTACAGCTACTTTTGCGTTTCTCATCCGCAACCGGTAGGCAACGTAGATAATCCCCACCCACACCGGCATCGCATACACCGACTCGCTGATGCCCGGAATCGCCAGCATCACGCTGATGATCATCACCATGAACGCCAGGCACAGGTAGTTGCTGAACGGGAACCAGAAGGTCTTGAACGACGGCGTCAGGCCTTGTTCGCCCATGGCTTTGCGGAACTTGATGTGGGTAATGCTGATCAGCGCCCAGTTGATCATCAGTGAGGCAACCACCAGCGCGAACAGCAGTTCCAGCGCGCTCTGCGGTGCCACGTAGTTGACCACCACGCACAGCATCGTCACCAGCGCTGAAATCGCCAGGGCGCGGATCGGCACACCTTGCTTGTTCAGCTTCATCAGCGATTTCGGTGCATCACCTTGCTCGGCCAGGCCGAACAGCATGCGGCTGTTGCAGTACACGCCGCTGTTGTACACCGACAACGCCGCGGTCAGCACCACGAAGTTGAGGATGTGCGCGGCGGTGTCGTTGCCGATCAGCGAGAAGATCTGCACGAACGGGCTACCGCTGTAGGCATCGCCCGAGGCGCCGAGGGTTTGCAGCAACTGGTCCCACGGGTACAGCGACAGCAGCACGGTCAGGGCGCCGACGTAGAAAATCAGGATCCGGTAAACCACCTGGTTGATCGCTTTCGGGATCACCTTGCGCGGCTCGCTGGCTTCGGCGGCAGTGATGCCGACCAGCTCCAGGCCACCGAACGAGAACATAATGAACGCCATGGACATCAACAGCCCCATGCCGCCATTCGGGAAGAACCCGCCGTGGCTCCACAGGTTGCTGACCGAGGCTTGTGGACCGCCGGTGCCGCTGAACAGCAGGTAGCAGCCGAGCACGATCATGCCGACAATCGCCACCACCTTGATGATCGCAAACCAGAACTCGGCTTCACCGAAGAACTTCACGTTCAGGGTGTTGATCAGGTTCACCGCGACAAAGAACACCAGTGCACTGACCCAAGTCGGGATCTCCGGCCACCAGAACTGGATGTACTTGCCCACCGCCGTCAGTTCGGCCATGCCCACCAGCACGTAGAGTACCCAGTAGTTCCAGCCCGCCAGGAAGCCCGCGTAGCCGCCCCAGTATTTGTGCGCGAAGTGGCTGAAGGAGCCGGCCACCGGCTCTTCGACGATCATCTCGCCGAGCTGGCGCATGATCAGGAACGCGATGAAACCGGCAATCGCGTAGCCCAGGATCATCGACGGCCCCGCCGACTTGAGCACCCCGGCCGAGCCGAGGAACAACCCCGTGCCGATCGCCCCTCCCAAGGCGATCAGCTGAATGTGCCGGTTCTTCAAGCCCCGCTTGAGGCCTACCGGGTTAACCATGTCATCCGCCATTAACATTCCCTTCTACTTGTTGTTCTCAGGGTTGAGTGCACGCCGCATCTGCCCCTCAGAAGTGCTGAGGGGTCAGATATTACTCTGCGTAAACTTTTCGTAATACAGCTGAACGCCATCAAGTGCCTGATCCGCCAGCCATTGCTGGATGGATTCGACCATTGGAGGGGGGCCGCACAGGTACATATCCGCCGAACTGTCCCGCAATTCGGCCAGGTCAAAATGCTCGGTGAGGTAGCCGCGCTTGCCGGGCCAATCCTCTGACGGTGCGCTGAGGACTTCGGTATAGCGAAAGTTGGCAATTGTCGAGGCATAGGCCCGGATACGCGCCGCTTCGCACAAATCCTCGGCACCGCGTACGCCGTAGTAGAGGTGCACCGGTTGGTCGCAACCATTAGCGGCCAGTTCATCGAGCATACCCAGCAAGGCCGACAACCCGGTGCCACCCGCCACCAGTACCAATGGCTGGGTGACATGACGCAGGTAAAAGGCGCCGAGAGGCGCTTCCATCAACAACTCATCGCCCACCTGGCAGCGCTCGCGCAGGTAGTTGCTCATCACCCCATCGGGCAACAGGCGCACCAAAAATTGCAGGCGGTTGCCCGGCAGGTTGGCGAAAGAATATGAGCGCCAACTGTCCGTGCCAGGCACCGCCAGGCGGGCATATTGGCCCGGCAGAAAATCCAGTGCCTGATCCAACTGCACCTGCAGGATCGCCGTGCTGGCCGACACCTGCTCCACCGCGCTCACGCTGCCCTTGACCTGAACCGGTCCCGGCGCGTTGCACAGGCTCGAATCAAAGTCGAAATAGAACGTCGCGTCGGACTTTACCCGCGTCTGGCAACTGAGCATCTTGCGCTGTTGCAGGTCGAGGCTGGACAGGGCTTCTTCGTCTACATAGTCCTGGCTGTAATCGCCGGATTCGCAACGGCCCTGGCAGGTGCCGCACACCCCTTCACGGCAATCCAGCGGGATCTTGATGCCGTTGCGCAGCGCCGCATCCAGCAGGATTTCATGGGCGCCCACCGGGAAAAACAGGGTTTTGCCGTCGGCAAAACTGAAGGCTACTTTGTGATTCATTCGCGAAACTCCACGCATGTATTGCTGGCGCATAACTTGTGGCGAGGGCGCTTGCTCCCGCTGGAGTGCGCAGCGCTCCCAAGATTTTGGGGCCGCTACGCAGCCCAGCGGGAGCAAGCGCCCTCGCCACAAGGTGTGATGTGCTGGGTTAGAGGTGATAGAAATCCAGCACCGAGTTGATGGTGTCGTTGAGCAGCAACGCGTGCTTGCGGGTGATCAACCAACTGTCGCCATTCGGCTTGAGGCTGTAGGTAGCCTGTCCGTAGAACTGCTCTGACGTAGCCAATCGATAGAACAACGTGTGCCAGTTCAAACGCACCTCCAGCGTTCCATCCGCCTGCTCCGCCACGCGCACGTTATTGATCAGGTGCAAGGTGCGCGGCATCGGTGTCGCCGACGCGGCTTTGCCGGTGCGCAAACGGAACACACGGTCTTCCAGGCCCGAGCGGTTGGCGTAATAGATCAACGACATCTCGCGCTTGGGATCACGGGTGTAGACGTGTTCCGAGTCCCATTGCGGCAGGTGGAACTCGCTCTGCGGGTCGAACAGCTGCACATAGGCGTCCCAGTCCTGCGCGTCGCACAGCTCGGATTTGCGGTAGAAGAACTGCTCGATCTGGTACTGCAGTTGCGCATTCATCACTTCACCTCCCGCAATGTCAGCGCTTGTCTGTCCAGGCCCTTGAGCAGGAACTGCTGCCAGTTGCGATGCTGGTTCACATAGAGGCCTTCATGGGTGAATTCGGTGCCGGTCATGGCCGGTTGGATGCCGATGGCTTCGCTGTTGGGCGTGGGGCCGGTTTCCCAGCGGTGGCTGCCGCGTGAGATGTCGCTCCAGCGTTCCAGGCGGCCCTGGAAACCGCGCTGGGCCTCGCGAAATTCCACCAGGTCATCCGGCGTGCCCATGCCCGACACGTTGAAAAAGTCTTCGAACTGACGAATACGGTTTTCGCGGTCCGCGTCGGATTCGCCCTTCACCCCCAGGCACTGGCTGATGATCTCGGTTTTGTTCCACGCCACCGGGCGGATGATGCGCAGTTGTGAGCTGATCTGGTCGAGGAAGAACAGGCTCGGGTAGATATTCAAGTTGCGCAGGCGGTGCATCATCCACTCGGCCTTTGGCTGGCCGTGTTCTTCCACCAGGCGCGGCATGATGGTGGCGTAGCCGGAGCGCACGCTGGGGTTGGGCATGTCGCTGAACAACACACTGTGACCATTGTTGAAGGCGAACCAGCCGTCATCGGTGTTGGCGTCACCCGCGCCGAGCTTGCTGTAATCGAGGGTGCTGCCTGCGCCGGTGCCGTTCTCGGTGTTCACTTGCTGGCGATGCTGCACCGTGGCCACGTAGTTGTAGTGCACGGTGCTGACGTGATAACCGTCCAGGCCGTTCTCGTTTTGCAGCTTCCAGTTGCCGTCGTAGGTGTAGGCGGATTTGCCCGGCAATACCTCCAACTCACCGGTAGCGGACTGGGCGACCATCATGTCGAAGAACACTTTGGCGTCGCCCAGGAAGTCTTCCAGGCTGTCGGTGCCCGCCACATCCAGGCTGATGAACACAAAGCCTTTGTAGCTTTCGATGCGGGCCTTTTTCAGCCCGCGCGTCGCCTTGTCGAACCCCTCCGGGTATTCCCCCGGCGCCTTGACCTTCACCAGCCGGCCATCGCTCTTGTAGCACCAGGCATGGAACGGGCAGGTGAAGGTGGACTGGTTGCCCTTGCCGACCCGCGTCAAGGTGGTGCCGCGATGCTGGCAGGCGTTGATCAGCGCGTTGAGGTGGCCTTCGCCGTCGCGGGTGATGATCATCGGCTGGCGCCCGGCGCGCATCGTCACGAAGTCGTGGTTATTCGCCAGTTCGCTTTCGTGGCAGGCGTAGATCCAGTTTTTTTCGAAGATCAGTTCCATCTCCAGATCGAACAGTTCCGGCTCGGTGAACATGTCACGGGCGATGCGGAACACTTCATCCGCCGGGCGAAAATCCAGACAACCTTCGATAAATGTTTTCCACTGCTCGACGCTTCTTGCACCACTCATGGGAGGCACCTTTTGATAGGGCTAATCGGTGGTTTATTAAAGGCTGCGGGGCAGGGCGCGGGCTATCCGCTTAGTGGGGGAACCTGCGCCGGATAATTGGGCAGCAAATACCCAACCCGGTGCGCAGCGGTGACGGGATGCGCTACTGTTTGGCAAGGCAATGGCCGCAAAAGTCGGCGGCTTATCCACTTAGTCGACCCTTGCTATCCACCCGCTGGTGATTGCGCCGGCGTGGCGCATTATTTGCTGTCGAACAACAACGACGCGCCGCCAGAGCGCGCAACAGCCTAACCGCCGTGGGTGCACCCTGATGAGCAGCCAAACGATTCAACGCTTCGACCTGGAAGGCGCACGCAGCTGGATGTCCGGCATCTGCGGGCCCCATCGCCTGGCCACCGCCACGCCCGAGCGCCTGCGTTTCCACCACAGTGCCAACATGTTCAAGTCCCGCGCCACCACCTTGGGCGTGATCGAATACGGCACCGACGTGACCATCGACATCGAAGACGCCGAGCACTTCAGCAGCTACAGCCTGAGCCTGCCGTTGGTGGGCGAGCAGGAGTTGAGCAAGAACGGTGAGCGCCTGAGCTCCAACCGCGACCAGGGCGTGATCATCTCGCCCAACGAGCATCAGGTGCTGGCGATTTCTGGCGACTGCCGCAAGTTGCAGGTAGTGATCACGCGGGCGGCGATGAGTGAGTCGCTGGAAGGTTTGCTGCAACGGCCAATTGATGCGCCGCTGCGCTTTGAATCGGTGATGGACGCGGTGGACGGCGCTTCGGCGGCGTGGTGGCGCATGGCGCGCTACTTCATCGCGGAGCTGGAACACGGCAGTGAATTGTATGAGCAACCGGCGTTTACCCGTGACCTGGAAAGCTCGCTGATCAAGGGCCTGATCCTGGCCCAGCCGAACAATTACTCCGAAGAGCTGCGCGATGTCCTGGGTGTGAAACTGCCGCATTACCTGATCCGTGCGCGCCAGTACATCCACGACAATGCTCGGGACGCCGTGCATCTGGAAGACCTGGAGGCCGCGGCTGGCGTATCGCGGTTCAAGTTGTTTGATGCCTTTCGCAAATACTTTGCGCTGTCGCCGATGGCCTACTTGAAAAAGCATCGGCTTTCTGCGGTGCGCCAGGCCATCCTTGAACAGGGCTCCACCTGCACCATCTCCGAGATTGCCCTGGGCTGGGGCTTTACCCACCTTGGGCGGTTTTCGGCGGAGTATCGCAAGCTGTTCGATGAGTCGCCGAGCCAGACGCTGCAGCGCAACGATGCGCGGCGCCTGCGTGGCTAGATCAACTCTTCCACCAGTTGCAGGCAATGACTGAGCCCCGGCGACTGGTCATTCACCCGTCGGCTGAGGATGATCGGCGAGGTCGCCGTGGCCTCCACCACCGGTGTGTAGCCGATGTCCGCGCGGTGCAGCACCTGCACCGAGGCGGGCACCAGCGTCACGCCCATGCCGGCGCCGACCAAACCAATGGCGGTCTGCAATTCGTTGGTCCACTGCGCCACCTTGAGGCTCAGGCCATGGGCGTCGAACAGTGCGATCACATGGTCGGCGTAGCTGGGGCGCGGGTTGCCGGGGTAGAGCACAAAGGGCTCGGCGGCCAGTTGGGCGAGGGTGGCGGGCGCATCGAGCAACGGGTGGCCGGCAGGCAGCACGGCGACCAGCCGATCCTCCACCAGCACGCGCTGGACGATGGCCGGGTCGTCGATGCGAATCCGCCCGAACCCCACATCGATACGCCCGGCCTTGAGCGCTTCGACCTGCTGCAAGGTGGTCATTTCCGACAGCCCCAACTCCAGCTCCAGCGCCTCATGGGTGCGCAGCCGGCGGATCAGTTCCGGCAGCACGCCATACAAGGTCGAGGGCGCAAAGCCGATGCCCAGCCAAGTCTTCTCGCCTTGGCCGATGCGCCGGGTGTTGTCGCAGACCTTGCTCAGTTGTTCCAGCAGCACATTGGCATGCTCATAGAAAAACCGCCCGGCTTCGGTCAGCCGCAACGGTCGGCCGCGCTCCAGCAGGATCACCCCCAACTCATCTTCCAATTGCTGGATCTGCCGGCTCAACGGCGGCTGGGCGATGTGCAAACGTTCGGCGGCGCGGGTGAAGTTGAGGGTTTCCCCCAGCACCTGGAAATAGCGCAGATGACGCAATTCCATAACCACTCCTTTCATACCTTGAGGGTATTGCTTGAGACCCATTCTATATTGGAAGCCTTTAAAAATACGGCACAGAATCGGCTCAAACCTAAAAAGAACTCAACGGGTATAGCCATGCCGATTTGCGCCATCGAGTCGATCGACACGATCATCGTCGACCTCCCCACCATTCGCCCGCACAAGCTGGCGATGCACACGATGCAAAACCAGACCTTGGTGATCATCCGCCTGCGCTGCGCCGACGGCATCGAGGGCATCGGCGAAGCCACTACCATTGGCGGCCTGAGCTACGGCAACGAAAGCCCCGACAGCATCAAGATCAACATCGACCGCCACTTCGCGCCGCTGCTGATCGGCCAGGACGCGAGCAATATCAACGCGGCCATGTTGCGCCTGGAACGCAGCATTCGCGGCAACACCTTTGCCAAGTCCGGGATCGAAAGCGCCTTGCTCGATGCACTGGGCAAACGCTTGAACCTGCCGGTCAGCGAACTGCTCGGCGGCCGTGTGCGCGATGCCTTGCCGGTGGCCTGGACCCTGGCCAGCGGCAACACGGAAAAGGACATTGCCGAAGCGGAAAAGATGCTCGACCTGCGCCGCCACCGCATCTTTAAATTGAAGATCGGCGCCGGTGAAGTCAGCCAGGACCTGGCCCATGTGATCGCGATCAAAAAAGCCCTGGGCGACCGCGCCAGTGTGCGCGTCGACGTCAACCAGGCTTGGGATGAGGCGGTGGCACTGCGTGCCTGCAAGGTGCTCGGCGACAATGGTATCGACCTGATCGAACAACCCATCTCACGCAACAACCGGGGCGGCATGGTGCGGCTCAACCTGTCGAGTCCGGCGCCGATCATGGCCGATGAATCCATCGAGTGTGTCGAAGATGCCTTCAACCTCGCCCGCGAAGGTGCGGCCTCGGTGTTTGCGTTGAAGATCGCCAAGAACGGCGGTCCGCGCGCCGTATTGCGTACCGCCGCCATTGCCGAAGCGGCGGGCATCGGCCTGTACGGCGGCACCATGCTCGAAGGCGGCATCGGCACCCTGGCCTCGGCCCATGCCTTTCTCACGCTGAACAAACTGGCGTGGGACACCGAGTTGTTCGGCCCATTGTTGCTCACCGAAGACATACTCACCGAACCGCCGGTGTACCGCGATTTTCAGCTGCATGTCTCCACCGCACCGGGCCTGGGCCTGGCCATCGATGAAGAGCGCCTGGCGTTCTTCCGTCGTGACAAACACTAAGAGGCGCCTGCCATGTTGTTCCACGTAAAAATGACCGTAAACCTGCCCCTCGATATGAATCCCGAGCGCGCCGCTGCGCTCAAGGCCGAAGAAAAAGCCTTGGCGCAGCGCCTGCAACAGCAAGGCAAATGGCGCCACCTGTGGCGCATCGCCGGGCACTACGCCAACTACAGCGTGTTCGATGTCGACAGCGTGCAGGACCTGCACGACCTGCTGATGCAACTGCCGCTTTTCCCCTACATGGCCATCGAAGTGAATGCCCTGTGCCGTCACCCGTCGTCGATCCATGAGGATGACCGCTAGGCCGGTTTTTTAATCTAATAACTACAAGATGAGGAATGCACCATGTCCATCCGACTGTCCCAGACTGCCCATGCCCAACAGTTTCTCGAAGAAGCCAGCGGCAACCTCAATGACGCCGGTAACCCGCGTACCAAGGCGCTGATCTACCGGATCCTGCGCGACACCGTGAACATCATCGAAGACCTGGAAGTGACCCCGGAAGAGTTCTGGAAGGCGGTCAACTATCTGAACGACTTGGGCAGGAACCAGGAAGCCGGCTTGCTCGCCGCCGGGCTGGGCCTGGAGCATTACCTCGACCTGTTGATGGACGCCGCCGATGAGGAGGCCGGCAAATCCGGTGGTACGCCGCGCACCATCGAAGGCCCGTTGTATGTGGCCGGTGCGCCGCTGTCGAAGTATGAGGCGCGATTGGATGATGGCAAGGACGACGCGGTGCCGCTGTTCATGCGCGGGCAAGTGCGTGACACCGATGGCAAGCCGCTGGCGGGGGCGATTGTGGATGTGTGGCAGGCCAATACCGGTGGCACCTATTCATGGTTCGACCCTACGCAATCTGAGTTCAACCTGCGCCGACGCATCGAGACCGATGCCCAGGGCAACTACCGTTTTCGCAGTATCGTACCGTCGGGCTACGGTTGCCCGCCGACCGGGCCGACCCAGCAACTGCTCGATCAACTGGGGCGCCACGGGCAGCGGCCGGCGCATATTCACTTCTTCATTTCGGCGCCGGGGCATCGGCACCTGACCACGCAGATCAACCTGTCGGATGACCCGTACCTGCATGATGATTTTGCCTACGCGACGCGGGATGAGTTGATCGCCGAGATTCGCTTCAGTGAAGATCCGCAGTTGGCGCGAGAGTTTGGCGTGGAAGGGCGGTTTGCGCAGATTGATTTTGACTTTGAGTTGCAGATCGCTGATGCGCCGGTAGAGCAAAAGCGCATGCAGCGCGTGCGTGCTTTGGAAGACTAAACGCGGTTAAAAATGTGGGAGCGGGCTTGCTCGCGAATGCGATGTATCAGCCAGCATATCCGGCGACTGATGCACCGCATTCGCGAGCAAGCCCGCTCCCACAGGGTTTTGTAGTGTTGCCGCTATTTGCGGATAACCAGGTCCAGCACCTCATCCCGATCCTTGATTTTCTGCAACACAATCTCCGAGCGTATATCCATCACCCCCGCCGTGCGGTTCAGGTGGTTCACGATAAAGTCCGAAAAATGCTTGAGGTTGCGCGCCTGCACCCGCAGCACATAGTTGCTGGCGCCGGTGATCACGTAGGCACTGGCCACTTCCGGCCAGCCCTGCACTTTCTTGATGAAGGTCTCATGCCAATCCTCCACATCCTGGCGCAAGGACAGGTGGACGATGGCCTCCAGCTCGATCCCCAATTGCTCGGCGTTCAGCACCGCGCGGTAGCCGCTGATGATTCCGTCGCTCTCCAGCAAGCGCAAACGGCGCAGGCAGGCGGACGGCGACAGCGCGACTTTTTCCGCCAGTTCCTGGTTGCTGATGCGGCCATCCTGTTGCAGGAAATGCAGGAGGCGCAGGTCGGTGGCGTCGAGAATCATGGTTAGAATAAATCCGCGTGTTTGGGGGTTAAATTCGAATTTCCTACAGCTTAATTAGCCTGTTGCTACTCACTTTGCACGAAAATTCTCTAAAACTTCGTTCATTATTTGGTCCATTCTTACTTATAAAAACCAGGACCGCCCATGACCCCTCGAAGCCATTGCCAAGCCCTCGACGCCCAGGACCCGCTGGCACCGTTGCGCAGCCAGTTCGCCTTGCCGGAGGGCGTGATCTACCTCGACGGCAACTCCCTCGGCGCCCGCCCGGTGGCGGCGTTGGCGCGGGCGCAGGCGGTGATCGCCGAAGAGTGGGGCAACGGGCTGATCCGCAGCTGGAACGCCGCCGGTTGGGCGGATTTGTCCCAGCGCCTGGGCAATCGCCTGGCGCCCTTGATTGGCGCGCGTGACAACGAAGTGGTGATCACCGATACCACCTCGATCAACCTGTTCAAGGTGCTGAGCGCCGCATTGACCGTGCAGCGTCAACGCCAGCCGCATCGCAAGGTGATCGTCAGCGAGGCGAGCAACTTCCCCACCGACCTGTACATCGCAGAAGGCTTGGCTGAACTGCTGCAACAGGGCTATTCCCTGCGCCTGGTGAACAGCCCGGACGAACTGCCCCAGGCGATCGATCAGGACGTGGCGGTGGTGATGCTCACCCACGTCAATTACAAGACCGGCTACATGTACGACATGCAGGCGCTGACCGCCTTGAGCCATGAGTGTGGCGCGTTGAGTATCTGGGACCTGGCGCATTCGGCGGGCGCGGTGCCCATCGACCTGCATCAGGCGGGCGCCGATTATGCGATCGGCTGCACCTACAAGTACCTCAACGGCGGCCCGGGTTCCCAGGCGTTTGTGTGGGTCAACCCGGCGTTGGTGGATGTGGTGCGTCAGCCGTTGTCGGGCTGGTTCGGGCACACCCGACAGTTCGCCATGGAGTCGACCTACGCGCCGAGTGCTGGCATCGCCCGTTACCTGTGTGGCACGCAGCCGATCACTTCGCTGGCCATGGTGGAGTGCGGCCTGGAGATCTTTGCCCAGACCGATATGGCGAGTTTGCGCAGCAAGTCCCTGGCGTTGACCGACCTGTTTATCGCGTTGGTCGAAGCCCGTTGCGCCGCCCATGACTTGAAGTTGATCACCCCACGCGAGCACGCCAGGCGTGGCAGCCATGTGAGCTTCGAACACCCTGAAGGCTACGCGGTGATCCAGGCCTTGATCGCCCGTGGGGTGATCGGTGATTACCGTGAGCCGCGCATCATGCGGTTTGGTTTTACGCCGTTGTACACGAGCTTTACCGAAGTGTTTGACGCTGTGGAAATCCTTGGCGACATCCTCGACAACCACACCTGGGACCAGCCGCAATTCAAAGTCCGCAACAGCGTCACCTGACACATCTACCGACCACCTGTGCAATCACAATAATAAAGGGGCACACCACGTGACCACGCCAGACAACGGCTTTGCAGAGATCACCCACCGCGAACTGGGCCTGCGGCGCCAGCTCACTTCCGGCCAGATGAGCATGATCGCCATCGGCGGCGCCATTGGCACCGGGCTGTTCATGGGCAGCGCCTACGCCATCGGCTATGCCGGGCCCAGCGTCTTGGTGAGCTACGCCATCGGCGCGTTGATCACCTTGCTGTTGATGGGCTGCCTGGCGGAAATGACGGTGGCCCATTCCACCTCGGGCTCCTTTGGTGCGTATGCCGAGTTCTACATCAGCCCGCTCGCCGGGTTCCTGGTGCGTTATGCCTACTGGGCGGCGATTGTGTTGGCGGTGGGCGCCGAGGTCACGGCGGTGGCGATGTACATGAAGTACTGGTTCGCCAACGTGCCGGAATGGGTGTGGATCGTGTCGTTTTCCAGCGTGTTGATCCTGCTCAATGCGATCAGCGTGAAGACGTTTGGCAACTTCGAATACTGGTTTTCGACGATCAAGATCAGTGCGATTGTCGGCTTCATCATCCTTGCCGTGTACGTGGTGTTCGGCTCCGGCAATCCGGAGTACGGCGTGCAGAACTATACGGCCCACGACGGCTTTTTCCCCCATGGCCTGAGCGGCATGTGGATGGCGGTGATCGTGTCGATCTTCAGCTATTTGAGTGTGGAGATGATCGCCGTGGCCGCCGGTGAAGCCGCCGACCCGGAACAGGCGGTGAAGAAAGCGTTCCGTGCGACCATCGTGCGCCTGGTGGTGTTTTACCTGCTGACCCTGGCGCTGATGCTGGCCATCGTGCCGTGGAACCAGGCCGGGCAGACCCAGAGCCCGTTCGTCACGGTGATGCAGACCATCGGCATTCCCGGTGCTACCGGCGTGATGAACTTCGTGATCCTGATCGCCGCGCTCTCGGCGATGAACAGCCAGCTCTACATCACCACCCGCATGATGTTCAGCCTGTCCCGCGCCGGGTTTGCGCCCAAGTCCATGGGCGCGTTGAGCAAGAGCGGCATCCCGTTGAACGCGTTGCTGCTGTCCAGTTCGGGCATTGCGCTGGCGACGTTGCTGAACGTGGTGTACCCGGAAAGCTCGTTCACGCTGATGATGGCGATCTCGATGTTTGGCGCGATCTTCACCTGGTTCATGATCTTCCTCACGCACCTGTTCTTCCGGCGCTACCGCAAGCGTCACGGTGGGCCGAAATTGTCGTTCCAACTGCGGCTGTTTCCCTACAGCACGTTGCTGGGGCTGGTGCTGATGGGCGCGGTGATGATCACCACCTATTTCACCGACGCGTTCAAGATGACCCTGGTGTTTGGCGTGCCGTTCCTGCTGAGTCTGTCGGCGGTGTATTACGGGTTCTTCCGCAAGGGCAGGGCCAAGGCGTCGAACAAGGCTTTGGCATAACCGGGCAGCTGTTCGAACGAGCGCGCACATAACAGCAGCTTCCGACAGGCCCACTCCTCTTGCAGGGGGTGGGCCTTGAAGCGGCGTTCCTGCGGCCAACGTTCCAGCGCGGCCTGGGGCACGATACCCAGGCCAGCGCCGCGGGCGACCATACGGATCACCCCGTCAAAGCTCTCGGCACGGATGCGTGTTTGCAGGCGGAAACCCGCGTGCAATGCCTGTTCTTCGAGGTACACCGTCAACGCGCTGTGAGTGGCGAGACCGACAAAGTCGTGTTGCAGGCTATCGACAAAGCTCCCTGCGGTGAACGGGTGATCCAGCGGCGCGATCAGCACCAGCGGGTCGTCGCGAAAGGGCAGGGTCTGCAGGCCGTGGGTGTCCACCGCGTCGGAGATGATCCCAATATCCGCTGTGCCCTGGCGCAAGGCCTGGGTGATACGCAGGCTCGGCAGCTCCTGCAGGTCGATATCGAGGTTGGGATGCTCGCATAGAAAGTCCGCCAGCAGTTCCGGCAGGTATTCGCTGAGGGCGGTGGTGTTGCACAGCAGGCGCACCTGGCCTTTGATGCCGTTGGCGTATTCCGCCAGGTCCTGCTGCAGGTGTTCGGCTTGTTGCAGCAACAAGCGTGCGTGGCGGGCCAGGGCTTTGCCGGCGGGCGTGGGTGTGACGCCTCGACGGTTACGCTCCAGAAACTCGATACCCAACGAAGCCTCCATCGCCCGGATACGCGCACTCGCGGCGGCCAGGGACAAATGGCTGCGCCCGGCACCGGCGGTGATGTTGCCGGTGTCGAGGATGTGCAGATAGAGGCGCAGGTCGATCAGGTCAAAGTGCATGCCGGGGTTCTCGGGTGGCTGGACTGGCCCCTTCGCGAGCAAGCCCGCTCCCACATTTTGGAATGCATTTCAAATGTGGGAGCGGGCTTGCTCGCGAAGGCGGCATCAGCCTCTCACAAAACAAGAGGCTGCCTCAGTATATGGCGAATTTCAGCCTTCAGCGAAAAGCCGCACAATCCCCTTATGAATACTTTCCTCGCGTTCTACCAACAAATCGGCCCCGCCCTGAGCGTGCTGGTGATCGGCACCTTCGTGCTGGCCGGCACCGTCAAGGGGGTGATCGGCCTGGGCCTGCCGACAGTCTCCATGGGCTTGCTCGGCCTGGCTATGTTACCGGCGCAGGCTGCGGCTTTGCTGATCATCCCGTCGACGATCACCAACCTGTGGCAACTGGCGTTCGGCGGGCATTTGAGCGCATTGGTCAAACGCCTGTGGCCGATGTTGCTGCTGATCTTCCTCGGTACCGGGTTGGGCACCTTGTGGCTGGGCATGAGCGGGGGAAGCTGGGTGGGGCATGCGTTGGGCGGTGCGTTGCTGGTGTATGCACTCAGCGGATTGTTCCTGCCGACGTTCAAGGTAAAACCTGAGACTGAACGTTGGCTGGGTCCTATGTGCGGCGTCGTCACGGGAGTCATCACTTCAGCGACCGGCGTGTTCGTGATTCCCGCCGTGCCCTATCTGCAAGCCTTGGGCTTAAACCGTGATCAGTTGGTGCAGGCGCTGGGGCTGTCGTTCACGGTTTCCACCCTGGCATTGGCCGCCGGGCTGGCCTGGCGTGGCACCCTCGGTGGCGGGGAGGTCTGCGCCTCGCTGCTGGCGCTGGTGCCGGCACTGCTGGGCATGTGGCTGGGCCAGGCGGTGCGGCAGCGCATCAGCGCCGTGTTGTTCAAGCGCGTGTTTTTCGTGGGCATGGCCTTGCTGGGGGCGCATCTGCTGATCAGTGGTTAACAATGGGTGGTGCATTTGTGCTTTTTGGTCAAATGTATTTTGCCGTGCCGCCGCTTATTCCGAGGGGCCAATGTCGATAGCCTGCCGGCAGACATTTTTAACCCTTCCGGATGCCCTCCCATGAAAAAAATCCTCTTGCTCAACGGCGGCAAAAAGTTCGCTCACTCCGATGGCCGCTACAACACCACCCTGCATGACGCCGCCGTGGCCGTGCTGGACCGTGCCGGTATCGACGTGAAAGTCACCCACATCGACGAAGGCTACGACGTGGCCGAAGAGGTCGCAAAATTCCTCTGGGCCGACGTGATCATCTACCAGATGCCCGGCTGGTGGATGGGCGCGCCGTGGATCGTCAAGAAATACATCGACGAAGTCTTCACCGAAGGCCACGGCAGCCTGTACGCCAGCGACGGTCGCACGCGCTCCGACTCGTCGCAGAAGTACGGCAGCGGCGGCTTGATCCAGGGCAAGCAATACATGCTCTCGCTGACCTGGAATGCGCCGCAGCAAGCCTTCGACGACCCGACCGACTTCTTCGAAGCCAAAGGCGTGGACGCGGTGTACTTCCCGTTCCATAAGGCCAACGAGTTCCTTGGCATGACCGGCCTGCCGACCTTCCTTTGCGTGGACGTGATGAAGCGCCCGGCGATCGAGGCTGACGTGGCGCGCTACGAGCAGCATCTGGCGCAGGTGTTCAATTTCTCGGTGTAAGCTGCTGTGAACCGATAACGAGGAGCGCCTGTGAAAGCCCGATCCGATGAGCTACAGATCTTCGTCAGCGTGATTGAATGCGGTTCGATTTCCGCTGCCGCAGAACAGGTCGGGCAAACGCCCTCGGCGGTCAGCCGCACCTTGTCGCGCCTGGAAGCCAAGCTCGATACCACGCTGATCAACCGCACCACGCGACGCATGGACCTGACCGAGGAGGGCAAGTACTTCTTCGAACAGGCCAAGGTGATCCTGGCGCAGATGGATGAGTTGGAAGAGCGCCTGTCGTCGCGCCAGAAAAAACCGGCGGGACGCCTGCGCATCAATGCGGCGGTGCCCTTTATGCTGCATGGGATCGTGCCGTATATCGCGGAGTTTCGCAGTCTTTACCCGGATATCCAGCTGGAGCTGAACAGCGATGACCTGATCATCGACCTGCTGGAGCAGAGTACCGACATCGCCATCCGCATCGGTGTGTTGGCCGACTCTACTCTACACGCACGTGCGCTCGGCTGTACGCCGCTGCATATTCTCGCAAGCCCCGACTACCTCAAGCAATACGGCACGCCGACCACGGTTGCCGAATTGGCGGACCACACCTTGCTGGGGTTCACCCAGACCGAAACCCTCAACCACTGGCCGCTGCGCCATGTGGAGGGCGACCGTTGGCTGATCCAGCCCGGCGTGGCCGCGTCCAGTGGTGAAACCGTGCGTCATTTGGCGCTGGAAGGGCAGGGCATCTGCTGCCTGTCGAACTTCATGACCATCGACGACATCGAAGCCGGACGCCTGGTGCCAGTCTTGGAAGCGTTCAACAGCGGTTATCGCCAGCCGATCCACGCGGTGTTCTACCGTAACTCGCAGCTGGCCTTGCGCATCCAGTGTTTCCTCGACTTCATGCAAGCCAAGCTGGCGCGGTATGCCTGCTGATTCGTGACCTTCGCGCAAGAGTGAATTGGGCAATAGGGGGTTATTCGTCAGGGATCGGCCCTTGATACTGGTCCCATCACTTACCCACTCAGGAGCACTCTCCATGAACGTATTCGTTACCGGCGCAGCAGGTTTTATCGGGGGTTCCATCGCAACCGGCCTGGTCAAGGCTGGCCATAGCGTGACCGGCCTGGTGCGCAGCGCCGAGCAGGCGGCCGAGATGACGGCATTGGGGATCACCCCAGTGATCGGCACCCTGGATGACGCCGCTGTATTGACCGAGCAAGCGCAAAAGGCCGATGCGGTGATCAATGCCGCGAGCAGCGATCATCGCGCCGCCGTGGAAACCCTGCTGGCAGCCTTGAAGGGCTCGAACAAGCCATTCCTGCACACCAGCGGTTCAAGCATTGTCGGTGATGCGTCGGGCGGCAAGTCCAGCGATGTCATCTACTTCGAAGACAACTTGCCGGAGCCGACCGTCGACAAGGCGGCACGCGTGGCCATCGACAACCTGATCCTGGCGGCTGCCAACGAAGGCGTGAACTCGGCGGTGATCTGCAACACGCTGATCTACGGCCGCAGCCTGGGCGTGAAGCGCGACAGCGTGCAATTGCCGCGTCTGCTCAAGCAGGCGCGCAAGAGTGGGGTGGTGCGCCATGTGGGCAGTGGGCAGAACATCTGGTCCAACGTGCACATTGAAGACGTGGTGGCGCTGTACCTGCTGGCACTGAACAAGAACGTACCAGGCACCTTCTACTTCGTGGAAAGCAGCGAAGCGGCGTTTATCGACATGACCACCGCCATTGCCGAAGCCCTGAACCTGGGCAAACCCCAGGATTGGCCATTGGCCGACGCCGAAGCCGAGTGGGGCTATGAAATGGCCAACTATGGCCTGGGCTCCAACAGCCGAGTGCGGGGCAAGCATGCCCGTGAACTGCTGGGCTGGGCGCCGAAGCGTACGTCGGTGGTGGAGTGGATTCGCCACGAGATGGTGTGATGTTCGCTTGATACCGGGGCGCTTCTTTCGCGAGCAAGTCGAATCGTCGCACCGCCGCTTCCACACTGACTGCATTCCAAAGCTGGAACTCGGTCAAATGTGGGAGCGGGCTTGCTCGCGAAGGGGACGATACGGTCTTCGAGACTAGCCCCATTCCCTTCAATTCCGTACCATTCCCCGCCTTATCCCCCGCATTACCCTGGTACTTCATGAACCTCACCCGTCTGCGCGCCGATGCTCTGGCCGGCCTCACCACGTCTTTTGCGTTGCTGCCCGAATGCATCGCCTTTGCCCTGGTGGCCCACCTCAACCCGCTGATGGGGCTCTATGGCGCCTTTATCATCTGCACATTGACCGCATTGTTCGGCGGCCGCCCCGGCATGGTGTCCGGTGCGGCGGGCTCGATGGCGGTGGTGATCGTGGCGTTGGTGGTGCAACACGGCGTGGAATACCTGCTGGCGACGGTGTTGCTAGGCGGGTTGATCATGGTCGCCTTCGGCCTGCTGCGCCTGGGCAAGCTAGTACGCATGGTGCCGCACCCGGTAATGCTGGGGTTCGTGAATGGCCTGGCGATCATCATTGCCCTGGCGCAGTTGGAGCATTTCAAGAGCGGTGAACACTGGCTCAGCGGCACGCCGCTGTACGTGATGATCGGCCTGGTGCTGGTGACCATGGCCATCGTCTATCTGCTGCCGCGCATCACCCGCGCGGTGCCGCCTGCATTGGTGGCGATCCTCGGCGTGGGTCTGGCGGTGTACCTGCTGGGCTTGCCGACTCGGACCTTGGGCGACATGGCCCACATCGCTGGTGGCCTACCCAGCTTTGCCCTGCCGCAGATCCCCTGGACCCTGGAAACCCTCGGCATCATCGCGCCCTATGCGTTCCTGATGGCCATGGTCGGCCTGCTGGAAACCTTGCTGACCCTCAACCTCACCGATGAAATCACCGAAACCCGTGGCTACCCGGACCGCGAAAGCGTGGCCCTGGGCGCGGCGAATATGGTCTCGGGACTGTTTGGCGGCATGGGCGGCTGCGCGATGATCGGGCAAACCGTGATCAACCTCAGCTCCGGTGGGCGCGGGCGCTTCTCCGGCGTGTTGGCCGGGGTGATGATCCTGTTGTTCATCCTGTTCCTGTCGCCGTTTATCGAGCGGATCCCGCTGGCGGCGCTGGTGGGTGTGATGTTCGTGGTGTCCCAGCAGACCTTCGCCTGGGCGTCCTTGCGGGTGATCAACAAGGTGCCGCTCAATGACGTGCTGGTGATTATCGCGGTGACGGTGATCACTGTGTTCACCGACCTGGCCACGGCCGTGCTGTGCGGGATTGTGATTGCGGCGCTGAACTTCGCCTGGCAACAGGCGCGCGAGCTGTATGCCGATGAACACCTGGAGGCCGATGGCAGCAAGCTCTATCGTCTGCATGGCACCTTGTTCTTTGCCTCGACCACGCCGTTCCTCAACCAGTTCGACCCGGCCAACGACCCGGCCCAGGTGACGCTGGATTGCCGTCACCTGAGCTTTGTCGACTATTCAGCCATTGCTGCGTTGATGACCCTGCGTGAGCGCTATGCCAAAGCCGGCAAGCATCTGCGGGTGCTGCATCTGTCGGAGCGCTGCAAGAAATTGCTCAAGCGCGCGAAGGTTCACCACGACTGATGCTTTATTAAACCATTCGGTTTTAAATCGTCCGGAGGCTGCCTATACTGGGCGACTCCCTTAATTGACGGTTCAAGGTCGGATCATGGGCAGAATCAAGCTATTTACCCGCGAAGATGTTCTGGAAAAAGCGATTCCTGTGTTTTGGCGTCGAGGTTTTTCAGACACAGGCGTGGCTGATCTGGAAAAGGCCACCGGCGTCAACAAGTCGGGCCTGTATGGCGAATTCAAAAGCAAAGACGCGCTGTTCGTGGCCTGTCTCGAACATTATTTCGAATGCAGGGAATGGCGTGCGCTGCTGAGTGCCGAGCCATTGGGCTGGTCGAACATCGAACAATTCCTGCGCTCAGCATTTGCCACCCCCGAGGGGCAGAGCGGCTGTTTTGCAATCAACTCCTTGCGCGATTTGTCATTGTTGCCGACTGAGGCCACGGCGGTCTTTGCGAAAAACTCAGTGATTCTCAAGAAGCTGATCGGCAATAACATCACCGGCGAGAACACGGTGCTCGCGCCTGAAGCCATTACGGATCTGATACTGACGTTTTTCTACGGGCTGGGCATCGAGCAGAACATCAAAAACCCAAGGCGGGCCTTTGATCATAAAGTGAGCGATTTTTTGGCACTGCTGGTGCCCGCCAAGTAATTGGCTGCCGGGACTGACAGCCAATTCGCCCTGGTTTACGCCAACGCGGCGTTGACGATTCTGACTTGGGTGTAATCCTGCATGCCTTCAATGCCACCTTGTTGACCAATGCCCGATTGCTTGGCGCCGCCAAAGGGTACGTCGAATGGCAGCGATACATGGGTATTGATCCACACCGTACCGGCTTCGATGCGCGAGGCGACTTCTATTCCTCGATCGGTGTTTGACGTCCACACCGACGCGCCCAGGCCAAAGTTTGAATCGTTGGCGCGCAGGATCAACTCATCCAGATTGTCATAGCCCAGAATCGGCAGCACCGGGCCGAATTGTTCCTCGGTCACTAGCCGCGCCGTATCGGCCAGGCCTGTGACGATGGTCGGCGCGATGAAATAACCGTCCTCTGGCACCTGTTGCCCACTGACGACAACGGCGCCTTGGTCTTTCGCTTCGTCAATAAATGCCCGCACCTTGTCGTACTGCGCTTTATTCTGCACGGGCCCGAGGGTGGTCGTTGCGTCGAAGCCGTCGCCAGGTCTGGCCTGTTGCGCCAGGTTGACCAATTCGGCAACGAAAGCCTTCATCATCAGATTGGGTACGTACACGCGTTTTGCGGCGAAGCAGATTTGTCCGGCATTCAGGAACCCGGCCCGGAAGACTTTAGGGGCAACCGTCTTGATGTCAGCATCATCCAGGACAATCGCCACATCATTGCCACCCAGCTCCAATGTCGAACGTTTCAAGGTCGCCACGGTGCTGTTGAGCACTTTTTTGCCGGTTTCGGTTGAGCCGGTGAAGCTGACGTAAGCCACATCCGGGTGGCTGGTCAACAGAGGCCCCAACTCATTTTCATCCACCAGTGTCTGGAATACACCCGCCGGGAAAATGCTGGCGGCGAGTTCACCGAGCATCAGGGTAGTGATGGGGGTGGTAGGGGCCGGTTTGCCGATGGCGGTGTTGCCGGTCATCAAGGCTGCACCGATCTTTGACATCAGGATCCACACGGGGAAGTTCCATGGCGCAATAGCGACGACGACGCCCAGTGGCGAACGCTGCTCGATGATTTTCTCGGCAGCGGTTTCTCGAATGACCTTGGTTTTCAGCTCTTGCGCTGCGTGGTACTTGAGGTTGGCGGCAGCCCAGAGCACTTCAAAGCGGGCATCCTCCAGCGGCTTGCCTTGTTCGCGTGTGAGCATGCGGATGAGATCTTCTGCGTTGGCCTCGATGGCCTCTGCAAAACGGATCACGTAGGCGGCGCGTTCGGTGTAGGTCAAGGCGGCCCAGGCGGAGAAGGCTTTTTTCGCCGCGGCGATCGAGCTCAAGGCTTGGGCTTCGTCCGCTTTGGGAACGTGCTGGAAAACCTTGCCGGTTGCGGGGTTGAAGACGTCAAGACGGGATGCGCCATCGACCAATTGGCCATCGATTAACAGCTTGAAAACTCGGCTCATGAGAGGCTCCTGATGGGTTGGATACTATAAAGAACTGATCGGTTCTTTATGCAATGTCAAGGAGCCTCAGCGCCAAGTCAAGCGCTATCAATCGGTAGGAGCTGCTTGGTTACGGCCCGACCAGGTCTTCCAACTCCTGGGCTCGGGTCTGGGTCATGTCCAGCAGGCAGGCGGAGCCGTTGACCTGGTCGATGGTGCCGCCGGTCGCGGAGCCGGCGAAGCCGCAATTGGCATCACGGTATTTTATCCACAGGCGCTGCACGTCTTGCAGTTGCTGCTTGCGCGCACCTTCCTGGGCGGCGAGGGCGGTCTTGTAGGCTTTGTTCAGGCGCGTGTCCTGCACCTTGGCTTCTTTGGCGTTGCAATTGACCATGTCCGCGGTCGTGTTGGCGCTGTCCATGCATTTTTTCAACGCCGCGTTATCGGCGGCCGACGCAGTGCCGCACAGGGCGAGAAGCAGGGCGCTGGCGGCGAGGGAGGTGCGAATCATGGTCGATTTTCCTGGGCATGAGGGGAGGCGCATTCTATGACTCGATGGCGGCGTTTGAGTTTCCGGCATCCTCTGATCTTCATGTAAGAACACCCCCCGAATTTTCATGGGCGACCGTTGGGCATATCCCAACGCGACAGCGCTTATCTGTGGGCGAAAATTACTTTCATAAAAATTGAAAATACTCTTCGGTAATGATTTATGAGTTTCACAACCAATTCGACGTGACCCTTTCCGAGGAGTACCGCATGGCCGCATCACCGGGCTTCGGGCTATTGGCATACGCTGCCATCGCCATCATTGCTTTGATCGTGCTGATTGCACGTTACCGGCTCAATCCCTTTATCGTCATCACCCTGGTGTCCATTGGCCTGGCGCTGATGGCCGGGATGCCGGCGGACACCATCATGGGTTCGTATGAGGCGGGCGTCGGCAAGACCTTGGGGCACATTGCCCTGGTCGTGGCGCTGGGCACCATGCTCGGCAAGATGATGGCTGAGTCCGGCGGTGCCGAGCAGGTGGCGCGCACGTTGATCAACCGTTTTGGCGAGCGTAACGCGCACTGGGCCATGGTGTGCATCGCCTTCCTGGTGGGGCTGCCGCTGTTTTTCGAGGTCGGTTTTGTGCTGCTGGTGCCGATTGCCTTTACCGTGGCGCGGCGTGTGGGCGTATCGATCCTGATGGTTGGCTTGCCGATGGTTGCCGGCCTGTCGGTGGTGCATGCGCTGGTGCCGCCGCACCCGGCGGCGATGATGGCCGTGCTGGCGTACAACGCGTCGGTGGGGCAGACCGTGCTCTACGCGATTCTGATCGGTATCCCCACGGCAATCATCGCCGGTCCCGTCTACGCCAAATTCATCGTGCCGCGTATTCATCTGCCGGCGGAGAATCCGCTGGAACGCCAGTTCATCGACCGCGAACCGCGTACCCGCTTGCCGAGCTTTGCGCTGACCATGGGCACCATCCTGTTGCCGGTGGTGTTGATGATGATCGGCGGTTGGGCCAATGTGATTTCCACGCCGGGCACTGGCTTCAACCAGTTCCTGTTGTTTATCGGCAACTCGGTGATCGCACTGCTGGTGGCGACCTTGGTGAGCTTCTGGACCTTGGGTATCGCCCAGGGCTTCAACCGCGAGTCGATCCTCAAGTTCACCAATGAATGCCTGGCGCCGACCGCGAGCATCACCTTGCTGGTGGGCGCGGGCGGCGGTTTGAATCGCATTCTGGTGGATGCGGGGGTGACCAACGAAATTCTCGGCCTGGCCCATGCTTTCCATCTGTCGCCGTTGGTGATGGGCTGGCTGTTTGCGGCGCTGATGCGTATTGCCACGGGCTCGGCCACCGTCGCCATGACCACCGCGTCCGGCGTGGTGGCGCCGGTTGCGATGGGCCTGGGTTATCCACACCCCGAATTGCTGGTGTTGGCCACCGGCGCGGGTTCGGTGATCTTTTCCCACGTGAACGACGGCGGCTTCTGGCTGATCAAGGAATACTTCAATATGACGGTGATCCAGACCTTCAAGACCTGGACCGTACTGGAGACTCTGATTTCTGTGGTCGCCTTCGGTCTTACGTATGGTCTGTCCTGCATTCTGTAACCCGGAGCCCCCATGGACATCCTCTACCAGATCCGCGCCCGCCAGGACTCTTTTAGCGCCGGCGAAGGGCGTATCGCGAAGCTGATGCTCGATGACGTGGGCTTTGCCGCGTCGGCCAGTCTGGAAGCGTTGTCCCAACGGGCCGAGGTCAGCACGGCCACCTTGTCACGCTTTGCACGCAGCGTAGGGTGTCGGGATCTGCGTGACTTGCGCCTGCAATTGGCCCAGGCCAGTGGCGTCGGCAGCCGCTTCCTCGACCCTGCGGGGTTGCCGGAGCAATCGGCGTTTCATCGGCAGATTCTGGGGGATATCGAAGGGACCTTGCGTCAGCACTTGTCGGGGTTCAACCAGGCGGGTTTCGTTGATGCAGTGAGCCTGCTGGGCAAGGCGCGGATGATCCATGCGTTCGGCATGGGCGGCCCGTCGAGCCTGTGCAGCGATGAGTTGCAGGTGCGCCTGGTGCGCTTGGGTTATCCGATTGCCGCATGCCACGACCCGGTGATGATGCGCGTCACGGCGGCGACGCTGGGGCCCGAGCATGCGCTGATTGTGTGCTCCCTGACCGGCCTTACCCCTGAGCTGCTCGACGTGGTGACCCTGGCGCGCAATTACGACGCGCGCATCGTCGCCATCACCCTGGCGGATTCGCCCTTGGCGCAGTTGGCCGATGTACTGCTACCACTGCAACCGGCCGAAACCAGTTTTATCTACAAGCCCACCGCGGCGCGCTACGGAATGCTGCTGGCCATCGACTTGCTCGCCACCGAGCTGGCCTTGGCCCTGCCGGACGACAACCAGGAACGCCTGCGCAGGATCAAGCTGGCCCTGGACGATTATCGCGGCGGCCCCGACAGCCTGCCGCTTGGAGACTGATATGAAGTACGACACGCTGATCCGCCAGGCGCTGATCATTGATGGCAGCAACACCCCCGGCTATGTGGCCGATGTGGGACTGCGCGACGGGCGCATCGAGACGATCGGTGACCTGTCTGCCGCGACGGCCGAGCATGAAATCGATGCGAACGGACGCGTGTTGGCACCGGGTTTTATCGACGTGCACACCCACGATGACACCGTGGTGATCCGCCAGCCGCAGATGCTGCCCAAGCTCAGCCAGGGCGTGACCACGGTGATTGTCGGCAACTGTGGCATCAGCGCGTCGCCGGTGACGTTGCGCGGTGATCCACCGGACCCGATGAACCTGTTGGGCAGCGCTTCGGCGTTTGTTTATCCGCGTTTCAGCGACTACCGAGCAGCGGTCGAAGAGGCTCATCCGGCGGTGAACGTCGCCGCGTTGATCGGCCATACGGCGCTGCGCAGCAACCATATGGACGACCTGCATCGCACCGCTTCAGTGGATGAAATCACCGCCATGCGCGTGCAGCTGCAAGAGAGCCTCGAAGCCGGTGCCCTCGGTTTATCCACAGGCCTGGCCTACGCCAGTGCGTTCAATGCCTCGACCGACGAGGTGCTACAACTCACTGAAGAACTCACCGCGTTCGGTGCGGTGTACACCACCCATTTGCGCAGTGAGTTCGAACCGGTGCTGGAGGCGATGGACGAGGCGTTCCTGATCGGCCGGCATGCCAAGGCGCCGGTGATCATTTCCCACCTCAAATGTGCTGGCGCCGGTAACTGGGGGCGTAGTCCGCAGCTGCTGGCGTCGCTGGAGCTGGCGGCGAAAACCCACCCGGTGGGCTGTGATTGCTATCCGTATGCGGCGAGTTCTTCGACCCTGGACCTCAAGCAGGTGACCGACGCGTTTCGGATCACTATTACCTGGTCGACACCATACCCGGAAATGGGCGGGCGTGATTTGCAGGACATCGCCGCTGAGTGGGATGTTGCGTTGATCGACGCAGCCCGTCGGCTACAACCGGCAGGGGCGGTGTATTACGGGATGGATGAGGCGGATGTTCAACGGATCCTGGCGCATCCGTTGTCGATGGTCGGGTCGGACGGGTTGCCGGAGGATCCGTTCCCGCATCCGCGCTTGTGGGGGGCATTTCCAAGGGTGTTGGGGCACTTCAGCCGGGATGTGGGGTTGTTCCCACTGCACACCGCCGTGCACAAGATGACCGGGTTGTCGGCGGCGCGGTTTGGTTTGGCTGAACGAGGTGAAATCCGTGAAGGGCACTGGGCCGACCTGGTGCTGTTCGACCCGTTGCGCGTACGCGATGTGGCGGACTTCAAGGAGCCGCAGCGCGCGGCGGAAGGCATTGACGGGGTGTGGGTCAACGGCGTGTTGAGCTACAGCGACGGGCAGGCGAACGGTCAGCGGCCGGGTCGGTTCCTGGCGCGCAGTGGGGATTTGCGTCGGGGTTTTTCGTCTCTATAGTGGGCGCTCATTTAAACGGAGCGGTTGCCATGCACTTAGGAAAAGTCATCCCCATCCTGCGGATTTTCGACGAGGCCAAGACGTTGGAATTCTATGTCGATTTTTTGGGGTTCAAGGTGGATTGGCAACATCGTTTCGAGGCGAATTTTCCGCTGTATTTGCAGGTTTCGCTGGGCGAGTGTGTGTTGCATCTGACCGAGCATCATGGTGACGCATCTCCAGGCGCAGCGGTGCGGATTCAGGCTCAGGGTGTGGACGCTTACCAGCAGCAGTTGCTGGGCAAGGATTACCGATATGCCAAGCCAGAGGTAGAGGAAACGCCATGGGGCTCGCGGGAGATGAGCATCAAGGATCCGTTTGGGAACCGTGTGGTGTTTGTTGACGAAGGCGAGGGTTGAGGGGTAAATCGCAGGCAATAAAAAACCGCCTTAGTAGGGCGGTTTTTTTTGCAAACCCAGTTAGTGGCTGGGGTTGCGATTTCACAGGAAGCACTGACGTGTTGGAGATACTACTGCTGCGTTGGCGCTTTAAGCAAGACCTCACGGTAAATGGTTTTTCACCACGCTAATGCTCGGTTTCTTTTGGTTGAAGTCTGCAAAGAACAGCAACAACTATTAAGGCCGAGCAGACTGTGTCTGTCACACCTTGGCGTGGGGTACTGAGCTAGTATCGCCCTCGTTCTACGTTCATCGTGAGGTAGGTTGGCTGGGTTCGCGCGCAAATTTTGGACCGACTGCCACGGGCTAGTAATCCGTGCCGGATTCATGCAGAAGGACCATAAACCCAGCCGCCTCACAGGAGCACTGACGTGCATCCAAAGGCTCACATGTTCCGGTAAGTGCGTTGGAGGTAAGGCCCAACCTAGGGAGGGCCGAGTATGTCTAAGTTTGCACGACGTACGTGGAACCTCGTAGTGAACTGCCTGCGTGCTTATCACGTCTGGAAGTTCCTGCGGGACAGCTTCGATGACCGCTAAGGTCTGAGAAGTGGAGCCGCCCCGGTTTAGGCTGAGGCGGCTTTTTGGTTTCTTACACCCGGAAATGGCTGACCATCTGCTGCAACTGGCTACCCAACCGTGCCAGTTCAACACTCGACTTGGCGGTCTCGTCACTTGCCGTAGCGGTCTGCTCCGACACATCCCGCACATTCACAATGCTGCGGCTGATCTCTTCAGCCACGGCGCTCTGCTGCTCGGCGGCGGCGGCAATCTGCTGGTTCATCGACTGGATATTCGACACCGTACGGGTGATGTTCTCCAGTGACACACCGGCCTTGCGCGTCAGCTCGACACTGCTGTCAGTGAGGCTGCGGCTGTTGTTCATCACGTTGGCGACTTGCTGGGTGCCGTTCTGCAACCCGGCGACCAGGCCTTCGATTTCCTCGGTGGATTTTTGCGTGCGCTGGGCCAGGCCGCGCACTTCGTCAGCCACTACGGCAAACCCTCGGCCGGCTTCACCCGCCCGTGCGGCTTCGATCGCCGCGTTGAGGGCCAGCAGGTTGGTCTGTTCCGCGACAGCCTTGATCACGTCCATCACGCTGCCGATCTTGTTGCTCTCTTGTTGCAGGTGCGTCATGGCGTCGGTGGAACGTGCCACTTCAGCGGCCAGACGCTCGATCTGGGCGATGGCTTCAGCCACCACCTTGTCGCCTGCGCGGGCTTGGCCATCCGCATCGGCGGCGGCCAGAGAAGCCTGCTCGGCGTTGCGCGCCACTTCCTGCACTGTGGCAGTCATTTCGTGCATCGCCGTGGCGACCTGGTCGGTCTCGATCTTCTGGCTGTTCACACCGGCGCTGGTCTGCTCGGTCACGGCCGACAGTTCTTCGGCGGCGCTGGCGATCTGAGTCACGCCGTCGCGAATACCGCTGATCAATTCGCGCAAGGTCGTGCCCATGCGCTGAATGCCTTGTTGCAGCACGCCCAGCTCATCCCGGCGAGTGACCTGGATGTTGTGGCTCAAGTCGCCGGAGGCAATGCGCTCCACCACGGCCAGGGTTTCCTGGATCGGGCGGGTGATCTGGCGGGTGATGACCCATGCGGCGATCACGCCAACCAGCAGTGCCAGCAAGGTGCTGATCAATTGCAGGCTGCGGGCTTGGGCGCTCTCTGCGTCACGGCGGGTCAGCTGGATGTCGTACAGTTTGTCGCTGATCGTGACGATATCAGCGCCTTGGGTGGTCATTTCCGCGCGGGCGGTGACGATGTTTGCGTTGGCGGCCTTGTAGTTCTGCACGGCGCTGCGGTAGGCACCCAAGGCGGTTTCCAATGCAGTCAGCGCGCTTTGCTGGCTGGCGCCAAAGGCTGCGCTGAGGTCTTTCAAACCGGCGATGGCTTTTTCAATCTGAGCGGCAGCGCGGGCTTCGGTTTCCGGGCTGACGTTGCCTGTGTAGCCACGCACTTCGTAGCGAGCCAACTGGAATTGCATCTTGGCGTCGGCCACCGCCTGGAACTGAGCCAGGTGCTCCGAACTGTCGGGCATTTGCTTCACGCTGGTTTCCAATGCGTTGATCTGCGCATTGGCGATATCCGCCTTGTCGCCCATCACCTGGCGAGAGGCGTTGCCGTTGCGGTAGGCCTCGCGCATTTTATTCAGTGACTGCTGGTAAGCGGTGATGATGGATTTCTGATCGTTGAGCAGCTTGAGGTTTTCCGGGCTCTTGAAGCTGTCGAGCAGTTTCTGTTGCTGGGCAGCGAAGGCATCCAGGTTGGTCTGTACGTTCTGGGCTACGGCTTCGTCGCCGTTGGCCAGCATGTACTGCAGGCGCACGATACGTAGTTTGGTCAGCGAGGCGTTGAGCTGAGTGATGTCGCTCATCCAGTTGCTGCGGTCAATCAGGCCGCCCAGGCTGGTCCAGCCGGTCAGTGCCAGGATCGAGGTAAGGACCAGCACCAGGCCGAAGCCCAGGCCCAGTTTGAGATTGACGCTGATGTTGCCGAACCAGCTATTCATCGAATGCTCCGCAAGAATGATGGGTTGTGCTGGACGGTTATTGATTTTGGAGCCAGCTGCTGTGTAGGGCTTTATCGGCGGCAGGCGTTGAATCTGAAATGCTAATTCGTATGGTGCGACGAAGGGCCGCCGACGCAGTGGCTGGCCGGGGAGGGGGCTGATCATGGGCGGGTCTTGTGTGCTAGTCTGCTGGCCCTTTTAGTTCTGGGTAGCACAGGAAAACCAGTGTTGCCCTATAGCGGAGCGTCTTCATGTCCGAAGTTAATCTGTCCACCGACGAAACCCGCGTCAGCTACGGCATTGGCCGTCAACTGGGCGACCAACTGCGCGACAACCCACCACCGGGCGTGAGCCTGGACGCGATCCTGGCTGGCCTGACCGACGCGTTCGCCGGCCAGCCAAGCCGTGTGGACCAAGAGCAAATGGCCGCCAGCTTCAAAGTGATCCGCGAAGTCATGCAAGCCGAAGCGGCTGCCAAGGCTGAAGCGGCTGCTGGCGCTGGCCTGGCCTTCCTGGCTGAAAACGCCAAGCGCGATGGCATCACCACTCTGGCTTCCGGCCTGCAATTCGAAGTGCTGACCGCAGGTGACGGCGCCAAGCCGACCCGTGAAGACCAGGTACGCACTCACTACCACGGCACCCTGATCGACGGCACTGTGTTCGACAGCTCCTACGAGCGCGGCCAGCCTGCAGAATTCCCGGTAGGCGGCGTGATCGCCGGCTGGACCGAAGCCCTGCAACTGATGAATGCCGGCAGCAAATGGCGCCTGTATGTGCCGAGCGAACTGGCTTACGGCGCTCAAGGCGTTGGCAGCATCCCGCCGCACAGCGTTCTGGTGTTCGACGTCGAGCTTCTCGACGTTCTGTAAGACCTGCTGATTACCTGTGGGAACGAGCCTGCTCGCTCCCACAGTGTTTTACTGGTTTTTTCATGGATGGAACTTGCCATTCAGCTCAGTCGCCGGGCGCAACGCTCGGGCATAGCAGAACAGAAACAGATTGCGCACCACTTCCTTCAACACGCCGGGTTCGCTCGAACTCAGCCCGTTGACGTCGAGGTCGCCCTGGTCCTGCAGTTCATTCAGCGCTTCTTCTTCCAACACCGCACAGACTTCACCGGTTTCCCGATGCAGGATCCGCAGGTAAGGGTGTGGGCGGTCCAGCCAGGCGTCTATCAAATAAGTCATGGGTCTCATCTCCTTGATGGGTTTCAATGAGAATAATTCTTATTCGTAGAATAGCAAGTGCCTATTGGCGGTTTCTGGTTTTTTCTGTGTGGATATTGCGCGGGATCAAACAAGAGGGCGAAACGCCATCCCGCGGCGGGCGCGGGATGGAGGGCAGCACATTCAGACTTTGCGCACGAACTCGGACTTGAGCTTCATCGGGCCGATACCGTCGATCTTGCAGTCGATATCGTGGTCGCCGTCGCACAACCGGATGTTCTTGACCTTGGTGCCGACCTTGACCACCAGGGAGGTGCCCTTGACCTTGAGGTCCTTGATCACGGTGATGGTGTCGCCGTCCTGCAGCACATTGCCGACGGAGTCTTTTTTCACGGCGTCATCGCTGGCCGCTTCGGCCTCGCCATTGGCGGACCACTCATGGGCGCATTCCGGGCAGATCAGCTGGGCGCCGTCTTCGTAGGTGTATTCGGAATTGCATTTCGGGCAGGGTGGCAACGTGCTCACTAAGGCTCCTTGAGAGTCAGGATGGCTAAAGGGCGCACATTATATAGGGTTTTGCGGTCTTACAGGTTGTATGAAATCTAAATGTGGGAGGGGGCCCTCCCACATGGGTCCGCGCTTTAGTGAGTGCGCGCGACTGCAAACTCACTCAGCTCAACCAGGGCATCCCGGTATTCGCTGGCGGGAAGGGCTTCCAGGCACTGGATGGCTCGGGCCACATAGTCACGCGCCAATTGTGCGGTGTACTCCAGGGAACCCGAGGCTTCCACGGCGGCGCGGATGGCCTCCAGGTCTTCGATCCCGCCTTTCTGGATCGCCTTGCGCACCAGGGCGGCCTGTTCCGGCGTGCCTTCGCGCATGGTGTAGATCAGCGGCAGGGTTGGCTTGCCTTCAGCCAGGTCATCACCGACGTTCTTGCCCAGGGTTTCAGCGTCGCCCTTGTAGTCGAGCAGGTCGTCGACCAGTTGGAACGCCACGCCCAGGTGGTCACCAAAGGTGCGCAAGGCTTCGGCCTGCTCGGCCGTTGCACCGCACAGCGCAGCGGCGCTGTGGGTGGAGGCTTCGAAGAGCATCGCGGTTTTGCCGCGGATCACTTCCATGTAGGTTTCTTCGGTGGTGCTGGCGTCACGGACCTTCGACAGCTGCAACACTTCGCCTTCGGCGATGATGCGGGTGGCCTGTGAAAGAATCTTCATCACCGGCATCGAGCCGAGTTCAACCATCATTTCGAACGAGCGCGAGTACAGGAAGTCGCCCACCAGCACGCTTGGGGCATTGCCCCACATGGCGTTGGCGGTCTCGCGGCCACGGCGCATGCCGGACATGTCGACCACGTCGTCATGCAGCAGGGTCGCGGTGTGCAGGAATTCGATCGTGGCTGCCAGCAGGCGCAGGTCATCGCCTTCGCGACCCAGGGCCTTGCCGCACAGCAGCACTAATAAAGGACGCAGGCGCTTACCGCCCGCCGACGTAATATAGTCGCCAATTTTGGAGACCAGCGGCACTTTAGAAGTCAGCTGCTTCTTGATGATGCCGTCGACGGCGCTAAAATCGTCCGCGACCGCGCGGTAGAAAGCTTGGGGTTGCATCAGCGACAGTCGCTCCAGAAGGGTTGCGCGGCATGCTAGGACCCAGGCCCCCCAGTGTCAAGGCGCGATAGACGGCCCCTTGCAACACCCATTTACCTTGCGTACAATCGCGCACCCTGAACTTCCTGGGCAGCACCTGCCTTACGCAATTGCATTAGGGACGTCCATCCCATGCAGCCATGCCAGCCAATACCTCTTCTTATAAAGCGCTGGGTGAGCAGGATTATCGGAGAAATACCATGTCGTACGCAGTAATTGTTACTGGTGGCAAGCAATACAAAGTCGCCCCAGGTGAATACCTGAAGATCGAAAAACTGGAAGTCGCTACCGGCGAATCCGTTACTTTTGATCGCGTTCTGTTGGTCGCCAATGGCGATGACGTGAACATCGGCGCTCCAGTTGTTGCTGGCGCTACCGTTGTGGCTGAAGTGATCTCCCAAGGTCGTCACGATAAAGTCCGCATCATCAAGTTCCGTCGTCGTAAGCACCACATGAAGCGTATGGGCCACCGCCAGTGGTACACCGAGATCAAAATCACCGGTATTCAGGCTTAATTTCAGCCTAATTCCTCACTAGGAGAATTGACTCATGGCACACAAAAAAGCTGGTGGTAGTACCCGTAACGGTCGCGACTCAGAAGCCAAACGCCTTGGCGTGAAGATGTATGGCGGCCAGAAAATCATTCCGGGCAACATCATCGTGCGTCAGCGCGGCACCCAATTCCACGCCGGTTACGGTGTAGGCATGGGTAAAGATCACACCCTCTTTGCGAAAATCGAAGGCGTGATCAAGTTTGAAGTAAAAGGCGCGTTCAACCGCCGTTACGTGAGCGTTGTCGCAGCTTAATTGCGAGATCGCTGGAAAAGCCCTGTCTTGCGACGGGGCTTTTTCGTTTGTGGGGTGAGTCTCTTGCAAAGCTGTTTGTAATGGGCTCAGGCGCTGGTTTTGCGGTCGCTGATTGAGGTCGCTGCGCTCATTTTTGCAAGAGTCTTATGTCTTGGTTTCTTAAGCTCGTCCGTGCGGCGAGAGGCGTTTTGTTATGAAGTTCGTTGATGAAGTTTCCATCCGAGTAAAAGCAGGCGACGGCGGTAACGGTTGCATGAGTTTCCGTCGCGAAAAATTCATCGAAAACGGTGGCCCCAACGGCGGTGACGGCGGTGACGGCGGTTCCATCTACATGATGGCCGACGAAAACCTCAACACCCTGGTCGACTACCGTTACACCCGGCACTTCGATGCCGAGCGTGGCTCCAACGGCGGCAGCACCGACTGCACCGGTAAAAAAGGCGAAGACCTGGTACTGCGCGTACCGGTCGGCACCACGATTATCGACTCTGCGACCCAGGAAGTGATCGGCGACCTGACCAAGGCCGGCCAGAAGCTGATGGTTGTGCAGGGCGGCTGGCACGGTCTGGGTAACACCCGATTCAAGTCCAGTACCAACCGTGCGCCACGCCAGACCACGCCAGGCAAGCCGGGCGAGCAGCGTGACCTCAAGCTGGAAATGAAAGTACTCGCTGACGTGGGCCTGCTGGGTCTGCCAAACGCTGGCAAAAGTACCTTCATCCGCTCGGTTTCGGCCGCCAAGCCGAAAGTCGCCGACTACCCGTTCACCACCCTGGTGCCAAACCTCGGTGTGGTCAGCGTCGACCGTTGGAAAAGCTTCGTGATCGCCGACATTCCCGGCCTGATCGAAGGTGCCTCCGATGGCGCAGGCCTGGGGATTCGCTTCCTCAAGCACTTGTCGCGTACCCGTTTGCTGCTGCACCTCGTCGACATGGCGCCGTTGGATGACACCAGCGCACCGGACGCCGCCGAAGTGATCGTCAGCGAACTGACCAAGTTCAGCCCGGCCCTGGCCGAGCGTGATCGCTGGTTGGTGCTGAACAAGTGCGACCAGATCCTGGAAGAAGAGCACGAAGAGCGCGTCAAGGAAATCGTTGACCGCCTGGAGTGGGAAGGTCCGGTCTACGTGATCTCGGCCATCGCCAAAGAAGGCACCGAGCGCCTGACCCGCGACATCATGCGCTACCTCGAAGACCGCGCCGACCGCCTGGCGGCCGACCCGGTGTTCAAGGCTGAGCTGGCTGAGCTCGATCAACAGATCGAAGACGAAGCCCGTGCCCAGCTGCAAGCGCTGGACGACCAGCGTGCCCTGCGCCGCAGCGGCGTGAAGTCGGTCCATGACATCGGTGACGATGATTGGGACGAAGAAGACGTGGATGATGAAGACGGTCCTGAAATCATTTACGTGCGCGACTGATTCGTTGCGATAAACTTGAACGCCGCTCCTGTTGGAGCGGCGTTTTAGTATCCGGGTTTAACGTTATGGGCCGCGCTGGGTCGCGCAGCCCTCAATCTAAGGTTGAAGATGATGCGGAGCAAAGTGACAGGTGCGCAGCGCTGGGTCGTGAAGATCGGCAGTGCGTTGCTGACGGCGGATGGCAAGGGGCTCGATCGCGCAGCCATGAGCGTCTGGGTCGAGCAGATGGTGGCCTTGCATGAGGCCGGTGTGGAGTTGGTGCTGGTGTCGTCCGGGGCGGTTGCCGCCGGAATGAGCCGCCTCGGCTGGACCGCGCGACCCAGCGCGATGCACGAACTGCAAGCCGCCGCCGCCATCGGCCAGATGGGCCTGGTGCAAGCCTGGGAATCCAGCTTTGCCGAGCACGGCCGGCACACTGCGCAGATCCTGCTAACCCACGACGACCTGTCCGACCGCAAGCGCTACCTCAACGCCCGCAGCACTCTGCGCGCGCTGGTGGAGCTGAAAGTCATCCCGGTGATCAACGAAAACGACACCGTGGTCACCGACGAAATCCGCTTTGGCGACAACGACACCTTGGCCGCCCTGGTGGCCAACCTGGTGGAAGCCGACCTGCTGGTGATCCTCACTGACCGCGACGGCATGTTTGACGCCGACCCGCGCAACAACCCCGAAGCCCAGCTGATCTACGAAGCCCGCGCCGATGACCCGGCGTTGGACGCCGTGGCCGGCAGTGTCGGCGGCGCCCTGGGACGCGGCGGCATGCAGACCAAGCTGCGTGCGGCGCGCCTGGCGGCGCGTTCCGGCGCCCACACCATCATCATCGGCGGGCGCATCGAGCGCGTGCTGGACCGGCTCAAGGCGGGCGAGCGCATCGGTACGCTGTTGTCGCCGGAACGCGGCATGCTGGCGGCGCGCAAACAATGGCTGGCCGGTCATCTGCAAACCCGTGGCACCCTGGTGTTGGACGATGGCGCCGTATCGGCGTTGTCCCAAGGCAACAAGAGCCTGCTGCCGGTCGGCGTCAAGCTGGTGCAGGGCAGCTTCCGCCGGGGCGAGATGGTGGTGTGCGTGGCGCCGGACGGTCGTGAGATCGCCCGTGGCCTGGCCAACTACAGCGCCCTTGAAGCGCAGAAAATCATTGGACAATCCTCCGATGCGATTGTCGGACTATTGGGTTACATGGCCGAACCGGAACTGGTTCACCGCGATAACCTGATCCTGGTCTAACCAAAGGAATACACCATGCGTGTCATGAAGGGATTGCTCGGCCTGCTGTTGGCCATGCCACTGTTGGCCTCTGCTGAAGAAATCGGCCAGGTGTCGACGGTGTTCAAGTTTGTCGGCCCCAATGACCGGATTGTGGTTGAAGCCTTCGATGACCCCAAGGTCGATGGCGTGACCTGCTACCTGTCCCGCGCCAAGACCGGCGGCGTCAAAGGCGGCCTCGGGCTGGCCGAAGACCGCGCCGAAGCCTCGATTGCTTGCCGTCAGGTCGGCCCGATCCGCTTTAAGGGCGAGCTCAAGGACGGCGACGAAGTGTTCAAGGAGCGCACCTCCCTGGTGTTCAAGACCATGCAGGTGGTGCGCTTCCTCGACAAGAAGCGCAACACCCTGGTTTACCTGGTGTACAGCGACCGCCTGATCGAAGGCAGCCCGCAAAACGCCGTGACCGCCATTCCGATTTTGCCCTGGCCTACCGCTCAGTAACCTGCAGGCGGGTTTTGTAATCGGCGTCTATGATTGCAGGCTTGTGGGCTGTAATCTCGAACGGCCGCAATGCGAAGAACATGGGATATCTGGAGTTCGTCATGAGTGCTTTCCACGACCTGAAACTCAAAGCTTTGGACGGACAAGAGCTGCCGCTGGCGCCCTTCAAGGGGCAAGTGGTGCTGGTGGTCAACGTGGCCTCCAAATGTGGCTTGACCCCGCAGTATGCCGCGCTGGAGAACCTCTACCAGCAGTACAAGGACCAGGGATTTACCGTGCTTGGCCTGCCGTGCAACCAGTTTGCCGGGCAGGAGCCGGGCTCTGAAGAAGAGATCCGCGAGTTCTGCAGCCTTAACTACGGCGTGACCTTTCCTTTGGGCAGCAAGCTTGACGTGAACGGCCCGGATCGTCATCAGCTCTACCGCTTGCTGGCGGGGGAGGGTGCGGAGTTTCCTGGGGACATCACCTGGAATTTCGAGAAATTCCTGCTGGGCAAGGATGGGCGAGTGCTTGCACGTTTCTCCCCGCGCACTGCACCGGATGATCCGACGATCGTCCAGGCCATCGAAAAAGCCTTGAGCTGAGCAACCCTTCTGCAGGAGCCCGGCGGGCTCCTGCACTTTTACCCCTTAATCACCCAGATCAATAGTGCTACCCAGCACGCTGCGCTCCCCATATTATCCACATCATAAACCCCGTCTTCCGTGGAGTGCCCCATGCCCGTCCAAGCCTTGTTCAAACCCTTCCAGCTCGGTGCGTTGCAGCTGTCGACCCGCGTCGTCATGGCACCGATGACGCGCTCGTTCTCCCCGGGTGGCGTACCCAATTCGAAAGTCATCGAGTACTACCGCCGCCGCGCCGCTGCCGGTGTGGGCCTGATCATCACCGAAGGCACCGTGGTCGGCCACCAAGCCTCCAATGGCTACCCCAACGTCCCGCACTTTTACGGTGAGGCCGCTTTGGCTGGCTGGAAGAAAGTCGTCGACGCGGTACACGCCGAGGGCGGCAAGATCGTCCCGCAGCTGTGGCATGTGGGTAGCGTGCGTCGCATCGGCACCGAGCCGGATGCCAGCGTGCCAGCCTACGGTCCGATGGAAAAACTCAAGGATGGCAACGTGGTCGTGCACGGCATGACCCATCAAGACATCAAGGAGGTAATCAACGCCTTCGCCCAAGCGGCCAAGGATGCCCAGCGCATCGGCATGGACGGCGTTGAAATCCACGGCGCCCACGGCTATCTGGTCGACCAGTTCTTCTGGGAAGGCAGTAACCAGCGCACTGACGAATACGGCGGCAGCCTGGCCAACCGCTCGCGTTTTGCCATCGAGTTGATCCAGGCCACCCGCGCCGCAGTCGGCCCGGACTTTCCGATCATTTTCCGGTTCTCCCAATGGAAGCAGCAGGATTACACCGCGCGTCTGGTGCAGACCCCCGAGGCGCTGGGCGAATTCCTCAAGCCGTTATCTGACGCGGGTGTGGATATTTTCCACTGCTCCACGCGCCGTTTCTGGGAGCCCGAATTCGAAGGGTCCGACCTCAACTTGGCCGGCTGGACCCGTCAGCTCACCGGCAAGCCGACCATCACCGTGGGCAGCGTCGGCCTGGATGGCGAGTTCCTGCAGTTCATGGTCAACACCGACAAGGTCGCGCAACCGGCCAGCCTGGAGAAGCTGCTGGAGCGCCTGAATAATGACGAGTTCGACTTGGTGGCGGTAGGTCGTGCACTGCTGGTCGACCCGGATTGGGCGTTGAGGGTGCGCGAAGGCCGCGAGGGCGACATCCTGCCCTTCAGTCGTGAGGCGTTGACGACTCTGGTGTGAGTGGCTGGACTCCCTGTGATGACACAGGGAGTTTTATGGCGTTAGGCGTCAGTACTGCGGGCCTTTGTACAGTTCTTTTGCGTGATCGGTTTTGTTCGGGTCTTTATGCCCTGGTTAACCGTAGACAGGCGGTTCTGCTCGAGATTTATCCAACCATTGTTGCTGACGCGTCCATTCGGCGTTTGGCATGTTGACGCCATTGCGTACACCCATTCCGTAAGTTGACATATACCGTATCTCCATTATTGAAAGCCCTGCTCAGATAACAGGTATCAATAATTGGTATTTCGCTTTAAGCAGTTCCTGACTTAAATATAAGGAAAGACTTAGGGTTTCATCGTACGTAAGGCTGTGTAGGAAGCGCAAAGTTTTCGCCGCATACGCCCCGTAATTGACGTTCGAACTGCTCGATGATCGCCGGCCAACCCTGGCGACTCGCATGCTGGCGTGCATTCAGGCGCATGCGACGCAGGCTTTCGGCATCCTCCAGCAGCCAGTTGGCCGCCTCGCAAAACGCGTTCTCATCCCCCGGCATCGCTGATACGCCGTTGTAGCCATGGCGAATATGCTGGCTCGCCGCTGCCTGATCGTAGGCCACCACACCCAACCCCGACGCCATCGCCTCCAGCACCACATTGCCGAAGGTTTCGGTCAGGCTGGGGAACAGGAACACATCGCCTGACGCGTAGTGCCGCGCCAGTTCCTCACCGCGCAAGGTGCCGCAGAAGATCGCCTCCGGCAGCTCTTTCTCCATCGTCGCGCGTTGCGGACCGTCACCGACGATGATCAGTTTCATCTGACGCAGAGGATAGGTGTCCTGCAAGGTCTCGAAGCAGCGCTTGAGCAACCCCAGGTTTTTCTCATGGGCCAGCCGGCCCACATAGAGCACGGCGGTTTGCTCACTGTTCAGCGCCCAGCTTTCCCGCAATGCATTGTCGCGTTTGGCTGGGTGGAACAACTGGCTGTCCACTCCGCGCGCCAACATCCCCAGACGCTCGAAATGCTTGCGCTCCAGCTCCAGGCGCTGGCTGGCGCTGGGCACCAGGGTCAGGGTCGAGCGGTTATGGAACCAGCGCAGGTAGTGAGTGACCATCCGGCTCAGCAGGCTCAAGCCGTATTGGTTCGAGTACTGCTGGAAGTTGGTGTGAAAGCCGCTGACCACGCTGATCCCCAGGCGACGTGCGGCGCGCAGCGCGGACAAACCTAGCGGCCCTTCCGTGGCGATGTACAGCACGTCCGGGCGCTGACGGGTCCAGCGACGCAGCAATTTGTGCATCGACGACTGTCCCCATTGCAGGCCCGGATAACCCGGCAGCGGCCAGCCACGGCACAGCAACAGGGCGTCGTCGCTGGGGCGGCTCTGATCGACGCCCTGGCGCGGGCGCACCAGCTCGACTTGATGGCCACGGGCACGCAAACCCTCGCACAGGCGACCAAGGGTATTGGCCACCCCGTTGATCTCTGGCGGGAAGGTTTCGGTAATGAGGGTGATGTGAAGCGAGGCTGTCGTCATGACCCACAGTGTCGCCGTGGGCCATGTCGTCATTGTGTCATCGAGATGATGGATTTATGACTGGGTCACTTTTTACTGCTGTGCCATTGCCTCGGCACCTTGTTCACGCACCCAGAACAACGTGGCGCCGGCCACCGCTGCCGGCATCATCAACAGGTTGACCACCGGCACCAGCAGCACCAGGTAGACAATCCCACCGAAGCTCATGCTCTGCCAGCGTTTCTGGCGCAGCCAGGCGAGCATCTCGTTCCAGCCCAGCTTGTGGTTATCCGCCGGGTAGTCGATGTACTGGATCGCCATCATCCACACGCCGAACAGCAGCCACAGCGGGGCAGCGATCAGGTTGACCACGGGTATGAACGACAGGATAAACAGGCCGATGGCCCGTGGCAGGAAGTAGCCCAGCTTGCGCATCTCGCGGGCCAGGGTGCGCGGGACCATAGCGATCAACTCGCCCCAGCTGAAGGCCGGGAAATCATCGGTGCCGCGTACCACCACTTCCACTTTCTCCGAGAGAAAACCGTTGAAGGGCGCGGCGATGATGTTGGCGAGCATGGTGAAAGTGAAAAACACCATCAACACCACCAGCACGACAAACAGGGGCCAGAGCAGGTAGTTCAGGAAGCTCAGCCAGCTCGGGAGCGTCGGCATCAAATGATCGACCCACAGGCTGAACTGATGACCGGCGAAATAGATCAAGCCGACGAACAGCACAATGTTGATCACCAGCGGCAGCAGCACAAACAGGCGCAGGCCGGGGCTCAACACCAGTTTGAGGCCTTCACGCAGGTATTGCGGGCCGGAAAGAGCAGGGGCGGGCATGGAGAACTCCGAACAAAGTGACGAACGCGCCGACCTTACCGGCTTTGTTTAACAGGCGAAAGCGGCGACATCAGTGGTAACAAAGGTGTTGATCAACAGCGGTGACTGCATAGAGACCACCTATGAGCTGGATTGTTATTCCGTATTTCCTTAATCTTGCCCCCCTCGATACGCTGCACCCATTATTTTTCAGGGTCTGCGAGTTGAAGCCTTCCCCAAGTGCTTCGTGGTCCCTTTTTTATTCCAGCTGCCCTGTAGTCCGGGTGGTCGATAGGAGTGAGTCATGTCTGATACCCGTCATTCGCGAGTGATTATCCTGGGTTCCGGCCCTGCCGGTTACAGCGCTGCGGTCTACGCTGCCCGGGCCAACCTCAAGCCGCTGCTGATCACTGGCATGCAGGCGGGTGGTCAACTGACCACCACCACCGAAGTCGACAACTGGCCGGGCGACGTCCACGGCCTGACCGGCCCGGTGCTGATGGAACGCATGAAAGAACACGCTGAACGTTTCGAAACCGAGATCGTGTTTGACCACATCAATCAGGTCGACTTCTCCAAAAAGCCTTACAGCCTGACCGGCGACAGCGGCGTGTACACCTGTGACGCGCTGATCATCGCTACCGGCGCCAGCGCCCGCTACCTGGGCCTGCCGTCGGAAGAAGCGTTCATGGGCAAGGGCGTTTCCGCCTGCGCGACCTGCGATGGTTTCTTCTACCGCAACAAGCCAGTCGCCGTAGTCGGTGGCGGCAACACCGCCGTGGAAGAAGCACTGTACCTGGCCAACATCGCCAGCACCGTGACTCTGGTTCACCGCCGCGAGACCTTCCGCGCCGAGAAGATCCTGATCGACAAACTGCATGCCCGTGTCGCTGAAGGCAAGATCATCCTCAAGCTCAACGCCACCCTGGACGAAGTGCTGGGCGACAACATGGGCGTGACCGGTGCCCGCCTGAAGAACAACGACGGCAGCTTCGACGAGCTGAAAGTCGACGGTGTGTTCATCGCTATCGGCCACACCCCGAACACTTCGTTGTTCGAGGGCGTGCTGGAAGCCAAAGACGGTTACCTGGTGGTGCAGGGCGGCCGTGAAGGCAACGCAACTGCTACCAACATCGAAGGTATCTTCGCTGCCGGTGACGTGGCAGACCACGTCTACCGCCAGGCCATTACCTCGGCCGGCGCTGGTTGCATGGCGGCACTGGATGCCGAGCGTTACCTCGATGGTTTGAAGGACGCTTCGTTCTAAATCGTTGAAACAAAAAACCGGCTGAGAGGCCGGTTTTTTTATGAGCAGGATTTGATCAGCGACGGGTCAGTGGCTGTGCGCTGAACTTCACCCCGGCCAAACCATGGGCAATCAGCGCACGAATGTTGCCGTGATCGCTGCCCTCAGGCGTCGCCACTACCGAGCGGTAATGCTCGCCAAACGCCAGCAGTGCTTCCTGATCGCTCAGACCTTCCAGCAGCGCCAGGCCCAGGGTCTTGCACGATCCTTCGTTCTGCCCAGCGGCATTTTCCACGTCGCCATTGGTAAAGGCTTGCGGCTGGTAGTCATAACCGGCAGCGACAAATGCAAGGGTGTCGGCAAAAACATGTTCGCCACTGTTGAGGCTGGCGCGCAGGGTGTTCAGATCAGTCATGGGTTTTTCCTTTGGCGAACGCCGCCTGTTGGTCGGCGTTGGCTTCTTTCTGGTATTGGGCTTTCCACTCGGCGTACGGCATGCCGTACACCACTTCACGGGCGTCATCGAGGCTCAGCTCGATCTGGCGCTCGTCGGCCTCGGCCTTGTACCACTTGGACAAGCAGTTACGGCAAAAGCCCGAGAGGTTCATCAGGTCGATGTTCTGCACATCCTTGCGGCTGTCCAGGTGCGCCACCAGCCGACGGAAGGCGGCGGCTTCGAGTTCGAGGCGTTGTTGATCGTTCATAGGGCTCACTGACAATTCAGGGGTTAACGGCTGGCCGCCAGGGTAATCGAAACCGACTCGGCAAAGCGCAGCGCGTGGGGCTTGTCCACTTCGACTTCGGCGTACAGCACCGAGTCATTGCTCATCACCAGGTCCAGCAGCTCCTGGGTCAGGCGCTCCAGCAGGGCAAAGCGGTTGCCCTCGACGTGGGCGATGATCGCCTTGGTGATGGTGCGGTAGTTCAGCGCATGGTCAATGTCGTTGTCGCGCACGGCGTCCTGGGCGGCATACAGGATGGTCAGGTTGATCAGCACATCCTGCTTGTTGAGGATTTCGTCCTCGTTGATGCCGATGTAGGTGCGCAGGCACAGGTCCTTGACCCGGATGCGCGCCATGCCTGGTTGAAGTTGTGGCATTGCTACTTGCTCCGTCCGATCAGTTGCAGGAACTCCATGCGCGTGGTGTTCGACTCGCGGAACGCGCCGAGCATCACCGAGGTGTTCATGGTTGAATTCTGTTTTTCCACGCCGCGCATCATCATGCACATGTGCTGGGCTTCGATCACCACGGCCACGCCAGCAGCCTGGGTCACGTCCTGGATCGCGTCGGCGATTTGGCGGGTGAGGTTTTCCTGGATCTGCAGGCGCCGGGCGAACATGTCGACGATGCGCGCCAGCTTGGACAGGCCCAGCACCTTGCCGGTGGGGATATAGGCCACATGGGCCTTGCCGATGAAGGGCAGCAGGTGGTGTTCGCACAGCGAGTACAACTCGATGTCCTTGAGGATCACCATCTCGTCATTGTCGGAGGTAAATAGCGCACCGTTGACGATCGTTTCCAGGCTCTGCTCGTAGCCGTGACACAGGTACTGCATGGCCTTGGCGGCGCGCTTGGGGGTGTCGAGCAGGCCTTCGCGCTCCGGGTCTTCGCCCAGGCCTTTGAGGATCTCGCGGTAGTGATGGGGCAGGGTCATACAACATCCTCACAAACGGCTTACTTGATATGCCGCCCGCCGTTGACGGTCAGGGTGGTACCGGTGACATAGGGGTTATCCAGCAGGTAACGCACGCTCTGGTAGATCACCTCGGGCCCAGGCTCGATGCCCAGTGCCGACTTGGCCAGTACCTTGGCGCGGTAGGCGGCGTCGTCGCCGTCATTGAACATCACCATCGCCGGAGCAATGCCATTGACCTTGATCTGCGGCGCGAACTGCGCGGCAAACGACAACGTGAGGCTGTCGAGGCCGGCCTTGGTGGCGCAATAGGCGATGTGCTGGCGGCTGCCCTTGCGCACCACGTCATCGCTGATGTGCACGATGTCGGCCGGCGTCGAGCGTTGCAGCAAGGGTGAACAATGCAGGTTGATCAGGTACGGCGCAAGCATGTGCACGCTGAACATGTCGGTAAAGGCGCGGCTTTCGTCGTCGGGCGTTTCCGCGATCCAGGCCGAGGCGTTGTGGATGATCGCGCGCAGGCGTTGGGTATGGTTGTTCAGTTCAGCGATAAACGCCAGGACGCCGGCCTCGCTGGAGAAGTCGGCAAACACCCCGATCGCCCCGCGTTCGCGCAGGGCCTGCACGCCAGGCCGTTCGCTGCGGTAGCTGAAAATCACCGGGTGGCCGTCGTCCAGCAGGCGCTGGGCGCAATGCAGGCCGACCCTCTGGCCGGCGCCGGTGATCAGGATCGGGGCGTTTGTCGCAGTCATGGGAGGCTCGAGTCGCTGGCAGATTGAAACTATACCAGCGACCGAGCGCCCCTGTACTCAAGCAGCGGCTTCGCTGGCCTTGCGTGGGGTCGGAACAGGATGCAGCCAATTGGCCAACAGATGGGTCGACAGCGGGATGAACCAATACACCATCAGAGGTGTAAGGGCCATGGTGCTGACCAGTACTCGCGGCGCCAGGTCGAGATCGCTGAGCAGGGGCCCCAGGACAAAATTGAACAGCAGCGACACCGGGAAAAACGCCAGCCAGATCGCCACCGCCTGCTTCCAACGCGGAGGGCGCGCGCCGACCGCACCGAACCAGCCATCGATACCGCGTACGCGGTGCTCGGACGGGTTGGCAAACAGCTCGCTGCCACGGCTCAACCAGGTACTGCGCGAGGCCGAAAATTCCCAGGCATGCAGGGTCTTTTCATCGGCGAAGCGGAAAATGATCTGGAATTCATCATCGTTGGGCGGCGGCGCGAGGACACCTGAACCCAGGTAGCCGGGAAAGTCCGTGGCCAATTGCTCGCCTTCGCGCAGCCAGGCCATCAGTTCTTCGTAGCGACCCTTGGCCACGCGGCGCGCAACCATCAGGGTGACGGGAGAGGTAGACATTGTGTATCTCCAAATAAGCGAGTGCGCTGGGCCGGGTAGGCGGCACACAAACGAGGCTGCGGGGTGTTGCAGCGACGTAGAAAAAACAGGCAAGGATTATTCCTGTTTTAGCCAAATACACCAGATACTTTGGTCGGTTCGTCGTTCAGCTTGTGTCGATCCGCTGAAAAAGCGTTAAATGGGATCCAAATCGACACGGATGTTTTTGACCTCTGATGCCCGAAACTATTGCTCCTCAACGCGAAACGACTTCCGACAACGGCAGCGTTTGCGGCGATCTTTTCCCTATCCGCGAAGTCGCTCGGCTGACCGGCGTCAACCCAGTCACCTTACGTGCCTGGGAACGACGCTATGGTCTTATCCAGCCCACTCGCACCGAAAGTGGGCATCGGTTGTACTCGCGTGACGATATTGACACCGTGCACCAGATTCTCGATTGGATCGAACGTGGCGTCGCCGTGAGCAAGGTGGGCAGGATTCTCGCGCGCGACGAGCTGCTCAGCGAACCAGGCGTCGGCCCTGGCGTGGAGTGGGAGCAGTGGCAAAGGCAACTGCGCCACGCCATCAGCGCATTCGATGACCGCCAGTTGGACCGACTGTACGGGCAGATCTTTGCCGCCTACCCCCTCGCCGTGGTGTTCCAGGACATCCTCATGCCGCTCTGGCAGGTGTTGTTACGGCACCAGGGACGCTTCGGCCAGGCCAGCGAGTGGCTATTCTTCGATAATTTCCTGCGCTCGCGTACCGCACAACGTTTGCAGATGGCCGCCGCCGCACCGCTGCCTCGGGTGTTGCTCGCGGCCGTTGCGGGGGAATGCCGCGAGCTGGAGTTGCTGGTCGCGGGCTTGCTGATGTCGGGGGAGAAACAGGCGGTCAAGATTTTGGGCGTGGGCCAGCCATTCGATGAGTTGACCCTGATCTGTGAAAAGACCCAGCCCCAAGCCTTGGTGCTGTTTTCCAATCGCGCCCCCGGCAGTGAGTTGCCGTTGCGGCTCAGGCGTCTGGCGCTGACCCTGAATTGCCCGCTGCTGTTGGCCGGCGATGCAGCGGACTTGGCGCAGGAAAGCCTCGCCGGTTCATCAATCGGCTGCCTGGGTAATGAAGGCCGGTTGATGCAGCGCCGCTTGCAGCAATTTCTGGGCGGTGGCCTGGATACCTGATTTCAGGCGTGGACTTCAGGATGGGCCAGTCGGTGCTGTTGCAGGATGAACTGGCGCAGGCGCTCGGTTTCATCGGCGTCGCTCTGGCTCAGACGGTAGGCGAACAGCCCGCGTGCGGTTTCCCGTTCGAACGCTCCGCGCAACGCAATGCGTTCGTAACCCGAAGGGCTGAACCACAGGGAAAAGGTCTTCGGCGGCTTGATCCGTCCCCTAATCTCGACCAGCACCCCCTTGAATGACACCTCATGCACCCACAGGGCACCTGGGGTGCCCCTGACATTCTCCAGCGCCACCGGCGTTTCAAGTGCCAGGCGCCACGGCCGGATCATCGGACCGTCTTCGAAAATACTCGGTACGCCCAGACGCAGATGAACGGCGTGAAACTCATCTTCCACCAGGTGCAGTGGGAAGGTCAGTTGCTGGTTGTCGAACTGCGCCTGGATGGTGACGTGGTCGTGAGCGGCCAGTCGCGTGAGCAAATCGCGAATTTGCGCACCACCGTTGACCGTCAGGCTCGACGACGCATCCCGCAGATTCAACTGCGGGTTGTGTTGCATGGTCTGGATAAAGTCCAGCTCGTCCTGTGTCAGGAGTGCGTCGCGTTGCATGAGGCTTGCTCGGTGGGTAGGTATTAAATTGCCATTATCCTCTTAATGACCGTTTTTTCTAATTATTGTTAGCTCCACTCGTCGTTTTGAGTGTGGCCAGTTCGGCCTTGAGTTCGGCCACCTGGGCTTCCAATTGAGCCACGCGCTGTTGGGTCTTGACCTGAACCGTCACGTCCTTTTGCACGCCGACGAAATACGTCTGTTTGTCCGCGGGGTTGTAAGTGGTGGATAACGACAATTCATTCCAGAAAGGCGTGCCGTCCTTGCGGTAGTTACGCAGGGTCTCTCGGCAGTTGACGCCGGCCCTGAGCGCTTCACGAATGGCGATCAGGCCCGATTGGTCACGGTCACCGGATTGCAGGAAACGGCAATCCTGATAGAGGATTTCGTCGCGGCTGTAGCCGGTCATCCGCTCGAAAGCCGGGTTGACGTAGATCAGCGGCAAGTCCTTGCCTTCCCGTTCAGCGATTACGATGCCGTCATTTGAAGCGTCGATGACCATTTGCATCAATTGAGCATTAATCATGCAGGGGAATCCATCCATTTGAGGTGTCGCAAGTCTAAGGCAGCGCAGCCATCTTTCCAGTGGGTCGCGACGTTTTTTTGAAGGGGCGGGTTGAGCTGCTAATATCCCACGCTTTCGCTCAACTACAGGATCAGATTGATGAAAGTCGCCATCCTTTCCGGCTCGGTCTACGGCACCGCTGAAGAAGTCGCCCGTCACGCTGCCGGTATCCTCAAGGCTGCCGGCTTCGAGGCCTGGCACAACCCTCGCGCGACGCTAGCGGATGTGCAGGCGTTCGGCCCCGAAGCATTTTTGGCGGTAACGTCCACAACCGGCATGGGTGAATTGCCCGATAACCTGCAGCCCCTGTATTCGATGATCCGTGACCAACTGCCCGCCGCCTGGCGTGGCCTGCCCGGTGCGGTGATCGGCCTGGGCGACGCCAGCTATGGCGATACCTTCTGCGGCGGTGGCGAGCAAATGCGCGAGCTGTTTGGAGAGTTGGGTGTGCGTGAAGTGCTGCCGATGCTGCGCCTGGACGCCAGCGAAAGCGTGACCCCCGAAGCTGACGCCGAACCCTGGCTGGCCGAGTTGGTCACTGCACTGCGCGGCTGACCGGAAATTCCCGCAGCAACGCCAGCCAGGCCTGGGCGGCTTTCGACAGATAGGCGCCCGCACGCCAGGTAAACGCGATGTCCCAGCGCAGGTCGTCGGGCGCCTTGAGCGTCAGGCGCACCACGCCCGGTCGCACCAACCCACGGGCAACCACGCTGGGCAACAGCACCACGCCCTGGCCGGCCGCGACCAGGGCGGCGAGGAAGTCTGCCTGGCCGCTACGGCCGATTTCCCTCGGAGTGAAACCCACCTGCTGGCAGGCCTGGATCAGCCGATCATTGAGCACAAAGCTGCGCTGGTACATCAGGAACGGCGTGTCCGCCAGTTCCTCCAGGCGTACCTGGGCGTTCTGCGCCAGCGGGTGATCCATCGGCAGCAGGGCGTCGAGCGGCTCATCGCAGAAGGCTTGCCGGGCGAAGGCCGGATCACTGGAATTCAGGCAGCCGCCCACATCCAGCTCACCATTGAGAATTGCCTGTTCGATCGTGCGGCTGCCGCCTTCCAGCAGTTGAATGGTCACCTTTGGGTAGCGCCTGCGGTACTCGGCAAACAGTCCCGCAAACAAGGTATCCCCCGCCAATAGCGGCAGGCCCAGGCGCAACTCGCCGCGGGCCAGTTGCTGCATGTCATCCAGCTCACTCAGCAATTCCGTCTGCAAGCGCAGCATGGCTTCAGCCCGTTGCAGCACCACCTCGCCGGCAGCGGTCAGGCGGATGTGTGAGCCGGTGCGCTCCAACAGCGGTGTGCCCAGGCTTTGTTCCAGTTGCGCCACCTGTTTACTGACGGCGGATTGACTGATGTGCAGGGTTTTTCCCGCTTGGGTAAAACCGCCTCGGTGAATCACTTCGACAAAGCTGCGCAGCTGTTTGAATTCCATGATCAGGATTCCCATTTGGAATAGTCGGCAGTCTAACAATTCGCTGTGGGGATGGGGTGCGCGTCTCTAAAATGGAGGCCTGCGAGGAACCAAAGCCCATGAAGCGTTTCACCCGTCTGTTGATTGAATTGATCGTGCTGTTGGCTATTTATCTGCTCGGTTGCCAACTAGCCGTGTGGCTGGCGTGGCCGATTCCTGGCGGCGTAGTGGGCCTGGGCCTGTTGTTGGCAAGCTTCGCTAGCGGGCTGGTGAAACCGGCGGCCCTGCAATTGGGCGCCGGTGTGTTGATGGCTGAAATGTTGCTGTTCTTCATTCCTGCGCTGATGAGCCTGCTGGACTACGGCGGCCTGTTGCGCAATGACGGCTGGCGCATCCTGCTGGTGATTGGCTTCAGCACCTTGGCGGTGATGCTGGTGACCGCGTTCACCGTCGAACTGGTGTGCCGCTGGAGGCTGCGCCATGAAGCTTGAGCTGATGCCGGTGTTCTGGCTCGCCTTGACCTTGGGTGCGTACATTTTCAGCCGCTGGATCTACCGTCGCACCGGGCGTTACCTGTTGTCGCCGCTGATCCTGGTGCCGGTACTCTTGCTGGCCGTGGCGGTGCCGATGAACACCGCCTACGCCGAATACTCCGCCGACACCCATTGGTTGATGCTGGTGCTGGGCCCGGTGACCGTGGCCTTCGCGGTGCCGATCTGGCAGCAGCGCACGTTGCTGGCGCGTTACTGGTCGGCCTTGTTGCTGGGCATGATCGCCGGCAGCGTGGCCTCCATCGCCACCTCATTCGGCTTGGCCAAAGCGCTGGCGTTGGACACCTCGGTGACGATGTCCCTGGTGCCACGCTCCATCACCACACCGTTCGCCATGCCCGTGTCGTCCGACTTGGGTGGCGTGCCGGAACTGACGGCCGTGTTCGTGATGTTCACCGGCGTGTTCGGCGCCATGCTCGGCGGCGTGCTGCTCAAGTGGTTGCCATTGCGCACACCCTTGGCGCGCGGCGCGTTGTTCGGCGTGGGCGCCCATGGTGCGGGCGTGAGCCGAGCACACGAAGTGGGCGGTGAAGAGGGCTCCGTCGCGGGCCTGGTGATGGTGCTGACGGGGCTGCTCAACCTGTTCGCCGCGCCTTTATTGGCGGCACTTCTCTGACGTCGCGTGTACGCATTTAAACTATTCTCAACACTGACTCGTACGGTCATCAAGCTGGCTGCCAAGGCAACTACGGCGGCCACGGCGTCTGACTAGACTGGCCCATCACTCAAAAAAACAATAAGAAAATGCGCCAAGGAGGTCGTTGCCGTGAGCCTAGCCCCCGTTCCATCGCCACAGAATGTCAAAGATCAGGTCAGCGCTGCCGAATGGCAGACCCGTGTCGACCTGGCTGCCTGCTATCGCCTGGTGGCGATGCATGGTTGGGATGACCTGATCTTCACCCACATCTCGGCCAAGGTGCCGGGCACTGATGATTTCCTGATCAACCCCTACGGCCTCATGTTCCACGAGATCACCGCGTCGAGCCTGGTCAAGGTCGACCAAGCCGGCAACAAGCTGATGGACAGCCCCTACGAGATCAATCCGGCGGGGTACACCATCCACAGCGCCATCCACGAAGTGCGCCACGACGTAGCCTGCGTGCTGCACACCCACACCGCTGCCGGTGTTGCGGTGGCGGCGCAGAAGCAAGGCGTGTTGCCGATCAGCCAGCAATCGATATTCGTGCTGTCGAGCCTGGCCTATCACGCCTACGAAGGCGTGGCGCTGAATCACGAAGAGAAGGCCCGCCTGCAGGCCGATCTGGGCGACAACAATTTCCTGATGCTGCACAACCATGGCCTGCTGACCTGCGGCAGTACCATCGCCGACACCTTCCTGATGATGTTCACCTTCCAGCGCGCCTGCGATATCCAGGTGCTGGCGCAAAACGGTGGTGCTGAATTGATCAACATCGGCCCCCAGATTCTCGCTGGTGCCAAGGCGATGGTGGCGGCTGTCACAAAGAGCGCACAAGGTATGGGGGGCGCGCTGGCCTGGCCGGCGTTGCTGCGTAAGCTGGACACTCAAGACCCTGGGTATAGAAGCTGATGCCACTCGCCGAGATCCCGCTGAGAGCCTGGCGCAAACGCAGCCAGACGTTCGACTTCCACGGCCGCGCCATCCGTTATTGGGTGGCGGGGCAGGGCGAACCGTTGCTGCTGATCCATGGCTTTCCCACGGCCAGCTGGGACTGGCACTACCTGTGGCAGCCCCTGGCCCAGCGCAACCTGGTGATTGCCTGCGACATGCTCGGTTTCGGCGACTCGGCCAAGCCGGTGGACCACGGTTATTGCCTGCTGGAACAGGCGGATTTGCAACAGGCACTGCTGGAACATCTGCGCGTGGAGCAGCCGGTGCATGTGCTGGCCCACGACTACGGTGACAGTGTCGCCCAGGAACTGCTGGCCCGGCACTACGAGGGTCGCTTTCAGATGGCCAGCTGCGTGTTTCTCAACGGCGGGCTGTTTCCCGAAACCCATCGACCGGCATTGGTGCAAAAACTCTTGCTCAGCCCGCTGGGCTGGATGATCGGCCGTGCTTTTGGGCGCAATGCCCTGGCAAACAGTTTCAGCCAGATCTTTGGCCCCAACACCCGCCCCAGCGAAAGTGCGCTGGATGATTTCTGGAGCCTGATCGACTGCCATGACGGCACGCGCATCCTGCACAAACTCATTGCCTACATCCCTCAACGCCGGCGCATGCGTGAGCGTTGGGTGGCGGCGATGCAACAGGATGAAGTGCCGCTGCGGGTGATCGATGGCGAGCTCGACCCGATCTCCGGCACTCATATGGTGGAGCGTTATCGCGAATTGGTGCCCCACGCCGACACGGTACTGCTGGCCAATATCGGCCACTACCCGCAGATCGAGGCGCCGGTTCAGGTGCTCAAGCACTACCTGGCGTTCCGTGATCGGATTGGGCAACCGGCACCACGATTGGCCTATTCCTGAGCTGACGATTATCCCCCAGCCTTATCGAGCACCATTCAGCCCTGGCCGGCTTTATTGTGACCAAAGCCCCCGTGCCTGACACTCGACCCATTCCCATTGTCGCCTTTGGAGTTCGGTATGAGTCAGTCAGTGCAGTTCCAGGATAAGGTCGTGATCGTCACCGGTGCCGGCGGCGGGTTGGGCCGGGCCCATGCGCTGCTGTTCGCCAAACATGGCGCCAAGGTGCTGGTCAACGATCTGGGCGGTTCCACCCAGGGCGAAGGCGCCAATGCTTCGGCTGCTGACCGTGTGGTGGCGCAGATCCGCGAGGCCGGTGGCATCGCCGAAGCCAACCATGACTCTGTCACCGACGGTGACAAGATCGTGCAGAACGCCCTCGACGCCTTTGGCCGTATCGACGTGGTGGTCAACAACGCTGGCATCCTGCGCGACAAGACCTTCCACAAAATGGACGACAGCGACTGGGACCTGGTTTATCGGGTGCATGTCGAAGGCGCCTACAAAGTCACCCGCGCCGCCTGGCCCCATCTGCGCGAGCAAGGTTACGGGCGGGTGATCTTCACTGCATCCACCTCGGGCATCTACGGCAACTTCGGCCAGTCCAACTACGGCATGGCCAAGCTCGGCCTGTATGGGCTGACGCGCACCCTGGCGCTGGAGGGCCGCAAGAACAACATCCTGGTCAACGCCATCGCCCCAACCGGTGGCACGCGCATGACCGAAGGCTTGATCCCGCCGCAGGTGTTCGAGCGCCTCAAGCCGGAGTTGGTCAGCCCATTGGTGGTGTACCTGGGCAGCGAGGCCTGCGAGGAAACCTCGGGGCTGTTTGAAGTGGGCGGCGGCTGGATCGGCAAGACCCGCTGGGAGCGTAGCCTGGGCGTGGGCTTTGATCCGCAAGCGGGCTTCTCGCCCGATGACGTGGCGGCGCATTGGCAGCAGATCTGCGACTTCGAGGGGGCGGCTCACCCCAAGGACAACATCGAGGCGTTGAAGGAGATGATGGCCAATTTGCAGAAATTCAGCCTGTGATCGTTGCTTGAAAAAGCTTGAATGCTACGGGGCGCTGAGGGCGCCCTGTTTTATTCCAGGCATAAAAAAGGCCGCTGCATAGGCAGCGGCCGAAGTAAGACGTTGGATCAAGGAGCGACAAATCAACGTCAGTGAACACCGGTAACAGACTGAAAACAGGCATCAATCCATTTGAATCTGGCTTTTCTTCCGGTTGTGGAAGCGGGCCGTTTGCCCTGAAAGCCCGGCAAGAATAGCCGCTTGTAACAAAATGAGTAATGCCGATTCGTGACAAGGACTGTTGCGTAATCAGCAACAGTTGCGCGGTCCTCCATACATTCCCCTGATAACCCACCATCCACCCAATGCATGCCTGTGCCCGAAGCCCAGGCCAGAGCGCCCTGTCATCCTTTCGAGCGACAACACGAATCCCTCCTTGGTGCGCTTATCGCTCCTGATGGGCGGCAGTAGGGTGGGGCCTTCTGTCACTCACCGGGGAAGACGCATGACAAGAACAACAATGCGCGCCATCTTCAGGCCACAGGCGCTGGCCGCTGCGGTTGCGTTGGGGTGCTGTGCCCAGGCACAGGCTGTTTCGTTCAACATTGGCGAGATCGAAGGGCAATTCGATTCCTCGCTGTCGGTGGGCGCGAGCTGGGGCATGCGCGACGCCGATAAAAAGCTGGTGGGCACGGTCAACGGCGGCACTGGCCAGGCGTCTACCGGGGATGATGGGCGCTTGAACTTCAAGAAGGGCGAGACCTTCTCCAAGATCTTCAAGGGTATTCACGACCTGGAACTCAAGTACGGCGACAGTGGCGTATTCGTGCGGGGTAAGTACTGGTACGACTTCGAGTTGCAGGACGAAGACCGCGAGTTCAAGCAGATCAGCAATCACCACCGTGATGAGGGCGCACGTTCCTCCGGCTACGAATTGCTCGATGCCTTCGTCTATCACAACTATTCGATTGGCGACCAACCGGGCAACGTGCGCCTCGGCAAGCAAGTGGTCAGCTGGGGTGAAAGTACCTTTATCGGTAACTCCATCAACAGCATCAACCCCATCGACGTCTCAGCCTTCCGCCGCCCCGGTGCGGAAATCAAGGAAGGGCTGATTCCGGTGAACATGCTGTTCGCCTCCCAGAGCTTGACCAACCAACTGACAGTGGAAGGTTTTTACCAACTGAACTGGGAAAATACCGTACTGGATAATTGCGGCACATTCTTTGGCGGGGATGTGGCGGCCCACGGCTGTAATGACAACTACACGGTGGGTAACCCGGCGATTGCGCCGTTGCAGCCGGTGGCCGCCGCGTTTGGGCAAGGCTTTCAAGTGACCCGTGAAGGTGTGATCGTGCAGCGTGCACGGGATCGTGATGCCCGTGACAGTGGTCAGTTCGGTACGGCGTTGCGCTGGCTGGGAGATGACACCGAGTACGGTCTGTACTTCATGAACTACCACAGCCGCACGCCGACGGTGGGCACGATCACCAACAACTCCAACGCAACGACGATGGATTCCATCCGTAACCTTGCTAACTTCCTGCGGCCTGGCACAGGTGATGGGCTGGTCACCAGCACGATGCTCGGTCGTGGCCAGTATTACCTCGACTACCCGGAAGACATCCGCCTGTTCGGTGCGAGCTTTTCCACCACCTTGCCTACCGGCACGGCGTGGACCGGCGAGATCAGCTACCGCCCCAATGCCCCGGTGCAACTCAACACCACCGACCTGACCCTGGCGCTGGTCAACCCGACCTCCGGCCAACTGGCCTCGCCAATCCGCAGCAACTTTGGCGACGACAACAAAGGCTACCGCCGCAAGGAAATCACCCAGATCCAAAGCACCATGACCCAGTTCTTCGACCAGGTGCTGGGGGCCGAACGCCTGACGCTGGTAGGCGAGGCTGCGTACGTGCATGTCGGTGGGCTGGAGGACAAATCCAAACTGCGCTACGGCCGCGACTCGGTCTACGGTGCCTATGGTTTTCAAGGCGACACCGACGGTTTCGTCACCGCCAATTCCTGGGGCTACCGTGCGCGGGCGATCCTTGACTACAACAACGCGATTTTCGGGGTGAACCTCAAGCCCAACCTGTCCTGGTCCCATGACGTGGCCGGCTACGGCCCCAATGGCCTGTTCAACAAAGGCGCCAAGGCCATCAGCATCGGTGTGGACGCGGACTACCGCAGTACCTACACCGCCAGCCTGAGCTATACGGACTTTTTCGGCGGCGACTACAACACCCTGACCGACCGCGACTTCCTCGCCCTCAGCTTCGGCGCGAACTTCTGACCTGGCTTAAAGAAGGACAAGCATCCATGCGTAAGACAATTGCAGTGTTGGCCCTCAGCCTGTTGGCCACCCACGTGATGGCAGCGGTATCGCCGGAGGAGGCGGCCAAGCTCGGCACCACCTTGACCCCGGTAGGCGCCGAAAAAGCCGGCAACGCCGACGGCTCGATCCCGGCCTGGACCGGTGGCATCCCGAAGAACGCCGGCGCTGTGGACAGCAAGGGCTTCCTGGCCGACCCGTTCGCCAGTGAAAAGCCGCTGTTCGTGATCACCGCGGCCACCGTCGACAAGTACAAGGACAAACTCTCCGACGGCCAGGTGGCGATGTTCAAACGTTACCCCGAGACCTACAAGATCCCGGTGTATCCAACCCACCGCACGGTCAACCTGCCACCGGAGATCTACGAATCGATCAAGCGCAGCGCGCTGAACGTCAAGCCGATCAACGACGGCAATGGACTGGAAGGATTCACCGGTAACCGCTACTACGCGTTCCCGATTCCGAAGAATGGCGTGGAAGTGCTGTGGAACCACATCACCCGTTACCACGGTGGCAATTTGCGCCGCATCATCACCCAGGCCACGCCGCAGACCAACGGCAGCTACACGCCGATCCGCTTCGAAGAAGAAGTTGCAGTGCCGCAACTGATCCCCGACATGGACCCGGCCAAGGCGGCCAACGTGCTGACCTTCTTCAAACAGTCGGTTACGGCGCCGGCGCGCCTGGCGGGCAACGTGCTGCTGGTGCATGAAACCCTCGACCAAGTGAAGGAGCCGCGCCTGGCGTGGATCTACAACGCCGGCCAGCGTCGCGTGCGCCGCGCGCCGCAAGTGGCGTATGACGGGCCGGGCACCGCCTCCGACGGCCTGCGCACCTCGGACAACTTCGACATGTTCTCCGGCGCCCCGGACCGCTACGACTGGAAGCTGGTGGGCAAGAAAGAGATGTACATCCCCTACAACAGCTACAAGCTCGACCAGCCGACACTCAAGTACGACGACATCATCAAGGCCGGCCACATTAACCAGGACCTGACCCGCTATGAGCTGCACCGTGTGTGGGAAGTGGTCGGCACGGTCAAGCCGAGTGAGCGGCACATCTACGCCAAGCGCCACATGTACATCGATGAAGACAGCTGGCAGGTGGCACTGGTGGATCACTACGATGGCCGTGGCCAACTGTGGCGTGTCGCCGAAGGTCATGCGCAGTTCTATTACGACCACCAGACCCCGGCCTACACCGTGGAAACCCTCTACGACATCATCGCCGGGCGCTACATCGCGCTGGGTATGAAGAACGAGGAGAAGAGCAGCTTTGTGTTCGGTTTCGCGGCCAAGGCGGCCGATTACACCCCGGCAGCGTTGAGGGCCGAAGGGGTTCGCTGAGCCGTGATGTGAAATGCTGTTCCCATGTGGGAGCTGGCTTGCCTGCGATAGCGGTGGTGAATTCACTACTGCCATCGCAGGCAAGCCCGCTCCCACATTGGGTTGTGGATACCTTGAGTTTTATGGCTGGAAATCACCCCGCTGAATACTTCTTCAACAACCGCCGACCACAGGACTAGGGTAGGCGCCACGTTGCATAACAATAAAAAAGCAGGATGCAGCAATGACCGCCATGACACGCTGCCTGGACCGTCCTGGATTCATGCCTCGGCTGTCCGCCCATCATTTGTTGCGCCCACGCCTGGCCGAGCCCTTGCTGGCGGCGCAGGTCAGGGTCAAGTTGCTGTGCGCGCCCGGCGGCAGTGGCAAGAGCGCGCTGCTCGCCGAGTGCGCGTTGCAGGCACCCAAGGATTGCCCGGTGTACTGGTTGCCGCTCAATGGCGTTGCCCTGAGCCCCCTTGATCTTTGCCAGCGCCTGGCGCAGAACCTGGGTTTGCCGTTCACCGATGAGGCGACCCTGCTGTCGGACCTTGCGCGTTGGCAGGCTCCTGCCTGGCTGTTCCTTGATGACTTCTGCCGCTTGCCCGCGCCGGACACCGACGCCTTGCTGGATCGCCTGCTCACCGCCAGCAGCCCGGCCCTGACCTGGTGGCTGGGCGCGCGGCGTCGCCCGCAGTGCAATTGGCCGAGGTTGCTGCTGGACGATGAGCTGCTGGAGTTTGGCGCAGACTTGGCGTTCAGCCCTGCCGAGGTCCAGCAATTGCTCATTCATGCCCCAGGGCAGTCTGTCGACAGCGTGTTGCAGTTCAGTGCCGGCTGGTGTGCCGGTACGCGCATCGCTTTGCTGGGGGACGGCCACCCGGAAAAGACCTTGCTCGATTACCTGCAACACGAGCTGTTCAGCACATTGCCGCTCGAACTGGCCGAAGCCTGGCGCGTGTTGGCTCATCTGCCGCGCTTCAACGCAGGGTTGTGCGAGCACCTGTTCGGCTTTGGCGACGGTGATCAGTACCTGCATGATTTGCAGGCCCTCGGCGCGTTTATCCAGCCTTGGGAAGACACCGAGTGGCTGCAGGTCTTTCCACCCCTCGCCGATTTGCTGCGTGACGAGCCCTGGCCAGCCAAGCGTTCATGGCACCGCCGCGCCTGCCAATGGTTCACCGCCAAACAGGACTGGCAGGCCGCGTTTGAACAAGCCTTGCTCGCCGAAGAATATGAAGTGGCGGTGAGCCTGTTGCAGCACTTCAGTTTTGAAGACCTGTTCCGCCAGCAGAACGCGATGCTGCTGTTGCGCCTGCATGAACAGCAGGGTGATGAGCTGATGCTCGGCTCGGCGCAATTGGTCGGGTTGCTGACGGCGGCGTTGCTGTTCGCCGGGCGCTTCGAGCAGGCCGCGCAATGCATCCATCAACTGGCACGCTTTGCGCCGCAACCAACGGCGGCGCAGCAGCGCTACCTGCTGGCGCGTTGGCAGGCGCAATGGGGCTGGCTGCTGCATCTGGGCGGTGATGCCGAGCGCTCTCGCGAGCATTTTCTGGAGGCGCTGCAAGCTTTGCCCGACAGCGCCTGGACGTCGCGGTTGATGTGCCTTTCGGGCCTGACCCAGCAAGCCTTGCTGCGCGGTGAACTGGATGTCGCCCTAGCCCTGAGTCGCGAAGCCTTGTGCCTGGCCCGTGCCCACGGCTCGTTGCTGCTCGAAGCCTTGTTGGAGCTGGACCACGCGCAACTGCTGGAGCAGCGTGGCGCCCCTTATCGGGCGCAAAGCCTGCTGGAAAATGTGCAGGCGATGTTGCTCAAGCAGCGCCTCAAGGCCGGGCCCTTGGTCGGGCGCATTGCCCTGCGGCGCGGGCACCTGGCGTTGCGTCAGGGGCAAGACAGCCTGGCCGCCGAGTGTTTCGAGGCGGGCTTGAAGATGTGCCTGCACAGCCAGGACAAACGCGTGCTCTACGGGTTCCTCGGCCTGGCGTTGCTGGCCGCCAACCGTGGCGATTACGCCCAGGCCTTTGTGCAACTGCGCGACGCTGAGCGGCTGATGCAGCAACGCCAGGTGCCCGACACGGTGTACCGCGCGGTGTTGCTGCTGGTCAGCGGGCATTTCTGGTTGCAGCAGGGGCGTGCCGAACTGACGGTGGAAGCGGTGCGCCGTGTCCTTCGCCACTTCCGTGGCCCCCAGGCCAGGCAGGCGCCACCCGCCACCTTGGAGCTGGTGCCACGCCTGGAGTACCTGCTGGTGCTGGCGGAAGTGAAGCTGGGTTGCGCCGATCAGCCAGTGGCGCGGCTCACGGCCTTGCTGGACACCACCCGCCAACGCGGCATGCTTTGCCTGGAAACCGAGCTGCACCTGGTGCTGGGCGAAGTGGCCTGGCAAATCGGTGATTCCACGCTGGCGCGCCGCTCGCTGCAAACCGGGCTGGCGCTGGCGGCACGTTGCCAGGTGCAGCAGGCGATTCGCGAGCTGCGCTTGCGCTCGCCGGGGTTATTGAGCGAGCTGGGCATGGAGCCGCAAACGCCAGGGGCGGGTGCAGTAGAAAGCCCACTCAGCCAGCGCGAACTGGAAGTGCTGCAGTTGATCGCCCTGGGCAATTCCAACCTGGAAATCGCCGACCGGCTGTTTATCTCCCTGCATACGGTCAAGACCCACGCGCGGCGTATCCACAGCAAGCTCGGCGTGGAGCGGCGCACGCAAGCGGTGGCCAAGGCCAAGACGTTGGGGTTGATGACCTAGGCGCAGAACGCCTGGCGGTATTCGCCGGGGGTGGCGCCCATGGCTTGGCGGAAGCGATGGGTGAAGTGGCTGGCGCTGGAAAAACCGCACATCAAGGCGATTTCACTCAAGGGCAGGGCGCCACTGCGCAAGAGGGCCTGGGCGCGGGTCAGTCGGCGTGCCAACACGTACTGATGGGGCGGCAGGCCGAAGCTTTGTCGGAACATCCGCGCGAAGTGGTATTCCGACAGCGCGCACATCCCGGCCAGTTGGCCCAGGCTGATCGGGTCTTCCAGGTGCTGGTCGATGTACTCAACCAACAGCCGTCGCTGATACGCCGCCAGCCCGCCTTTCAACCGCAGCCCCTCGCGGGCGCCGACCTGGCTGAGCAAGGTGTGGCTGAGCATTTCGTGGGCCAGGCTGCTGGTCAGCAGGCGCTCGGCGGGTTCGTGCCAGTTCAGCGCGATCAACTGGTGAAAGCGCCGGGCCTGGCTGGCGTCTTCCAGAAAAGTGCTTTCGCGCAATTGCAGGGTGCGCGGTTCGCGGTCGAGCAGAGTGACGCAGCCCAGGGCAAACTGCTCCGGGCTGAAGTACACGTGGGCCAGGCGGATTTCGCCGTTGATCACCCAGGCCGACTGATGCTCGGCGGGCAGGATGCACAGCTTGTCGGGCCCGCCCTTGGTGCCGGGCTGGTCGCGCCGAAAGGTGCCGGTGCCGCCGCCGATGTAGCAGGACAAGGTGTGATGGCTGGGCGCCTGGTAATCCTGGGCATCGTGATGGTTGCTCCACAAGGCTGCAGACAAGCCGTCACCGAGCTCGGCGCAGGCTTCGAGGCGTGCATTGGGCGAGCGGTTAAGGGCTTGAAAGACTTGCAGGGATTCCAGATCAGGCATGGTTCGTACTCTCCGACGCCTTGCATCCTACTCCGCGCGGCGCGTGCTGTGCGCCCACCGCCCGACAAAAGCGCAAGATTGTGCAAGAGCGCGGCATGGATCGCGGGCCACACTGTGGCTCAATCGATGGAGCCCGCTATGAACCTTTCCCTGTATTTACTCACCGTGCTGATCTGGGGCACCACCTGGATCGCCCTCAAATGGCAACTGGGCGTGGTGGCGATTCCCGTGTCCATCGTCTATCGCTTCGGCCTGGCGGCGCTGGTGTTGTTTGCGCTGTTGCTGGTCAGCCGCAAGTTGCAGGTGATGAACCGGCGCGGGCATTTGATCTGTCTGGCCCAGGGGCTGTGTCTGTTTTGCGTGAACTTCATGTGCTTCCTGACGGCCAGCCAATGGATCCCCAGCGGGTTGGTGGCGGTGGTGTTCTCCACTGCGACGCTGTGGAACGCGCTGAATGCCCGGGTGTTTTTCGGCCAGCGGGTGGCGCGCAATGTGTTGATGGGCGGCGGCTTGGGCTTGCTGGGCTTGGGCCTGTTGTTCTGGCCGGAACTGGTAGGGCATACCGCCAGCCCGCAGACCTTGCTCGGATTGGGGTTGGCGTTGCTGGGCACGATGTGTTTCTCGGCGGGCAATATGCTGTCGAGTCTGCAACAGAAGGCCGGTCTGAGGCCGCTGACGACCAATGCCTGGGGCATGTTGTATGGTTCGTTGATGCTGGCGACCTATTGCGTGTTGCGCGGGATTCCGTTTGAGATGGACTGGAGTGCGCGCTACATCGGCGCCCTGTGGTACCTGGTGATCCCGGGTTCGGTGATCGGCTTTACCGCCTACCTGACCCTGGTCGGGCGCATGGGGCCGGAGCGCGCGGCGTATTGCACCGTGTTGTTCCCGGTGGTGGCGCTGAATGTGTCGGCGTTTGCCGAGGGCTACCAGTGGTCCGCGCCGGCGTTGGCGGGGTTGGTCCTTGTGATGCTGGGCAATGTGTTGGTGTTTCGTAAGGCGAAGCGTGTGAACCCTGTCTTTAAGGCGCGACAAATCTAAATGTGGGAGCGGGCTTGCTCGCGAAAGCGGTGGATCAGTCGATACCTTTGGTGACTGACAGACCGCATTCGCGAGCAAGCCCGCTCCCACATTTGACCGAGTTGTTTGGGTTATTTCATTCCAAGGCGCTTGGCCATCCGGCCGAGGTTGGCGCGGTCCAGGCCGAGTTCGCGGGCGGCGCTGGCCCAGTTGTGCTGGTGGCGCTCCAGGCAGGCACTGATGACCTGGCGTTGGTAGTGCTCGGTGGCTTGACGCAGGTCGCCGGTCACGACGGGTATCACGTCGGTGTGTGCTTCGATCACGGGTGCGCTGACGTCGGGCAGGTCCAGGTCCTGGGCATTCAAGCTGAGAATCTTCGGACGCTCGCGACAGTTTCCCAAGGCTTTCAGCGCGCTGCGCCCGATCAAATGTTCCAGCTCCCGTACATTCCCCGGCCAGTTATAGGCCAGCAGCGCCGCCTGGGCGTCGCTGGTCAGGCGCAGGCTGCCCAGGCCCATGCGTGAGCGGTTCTGTTCCAGGAAGAAACCGGCCAGCAGCAACACATCGCGCCCGCGTTCGCGCAGCGCCGGCACTTGCAGCGGGTAGACGCTGAGGCGGTGATAGAAGTCGGCGCGGTAGCGGCCATTGCGCACTTCGTCAGCGAGGTCGCGGTTGGTGGCGGCGATCAGGCGCACATCCACTTGGTGTTCCTTGTCCGAGCCCAGGCGTTGCAACTGACCGCTTTGCAGCACCCGCAGCAGTTTTGCTTGCACGGTCAGTGACAGTTCGCCCACTTCGTCGAGGAACAGCGTGCCGCCGTTGGCCAGTTCGAACTTGCCACGACGCTCGTTCAGCGCGCCGGTAAAGGCGCCGCGCACATGACCGAACAGCTCGCTCTCCACCAGGGTTTCCGGCAGGGCGGCGCAGTTGAGGCTGATCAGCGGTTTATCCGCGCGCGTCGAAGCGGCATGGATGGCCTGGGCCACCAGTTCTTTGCCAACTCCGGTTTCGCCGGTGATCAGCACAGTGAGGTCACTGCCGCCCACCAGCTTGATCTCTTCTACCAGGCGCTTGTGGGGTTTGCTCTGGCCGATCATCTCCTTGTGCTGCTGGCCGCTGGCCTCGCGGTAGATTTCGGCGCGCAGGGTCAGGCGTTCAATGCGTTCGGCCACGTTGACGGTAGCCGCGGCGAGGCTGGCGAAGGCTTGCAGAGCGTCCAGTTCCACGCGCTCGAAGCGCTCGGTGTCGAGGGCGTCCAGGGTCAGCAGGCCCCAGGGCTGATCGTCGACGAACAGCGGGCAGCCCATGCAATCGTGCACTTCCAGATGCCCGTGCAACCCATCCACCAATCCGTCATAAGGGTCGGGCAATTCGCTGTCACTGTCGAAACGCGTTGGGCCGGGGCTGCTCAGCAGCACGGCGAAGCGTGGGTGATCGCTGACCTTGAAGCGCCGGCCCAGGGTGTCGGCGCTCAGGCCGTCGACGGCCAGCGGCACCAGCCATTCGCCGTCCAGGCGCAACAGCGCGGCGGCGTCACAGGGCAGCAGGGCGCGCATGGCTTGTAACAGGCGACGGTAACGCTCGCCTTCGGGCAGTTCGCGGGACAGGTCAGCGACCAGGGGCAGCAGGGTAGTGAGCAGCGATTGCGCAGTCATAATGACTCCTTGTAGTCCTTGTGACTATACGTTGTAGGAAGTCATACTGACTACAACTTAAATAAATCATTGAAATTTAACGTTTTATTAGTTGGCACGAATACTGAGTAGATAAAGTCAATCAGTAAAGAAGCCCAGGAGGCTCCCATGCTTAGTGCCCAAGACCGTGCCATCGTCAAATCCACCGTGCCCCTGCTGGAAAGCGGTGGCGAAGCGCTGATCACCCATTTCTACCGCATGATGCTTTCCGAGTACCCGCAAGTTCGCCCGCTGTTCAACCAGGCCCACCAGGCCAGCGGCGACCAACCCCGCGCCTTGGCCAATGGCGTGTTGATGTATGCGCGGCATATCGACCAGTTGGACCAACTGGGCGACTTGGTGGCCAAGATCATTAACAAGCACGTGGCCCTGCAGATCCTGCCGGAGCATTACCCGATCGTCGGCGCCTGCCTGCTGCGTGCGATCTCCGAAGTGCTGGGCAGCGAGATTGCGACCCCTGAAGTGATGAGTGCCTGGGGCGCGGCCTACGGCCAATTGGCGGATATCCTGATTGGCGCCGAAGCGGCGATCTATGAAGAGAAGGCCCAGGCGCCCGGTGGCTGGCGCGGTGCGCGGCCGTTCATCGTGGTCAAGCGCGTGGTGGAGAGTGACGAAATCATCTCCTTCTACTTTGCCCCGGTAGATAACGGCCCGATTCTCGCCGCCGCGCCAGGCCAATACATCGGCATGAAATTGGTGCTCGATGGCGAGGAAGTGCGCCGCAACTATTCGCTGTCGGCCCTGACCGATTCGGGCCTGTACCGCATCAGTGTCAAGCGCGAAGCCGGCGGGCGCGTGTCCAACTACCTGCACGACCAACTGCATGTCGGCGCGACCATCGATCTGTTCACGCCTTCGGGTGAGTTCACCCTGGCGGCCAGCGACAAACCGCTGGTGCTGATCAGCGGCGGGGTCGGCATTACGCCAACCTTGCCGATGCTCGAAGCCGCCCTGGCTACCCAGCGCCCGGTGCACTTCATCCACTGCGCGCGTAACGGTGGGGTGCATGCGTTCCGTGATTGGGTCGATGCGTTGGCAGCACAGCATCCGCAGCTCAAGCGCTTCTACTGCTACTCCGAAGATGATGGCGTGAGCCCGGCGGCGGACAAGGTGGGTTTGCTCAGCCAGGAACAGCTTGCGGCGTGGTTGCCTGAACAGCGCGATATCGACGCCTACTTCCTTGGCCCTAAAGGCTTCATGGGCGCGATCAAGCGCCACCTCAAGGCCTTGGGCGTGCCAGAGAAGCAAAGCCGCTACGAGTTCTTCGGCCCGGCTGCGGCGCTGGAATAACACGGTCAAAAATGTGGGGGCGGGCTTGCTCGCGAATGCAGTGTGTCAGTCGATGCATGAGTGACTGACACAACGCTTTCGCGGGCAAGCCCGCTCCCACATTTTGTTTTGCATTTCCCAAGATTAATCCCCCGTTAACCCCCCTCTGTTTAAACCACTCCCTGTGTGTAAACTTGCGGCCATTGGCACAACCAAACAAAGGGAACCGGAAATGAGTGACGAATTGCGTTTAGGCAGGGAGCGGCGCTTTCTGGTGTTGCTGGGCATCATCTGCCTGGCGCTGATCGGCGGTGCGCTTTACATGCAGGTGGTATTGGGCGAGGCGCCATGCCCGCTGTGCATCCTGCAACGCTACGCCTTGCTGTTGATCGCGATCTTCGCGTTCATCGGCGCAGCCATGCGCACCAAAGGGGCGCTCACGTTTTTCGAAGGGCTGGTGATCCTCAGCGCCCTCGGCGGTGTGGCCGCAGCCGGTCACCACGTGTACACCCAGTTCTTCCCCCAGGTCAGCTGCGGCATCGATGTGCTGCAACCGATCGTCGATGACCTGCCACTGGCCAAAGTGTTCCCCTTGGGCTTCCAGGTCGATGGCTTCTGCAGCACCCCGTATCCGCCCGTGCTGGGCCTGTCCCTGGCGCAGTGGGCGCTGGTCGCGTTCGTGCTGACGGTGATCCTGGTGCCGTTGGGCATTTACCGGAATCGCCAGCGCAAATCCTGAGCCCATTCGTGAAACGCCCCGGTCCTTCTTGAGCGAAGGCCGGGGCGTTTTTGCGTGTAGGGATTTGTGAACAGAGCGTGACGCCGGACAACTTTGGGTGTGCGCAGTGTGCGACATGTTGTCACACGGAAGCTGCCGCAGGACGTTTCTGACCCGCCGAACGGCCGCTTAAATTTGCATAAAACGGCCAAGATGTGCTGTCAGTTCGTGGTTCTGACGTGGCCACGGACCTCGCGCCGCGCCAGCAATTGGGTGATGTCCGAATGCCTTGTTTTATGGGGGCTTGCATCGGTTTGGCATGCCCTTACAGCGCGTAAGGACTGTGGCGGATTGCCCTATAACACGGCAATTTTTGTGGTTTTTGTTGAGAATCTAACGCGATAAGATCGCGAACCTTTGCAATATTGGTGAAGGATTATTGCTGTAATCGATAAAAATTATTTCTTTATAAGACATGGTTTATACATCGCTAGCTAACTACAATCGCCCGCACTGAATGTCCGGTGCTGTTCAATATTTGAGCACTGGAGCGGTCGAGGGGCAGATGGACGGCTCTGTGCGACCCCAAGGTTCCGACAGCCTTTCAACTATCCGCACCAAATGGAATTGGTCTGTAACAAGGCCTTTAACCACGAAATCGAATAAGAACTCACCGCAGGTCCGTGAAACGCCACAGATGGCGTGATGGGCAGGCTCTTATTCAATCGAAGAGAAATGCCAACCCTTGGCAGGGTGAAGTGTTGGCGATCAAAACCCAACTGCATTGCGCAAGCTGCTTTAGAGGTCGTGAGATGAGTAAAAACAGGTACCCCCGATTACTAGGCTTTTTGCCGCTGCTGGGCATGATGTTAATGCTGGGAGGCTGCAAGTGGACCTTGATGGACCCAAAAGGACAGATCGGTCTGGATCAACGAAACCTGATCATCACCGCCACCCTGCTGATGTTGTTGGTTGTGGTGCCTGTGATCATCATGACCTTCGCCTTCGCCTGGAAATACCGCGCGTCGAACACCAGCGCCACCTACGCGCCGAAGTGGTCGCACTCCACCAAGATTGAAATCGCAGTGTGGCTGGTGCCGATCCTCATCATCATCGCCCTGGGTTACATCACCTATAAGTCGACCCACGAGTTGGACCCGTACCGTCCGCTGGAATCCGACGTCAAGCCGATCAACATCGAAGTGGTCGCGCTGGACTGGAAGTGGCTGTTCATCTACCCGGACCTGGGTATCGCCACCGTCAACGAAATCCAGTTCCCGGAGAACACTCCGCTGAACTTCCGGATCACCTCCGACGCCGTGATGAACTCGTTCTTCATCCCAGCCCTGGGCGGTCAGATCTACGCGATGGCAGGCATGCAGACTCGCCTGCACCTGATCGCCAACGAAAAAGCTGAAATGGAAGGCATCTCCGCAAACTACAGCGGCGCTGGCTTCACCGGCATGAAATTCAAAGCGATCTCGACGAGCCAGGAAGGTTTCAACGCCTGGGTAGCCGAAGTCAAGGCCGCACCTAAACAGCTTGATCAAGCTGAATACGACGCCCTGACCAAACCAAGCCAGAACAACCCAGTCGCTCTGTACTCCGCGTATGAGCCGGACCTGTTTCAGAAAATCGTCGACAAGTACGAAGGTATGAAGCCAGGCAAGCCGGTCAAGCACGAGAAGAAAGAAGTGGCCGCGGTTGAAGGTTCTGACACGGGCTCGCATTCAACTGCTGGGGCAGAGGAGTAAACGATGTTTGGTAAATTAAGTTGGGATGCGGTCCCGTTCCACGAGCCGATCGTAATGGTGACCATCGCCATGATCGCGCTGGGTGGTCTGGCACTGTTTGCAGCAATTACGTATTACAAGAAGTGGACCTACCTGTGGACCGAGTGGTTGACGTCTGTCGACCACAAGAAAATCGGTGTCATGTACGTCATCGTTGCCATGGTCATGCTGCTGCGTGGTTTTGCCGACGCCATCATGATGCGTACCCAGTTGGCCATGGCCACCGAGGGTTCGCCTGGCTACCTGCCGCCTGAACACTATGACCAGATCTTCACCGCCCACGGTGTGATCATGATCATCTTCATGGCGATGCCATTCTTTACCGGCCTGATGAACCTGGCCTTGCCGCTGCAGATCGGTGCCCGTGACGTTGCCTACCCGTTCCTGAACTCCCTGAGCTTCTGGCTGCTGGTCTCCGGCGTTGTGCTGATCAACCTGTCCCTGGGCGTCGGCGAATTCGCCAAGACCGGTTGGGTTGCGTATCCGCCATTGTCGGGCCTGCAATACAGCCCTGGCGTAGGTGTGGACTACTACATCTGGGCGCTACAGTTATCAGGACTCGGGACGACATTGACGGGGGTCAACTTCCTGGCCACCGTCCTGAAAATGCGCGCCCCTGGCATGAAACTGATGGACATGCCGATCTTCACCTGGACCTGCACCTGGGCCAACGTCCTGATCGTGGCTTCGTTCCCGATCCTGGCCGCTACCATGGCGCTGCTGTCGCTTGACCGTTACCTGGATTTCCACATTTTCACCAATGAACTTGGTGGCAATCCAATGATGTACGTGAACCTGTTCTGGGCATGGGGTCACCCTGAGGTGTACATCCTGATCCTGCCAGCGTTCGGTATCTTCTCCGAAGTGATCTCGACCTTTACCGGCAAGCGCCTGTTCGGTCACCACTCGATGGTTTACGCATCGGGCGCGATCTCTGTACTGGGCTTCATGGTATGGCTGCACCACTTCTTCACCATGGGTTCGGGGGCCAGCGTCAACGCCTTCTTCGGCCTGGCGACGATGCTGATTTCCATCCCGACGGGGGTGAAGCTATTCAACTGGCTGTTCACCATCTACCACGGTCGTCTGCGCATGACCAGCCAGGTCCTGTGGACCCTGGGCTTCATGGTGACCTTCGCCATCGGCGGCATGACCGGCGTACTGCTGGCCATCCCGGGTGCTGACTTCGTCCTGCACAACAGCCTGTTCGTGATCGCTCACTTCCACAACGTGATCATCGGTGGTGCGGTATTCGGTTACATCGCTGGTTTCAGCTTCTACTTCCCGAAAGCGTTCGGCTTCAAGCTGCACGAAGGTTGGGGCAAGGCTGCGTTCTGGTTCTGGATCTCGGGCTTCTTCGTCGCGTTCATGCCGCTCTATGCACTGGGCTTCATGGGCATGACCCGTCGTCTGAACGCCACCACCAACCCTGAGTGGGTGCCGTACCTGTACGTTGCCATGTTCGGTGCAATCATGATCGCTGTAGGTATCGCCTGCCAGTTGATCCAACTGTACGTGAGCATCCGTGACCGTAAGCAGAACGCTTGCGACTCCGGCGACCCATGGAATGGCCACACCCTGGAATGGTCGACTTCGTCGCCACCGCCGTTCTACAACTTCGCCGTGATCCCTACTGCGAACACCATTGATGCGTTCACCGAAGCCAAGGAAGACGGTACTGCGTACCAGCGTCCTAAGCACTACGAGCCGATCCACATGCCAAACAACACCGCCACTGGCGTGGTGATGGGTGCGCTGTTGACCGTGTTCGGTTTCGCGATGATCTGGCACATCTGGTGGCTGGCAATCGTGGGCCTGGTTGGCACTATCGGTTACTTCATCGTTCACGCCGCGCGTGACGATCAAGGCTACATGGTGCCGGTCGAGACGATCGAACGCATCGAAGCCGAGCAACACGCTCGCCTGGTAGCCGAGAAGAAGATCCCGGCCAACCGTGTAGAAACCTCGTTGGAACAGGCTTAAACCATGTCGAACTTAGTGACCAATGCTGGACACGCCCATGTCGATGACCATGGGCACGATGACCATCACCACGACTCGGGGCCGATGACCGTTTTCGGTTTCTGGCTCTACCTGATGACCGACTGCATCTTGTTTGCGTCGATCTTCGCGGTGTACGCGGTACTGGTAAACAACGTAGCGGGTGGCCCGTCGGGCCACGACATCTTCGAACTGCCTTACGTGCTCGGCGAAACCGCCTTGCTGTTGTTCAGTTCGATCACCTACGGCTTCGCCATGTTGGCCTTCTACAAGGGCAACAAGAAAGGCGTACTGAGCTGGTTGGCACTGACCTTCCTGTTCGGCCTGGGCTTCATCGGCATGGAGATCAACGAGTTCCACCTGCTGATCTCCGAAGGCTACGGCCCGCACCGTTCCGGCTTCCTGTCCGCGTTCTTCACGCTGGTAGGCACCCACGGTCTGCACGTAACGGCTGGCCTGCTGTGGATGGCGGTGATGATGTATCAGGTCAATAAACACGGCCTGACCAACACCAACAAGACTCGACTGAGCTGCCTGAGCCTGTTCTGGCACTTCCTGGACGTGGTCTGGATCTGCGTCTTCACCGTTGTTTACCTGATGGGGACTCTGTAATGGCTAATGCACACTCCCATGACCATGACAGCCATGATGCAAGCCACGGCAGCGTCAAGTCGTACGCCATCGGCTTCATCCTGTCGGTAATCCTGACGCTCATCCCGTTCGGTCTGGTGATGTACCCGACCCTGCCTAAGTCGATCACCTTGATGATCGTGCTGGCATTCGCGGTGATTCAGGTTCTGGTTCACTTGGTGTACTTCCTGCACCTGGACCGCTCCAAAGAGCAACGCGATAACGTGATTGCGTTCGTGTTCGCAGGGTTGGTAATCCTGCTGCTGGTTGGCCTGTCGATATGGATCATGTTCAGCATCCATACGTTCATGATGGCGAAGTGAGGTAAGACCCGATGTCGCTTAAGCACTTTATCCAAATCACCAAACCGGGGATCATTTTCGGTAACGTGCTTTCTGTGGCGGGCGGTTTCTTCCTGGCCTCCAAGGGACATGTCGATCTGGCCATCTTCCTGGCTGCAATGATCGGCACTTCCCTGGTGGTAGCTTCCGGATGCGTGTTCAACAACTGCATCGACCGTGACATCGATATCAAGATGGAGCGCACCAAGAATCGCGTGCTGGTGCAGGGCCTTATCTCCCTGAAACTGGCACTGATCTACGCGACCGTCCTGGGTGTTGCCGGTGTGGCGTTGTTGTACAAGGTGGCCAACCCCCTGGCGGCGCTGTTTGCCGTGATCGGTTTTGTCATCTACGTCGGCCTCTACAGCCTGTACCTCAAGCGCAAGTCGGTTCACGGCACGCTGGTGGGCAGTCTGTCGGGGGCGATGCCGCCGGTGATTGGTTATGTGGCTGTAACCAATAGCTTCGACATGGCCGCGCTGACGCTACTGGTGATGTTCAGCCTGTGGCAGATGCCGCATTCCTACGCCATCGCGATTTTCCGCTTCAATGACTACCTGGCCGCGTCAATTCCGGTTCTTCCGGTTAAACGTGGCATCCAGGTCGCCAAGAAACACATCCTGCTGTACATCCTGGCCTTCCTCGTGGCGACCTTGATGTTGACCTTCAGTGGCTACGCCGGCATGAGCTACCTTGCCGTCGCCGCCGCCATGGGCATGTACTGGTTGTACATGGCCTGGACCGGCTACAAGGCGGTGGATGACACCGTCTGGGCACGCAAGCTGTTCGTGTTCTCGATCTTCACCATCACCGCGCTCAGCGTGATGATGTCCCTGGATTTCCAAGTGCCGAAAGAGCTGTTGCTGACCTACGCTCACTGAGTGGTCCCGCAGTGAAAAAGCCCCGCCTTCGAGAGAAGCGCGGGGCTTTTTCTTGGGCGGTGGTTTAAATCCCTGGGTATTTTTATCGTCATACCCTTGAGTACGAGCTGTGCGAATCCATCCCTCGCCAACAAGGAGTTGCCACATGGTCAGCGTTAGTCGTCGGTCCCTTCTCGCTGTAAGTGCTGCCCTGCCATTGCTGGGGCGGCTGGATTGGGCGATGGCAGCGCCGCCGCCGGCAAAGTCTGACAAGGTACGCCTCAACTACAACGAAAGCCCCTACGGCCCCTCAGGTGCTGCGCGTGAAGCGATGCAGCGAGGCATCGCCACCTCCGGACGCTATCCTTACGGACATATGTACAGGTTGGCCGGGCTGTTTGCCCAGCAGCAGGGTATTGCCGAAGAACAGGTGGCAGTGTTTGCAGGCTCCATGGCCGCGTTGCGTTATGCCGTACTCGCATTCACCACCGAAACCCGCGGCCTGGTGATGGCCACACCGTCTTATGAAGTGCCGCGCCAGGCCGCCGAGTCGAACAAGGCGCCGGTGAAGGAAGTCAGCCTGGATGCCGACCATGCCCACGACATTCCGGCCATGCTCACCGCCGATCCGCAGGCCGGCATGCTCTACCTGTGCAACCCCAACAACCCCACTGGCACTATTACACCGACCGAGGCCATCCGCCACGCGTTGGCGAACAAGCCCAAAGGCAGCGTGTTGGTGGTGGACGAGGCTTACATCGACTTCGCTGACGTGCCCAGTGTCGTCAGTTGGACCAAGGACCACGACGACCTGCTGGTACTGCGCACCTTCTCGAAAATCTACGGCATGGCTGGCGCCCGCCTGGGCTTGGCCATCGGGCATCCAGCGTTGCTGGAGCGACTGGCCGTGTTTGGTGGCGACAACGTACCGGCCGGCACCACCCTGCTCGGTGGCCTGGCCAGCCTGGAGGACGTGAAGCTGTTGCCCCAACGCAAGGCGCTCAACAATCAACTGCGTGATGAAACCGTAGCCTGGTTGAAGGTGCGCGGATTCACCTGCACCGCCTCCCAGGCCAATTGCTTCATGATCGACGTGAAGCAACCGGCGGAGCAGGTGATCGAAAAGCTGGCGGCGCAGGGCGTGCTGATCGGACGAGTGTTTAAAGGCTGGCCGCAGTGGGTGCGGGTGACGGTGGGTAACAAGCCGGAAATGCAGCGTTTTCGCGAGGTGTTCGCGCAGCAGATCGTGAGTATTTAAGCCCCTGAGACCTGTTTCATTCTCGTCCTTTACGGCGTATTTTTTACGCGATGAGTCGACGTTGTCTCAAGCGCTTCGGGAGAGAAGCCTTCAGCTCAGGTCGCCGGGCTCATTCCGTAGTCAACGATCAAGGACGATACCTATGCGACGCAATGCCCAACCCCACGATGCGCCCGAATCCGTGCGGCAATTACTCGACGTCGAACTGAGCCGGCGCGGGCTGGGACATTTCGAGGTCTACCAGTGCGGGCCGACGCTAGATGAAGCAGAGATCATTTCCAACTACCCCGAAGCCTTGGAGCAGTCCGACACCGCCGATGATTTTTATCGGCGCGACCGGCTGGTCTCCCTCACCCGCAAACGCATCAAGCCGTTTTTCTGGAGTGACGAAAACCTGCTCAAACCTGCCGCCGACGCGGTGCCTGTGCCGGGCCCGTGCAAGCCGGTGGGCGAAGGCGCCAGTTTCATCGTGCATGGCAATCAGGGCTTCTACTCGGTGCTTAACCTTTGCAGCTTTGGTGAAGGCCAGCAGTTTCGCGAGACAGTGCTGGCGAACCAGAGTGAGCTGCAGATGTTGTTGGTGTCGGTCTATGACGAGGCCCTGGAAAACCGCCCGCCCGTCGAGCGGCCTAACGTGCTGACTCCCCGGGAGACTGAAGTGTTGTCCTGGTCGAGCCTGGGCAAGACCTACAACGAGGTGGCGCTCCTGACCAGCATGACGTCCCATACGGTCAAATTCCACATGACCAACATTTTCGCCAAGCTGGACGTCACCAACGGCAAGTCAGCGGTTCGCAGGGCCTTGGAACTGGGTTACATACGTTCCCCGTCATAAGCCCCGAACGGGTCCGGCGCTGCTGTCTACCTGTCCATATAGGCAGCTTGTTGGCCGGCCAGAGGTGCATTACGTTTCCCCGCTATTGAGTCCGATGCCGGATGAGCCGGCATCGTCATGGCGAGGGAGCGGTTCCATGAAACGTTGCGAAACCGGTTGCAAGGTGTCCCGATGATGGGCACTTACCGAGCCTTGCGCAGCCTGAATGCTCGGCTGCAGTCACTGTTCATGATCACCTTGGTGTTCCGTATGGGGACCCTCGCGTTTCCCTTCTATGCGGCGTACCTGATTCAGCAACACGCCGTATCGTCGGGCACTGCGGGGCTGTTGGTGGGGTTGTACGGTGCCGGAGCGTTATGCACCGACCTGGTTATCGGCGCGGTCATCAAGCGTTTCTCGGCGCATCGGGTGATCCTGGCTTCACTGCTGTTCAATGCGTTGCTGCTGCTGATCATCCCTTCGGTGGACAACACCCTTGCACTCTTGCTGCTGTCTTTTCTCTGGGGCGCCTGTTACGAAGCGTTCACGCCCGCGACTTACTCCGAGACGGTTGCTCACAGCTCGCTGGATGCTCGCAAAGTGGCGTTTTCCTGTAACCGCCTGGCAATCAATATCGGGATGGCCATCGGGCCCTTGCTGGGAAGCCTGGTGTTCCTGCGCAATGCGGATGCGGTGTTCTACATCAACGCGGGCCTGTCGCTGTTGGCCTTCGGTGCGTGCCTGGTGTTCGGGCGAGCAGTACCCACGACGTCGGGCCTGCCCGTTGCCGGCAAAGGCGAGGGGTTGCCCGAGGTGGCGGCCCATGAACGCTCGCGGCTGCTGGTGATATTGCTGGCGGCACTGCCGGTGCATGTGGCTTACGCCTTGCCCCCCACGTTTCTGTCGGCCTTCATCATCCATTACACCTCGCTGCCTACCTACTACGTGGGCATCATCTTCTTCATCAATGCGCTGTTAGTGATTGTGTTCGAAGTGCCGATCAACCTGCGTATGGCGCATGTGTCCAGTAGCCGCTCGCTGGTCGCAGGGTTCCTGCTGGCGGGCGTCGGCTTCTTCCTGATGGGATTCGGGCAGGTGGGGGCATTGTTGATGGTGGCCACGGTGCTGTGGAGCCTTGGCGAGATGATCGTGTTCCCCGGCATTACCCACTACATCAGCAGCATTTCCAGCCGTGGCACGGTGGACCGCAACCTTGGCTACTACTCGGCAGGCGTGAATATCGGCGTCATGATCGCGCCGTCGCTGGCGTTCATGCTGGTGTCACGGCCGTCCTTGCCGTCGCCATGGTTGTTGGCAGGTTTTACCTTGTTGCTGTTCGCCGTCGCCGTTGGAGTGATGAAAACCTCGACGGTGCTTTGGAACAAGCAGGCCTGAGGGGGACGAGGCGCACTGCATTGCGCGGACGCCTCGTTGCACTAGGTCATGACTGGGCGCTGATGGCGTAGCCGTCGAAGGCGCTTTGTTGCTGCAACGCGGTCACGATGCTCTTGCGGGTGACCGGTTGCTCGGTGCCGCTGTTGTCGACGAAGGTTTCACTTTCCAGCTCCGCTTCGCTGCCTTCACCCACGAATGCAAAGCCCAGGAACTCGAACGCTTCACGGTCGACGTTCGGCTTGGAGCGCGGCGTGCGCAGCGGCAAGGTGACGCTGATGCCATCCTTGCTGATCACAAACACTTCGGCTTCTTTCTTGGGCCGTGAAGCCTTGCTCTTGCCGGCGCTCGGGTTGCTGATGGCCTGGTGGCTCTGGTTCAGCACTTTCAACGCAAGGCCGTACACAAGCTCCTGGAACTCGGGATCGTCCTTGAAGCTGGACAGGATGCGGCTGATCGAGAATTGGCTGCTCAGGTCTTCCAGGGCGGCGTTGTCAGCGGCCTCGGCGTCCTTGAGTTGTTTGAGCTGGCCCATCAGGTCGTAGGCCTTGTCGTCGTCGAAAGCATCGTGGGCCTGACGGATGGCCACGCGCAGTTCGCGGATCTGGTCGCTTTCCTTGGACGTGTGGAAAGCGTCCAGCACCATCTCGCTGATGATCTTGGCCGCAGGCAGATGCTGTGAAAGATTGATGGCGTTTTCGTATTCAGCTTTGGCGTGCAAGGCGACTACGGATTCTTCGGGGGCGGATTGTTCGGTGTAAGAATCGGACATTGAAATTTCACTACTTCAGTAAACGAGGACAAAAAAGCGTCGGGCATTTTCAGGGGGCAGGGAGGTCAGGTCAAGGTGAGGTTCCGGCGGGTAAATTCATTCAGTAGTCGGCTCTGCCCTTGGGGGACGCGGGTATTTTTATTCTTAAATCAACTACTTTGGCTTTGCGGGCCAGTAGGGTGTTGGCTGAGCGGATGAGGCGTTTGGCATTTTCTGGCGAGCGCAGCAGATAGCCTGTCTCTTCAAGCGCATTGAACTCTGACAACGAAATCATCACCACAGGCTCACCTTTTTTCCGGATTACCAGCAGTGTGATGCGATCTTCGTTGACCCGATTCATCGTTTCGGAAAGATGGGCGCGGGCGTTGGCGTAGGTGACGGTCTCCATGGTGGTGTCCTCGTTCGATGGCTGAAACCTACAGAATTATGCACGGGTCTTCAAAGGACATCTTATCAACGGTCAAGTGCCTGTTGTTGCCATCCGTTTCGCCCTGACCCATATCAACACCCCTGTTCGCTAAACCCGTTACAACGTCCTGGCCTGATAAACCCATAAAAACGACCACTGACCTGCGCCAAGGGGACCGCCCCACGCCAGGTTATTAAAGGACTAATGCGATGGCGCTTTCCCTTTCCCGCCTGGCCTTGCTGGGGGCGACGCTCTGCTTGTCTCTTCCCCTGCACGCCAACGTTGCCGACGCTTCGCTGATCGAACACGGCAAATACGTCGCGCAACTGGGCGACTGCATCGCCTGTCACACCGCCAAGCAGGGCAAGGTGATGGCCGGCGGCCTGGAACTGAGCACGCCGATGGGCACGATCTTTTCGAGCAACATCACGCCGGACCGCGAAACCGGCATTGGCGCCTACACCTTCGAGCAGTTTGACCGCGTCATGCGCGAAGGCGTGACGCCGACGGGGATGAACCTGTACCCGGCGATGCCGTATCCCTCCTACGCCAAGATGAGCGAAACCGACATGCGCGCCCTGTTTGCGTACCTGATGCAAGGCGTCCAGCCGCTGCAGCAGGCCAATCTTGAGGCGGACATGGGCTTCCCGTTCAACCAGCGCTGGGGCCTGGCATTGTGGAATTTCGCCTTCCTCGATAAACAACCCTTCACGCCGGATCCGGCACGCGACGAACAGCTCAATCGTGGCGCCTACCTGGTCCAGGGCCTGGGCCACTGTGGCTCCTGCCACACGCCACGGGGCATCGCGTTCCAGGAAAAAGCCCTGAGCGACGAAGGCTCCAGCGGCCAGCATTACCTGGCCGGAGAAACCGTCGAGCATTGGCGTGCCCTGAGCCTGCGCAACCTGTGGACGGTGGAAGACACCGTGCAACTGCTCAAGACCGGGCAGAACCGCTTTGCCACGGTCGCCGGCAACATGGCCGATGTGATTCACCACAGCACCCAACACTTCAGCGATGATGACCTGACCGCCATCGCTAGCTATCTGAAGTCGCTGCCGCCCGGCAAGGACGACCTGCCCATGCCGTCCGTGGCCCTGGCGCCTGCCACGCCACCGGCGGATCTGTTCACCAGCCGTGGCGGCCTCGGGTACATGCAGTTCTGCAGCGACTGCCACCGCAGCGATGGTGCGGGCGTGAAAGGTCTGTTCCCACCCCTGGCCGGCAACCCGAGCATTGCGTCCAGCAACCCGACGTCACTGTTGCACATCACCCTGACGGGCTGGGAAACCGCACAAACGGCGACGCACCCACGGGTCTACACCATGCCGGGTTTCGCCCGTTTGAAGGATCAGGAAATCGCCGAAATCCTCAGCTTCGTGCGCACCCGCTGGGGTAACGAAGGCACGCCGATCAGCGCTGTCCAGGTGAAGAAACTGCGCGACCAACTCAACCCAGCTACCACCGATTCGTCGGCCTTCGAAACCCCGCGCCTGGCCGAGTTGCTTGCGGCGCTCAACGCCGACCAGGTGGTTCGAGGTATGCGCCTGCACCTGCAAACCAAAGAGCTGCTGCCCGACAACGTCGGCAATTCACTCAATTGCAGCAGTTGCCATCTCAACGCTGGCACGGTGGCGGATGGCTCGCCGTTTGTGGGCGTCTCGGCGTTTTTCCCCAGCTATGCACCGCGCGCGGGCAAGGTGGTGACCCTGGAAGAGCGCATCAATGGTTGCTTGCGCCGCTCGATGAATGGCAAACCCCTGCCGCCGCAATCGGCGGACATGCAAGCGATGGTTGCCTACTTCGACTGGATGAAAAACAACACCCGCCCCGAAGACAAGGTGGCCGGGCGCGGCGTGGGCAAGGTCGACCCGGCGATCAAGCCGGACCTGGCCAATGGCAAACAGGTCTACGCCAAGCAATGCGCGGTGTGCCATGGCGACAACGGCCAGGGCCTGGCACGGGCCGATGGCGAACTGATCTACCCGCCGCTGTGGGGCGATCAATCGTTCAACATCGGTGCTGGCATGGCCCGCACCTACACGGCGGCGGCGTTCGTCAAACGTAACATGCCGATTGGCTTCCATGAGAAATTCCCGTTGGGGCAGGGCGGTTTGTCGGACCAGGACGCGGTAGACGTGGCGGCGTATTTCTCCGGCCAACCGCGCCCGGATTTCCCGGACAAGGTCAAGGACTGGCCGAACGGCGGTAAACCTGTCGATGCGCGTTACTAGTCCAACTGTTTGAGGCAGGCCTCGAGAATGTCCAGGCCTTCCTCCAGCACCGCAAGCTCAATGGTCAGCGGTGCCAGCAGGCGGATAATGTGCCGCGACTTGCCGCTGGGCATCAGCAGCAAGCCGGCGTCCCGCGCCAGGCCGAGTAGTTGGGCCAGCTGTTTCGGCGCGGGTGTGCCGTCGGCGTTGGCCAGTTCGATACCGCGCATGGAACCAACGCCCGTCAGGCGGCCGAGGTAGGGTGTGAGGCCTTGTGCACGCCAGGCCTCATAACGGCTGACGATGGCTTCTTCCTGCTGTGAGCCCCAGGTTTTCAGGTGTTCATCGGTCATTGCATCCAGCGTTGCCAGCGCTGCTGCACAGGCGATGGGATTGCCGGAGTACGTGCCGCCCAGGCCACCTTTTGGCAGATTGTCCATCAACGCTTTGCGCCCCACGACGGCGCCCAGCGGTACACCGCCGGCGATGCTTTTACCCAGCAGGATCAAGTCCGGCTCGATCCCCAGGCGCGAGAAAGCAAAACGCTCGCCGGTACGGCCAAAGCCCGATTGGATTTCATCGGCAATCAGCAGGATGTTGTTCTCGTCGCAAAAGCGCCGCAGCGCCTGGGCGAATTCGATGTGCAGCGCCAGGAACCCGCCTTCGCCCTGCACCGGCTCGATGATGAAGCAGGCCACGTCGTTGACGTCGATTTCAACGCTGAACAGGCGGTCCATGGCCTTCAGCGCCTCGGCGCAGGTCACGCCGTTATCGGCGCTGGGGTAAGGCAGGTGATACACAGGGCCGGGTAGTACCCCGACCTTTTGTTTGTAGGGCGCGACCTTGCCATTCAGGTTGAGCGTGGCCAGAGTACGGCCGTGAAAGGCGCCATCAAACGCGATCACCGCGGTACGGCCGGTGGCGCCGCGCACGATCTTCAGCGCGTTTTCCGCCGCCTCCGCGCCGCTGTTGGTGAGCATGCCGCTGACGGGGTAGTCCACCGGGATAAATGCGGTAAGACGATCCATCAGCTCGATGTAAGGCGCGTGAGGTGCTGCGTTGAACGCGTAGTGGGTCAGCTTAGTCGCCTGGTCACGAATGGCTTCGACCACGCCGGGGTGGCAATGACCGAGGTTGAGCACACCAATGCCGCCGACAAAATCGATATAGCGTTTGCCCGAGGTGTCCCAGACCTCGGCGTTTTTGCCGTGGCTGAGGCTGATGGGGTGAACGATGGAAATCGACTGGCTGATGGTTTCGCGGCTCATGAATCGGGGACTCGGCAGTGACGGGCTTGTTTTTATCTAAGCCGGGCGCCCGCCCTTGCCGCAAACGAAATAAAGTCGCCGGGTCATGACTGAAAGTCGGGATGTGTGCCGACGTACTCCACCATCCAGTTGAGGAAGGCTTTCACCTTGGGAATCTCGCCGGCATGTTCGGCATGGGCGATGAAGTGCGCGCCGCTGCTGGGCATCGCATAGTGCCAGGGAATCATCAGGCTGCCCTGGGCCAATTCATCCGCCACCAGATACTGCGGCACCAGCGCCACGCCATAGCCTGATTGTGCTGCGCGGATGCACATGTAGAACGTGTCGAAACGCGGCCCATGGTAGCTGTTTTGCGAATGCAGGCCCTGTTCCAGGAACCATTCGTGCCAGGCTTCCGGGCGCGAGGTGCATTGCAGCAAGGTGTGGCGCGACGAGGCATCGCTGCCGTCGGCGACGAATCCAGGTGCACACACCGGCACCACCGCTTCACGGAACAGCTCGATGCAGGTCGCCCCCGGCCATGAGCCCTGGCCGAAGAAAAACGCGATATCGGCCTTGGCCTGCAACACGTCGAAAGGCTCCAGCTCGTTGCGCACGTCCAAATGAATATTCGGATGTTTCGCCGCAAAGTCCTTCAGCTTGGGCACCAGCCAGCGGTCACCGAAGGTGGGCTGGGTGGCGATGCGCAGCACCTCGGTCTCGCCACCGTAGGTGAGGATGTAGCGGCTGGAGATATCCACTTGGGTGAGGATCTTGTGTACTTCGGCCAGGTACAGCGAGCCCGCTGGCGACAGGTACAAACGCTGGCGCACCCGTTCGAAAAGATTATGGCAAAGCATCTCTTCCAGCTGCGCCACCTGCTTGCTCACCGCACTCTGGGTCAGGTGCAGCTCTTCGGCGGCGCGAGTGAAACTCAAATGGCGGGCGGCGGCTTCGAAGCATTGCAAGGCCGTCATCGAAGGGGTCAAGCGTTTTGAAATCATGCACTTCATTCCAAATCGGAAGGAGCCTTTGCCTAAAGGTCGTTTGTAGCAGTGGCGCAAAGCCGTTGATACTGCCCGGCAGCACTATAAACCGGCGCGGGCTGTGGAGCGCCGAATAATAAGGAATGACAGGGAGCGCCTTGCATGAACCCATTCAAAACTACTTTGGCCGCCATCGGTGCCACTGCCGTGCTGGGCTTGGCGAGCACCGCCCAGGCTGGCGCGACATTGGACGCCATCCAGAAAAAAGGCTTTATCCAGTGTGGCGTCAGTGACGGGCTGCCGGGCTTCGGCGTACCGGACAGCAAGGGCAAGATGACCGGTATCGATGTGGACGTGTGCCACGCCGTGGCAGCGGCTGTTTTCGGCGATGCGTCGAAAGTGAAATTCACCCAGTTGACCGCCAAGGAACGCTTCACCGCGCTGCAATCCGGTGAAATCGACCTGATCTCACGCAACACCACCTGGACCAGTTCCCGTGATTCGGGCATGGGCCTGGTGTTCACCGGCGTGACCTACTACGACGGCATCGGCTTCCTGGTGAACAACAAACTGGGCGTCACCGCAGCCAAGCAACTGGACGGCGCCACCGTGTGCATCCAGGCCGGCACCACCACCGAACTCAACGTGTCCGATTACTTCCGCACCCATGGCATGAAGTACACGCCGATCACCTTCGACACCGCTGATGAAAGCGCCAAGGGCCTTGAAGCCGGGCGTTGCGACGTGCTGACTACCGACCAGTCGGGCCTCTACGCCCAGCGCATCAAGATGGCCCACCCGGATGAGTTCGTGGTGTTGCCGGAAGTGATTTCCAAGGAACCGCTGGGGCCGTTGGTGCGCAAAGGCGATGACGAGTGGTTCAGTATCGTCAAATGGACCCTGTTCGCGATGCTCAATGCCGAGGAAATGGGCATCACCTCGCAGAACGTCGAAGAGCAGGCCAAGACCACCAAGAACCCGGATGTCGCGCGGTTGCTGGGGGCGGACGGCGAATACGGCAAGGACCTGAAACTGCGCAAGGATTGGGTGGTGCAGATCGTCAAGCAGGTGGGTAATTACGGCGAAGTGTTCGAGCGCAACATCGGCCAGGGCAGTGTGCTGAAGATCAAGCGCGGGCTTAATGCGCTGTGGAACAACGGCGGCATCCAGTACGCGCCGCCGGTTCGCTGACACACTGGGGTGTCATTCGGACACCCCATCTTTCCCCGCTGCCTTGGCGCGATACAACGCTTGATCGGCGCGCGCGATCAGGGCAGTGGGAGGCTCATCGGTTTGACGCTCGGCCACGCCCAGGCTCAAGGTGACCTTGAAGTCGTCCCGGTGCGGGCTGTTTTTCAACTTCAAACGGATACTAGCCGCCATTGATTTTGCGATCGCCAATGAGGTTTTGGGCAAGACCAGCACAAATTCATCGCCGCCCCATCGGGCCAGCAGGTCGCCTGGGCGGATACAGCTTTGCAGGCATTCAACCACCTGCACCAGCGTCTGATCGCCCACACCGTGGCCGTATCGGTCATTGATGGACTTGAAGTCATCGACGTCCATCGCGATCAGCGCCAACGGCAGGCGAAAGCGCTGGGCGCGCTCGCACTCTTCCTGTAGTACTTTTTCCAGACGGTAACGATTGGCGACCAGGGTCAAGGCATCCCTTTCGGCCAGGGAGCGATTTTCATCCAACTGTAGTTGCAACTGCTGATTGACCCGCGACAGCTCGCGCGTGCGTTCGGCCACCAGCGCTTCAAGGGACTGATTACGCCGTTCCAACTGCTCGACGGAGCATTTGCGCAGATGAATATCACGATGGGCACCGACCATGCGCGCGACCGAGCCATCCGCATTGCGCGCAATCACGTAGCCGCGGTCTTCGATCCACAGGTAGCTGCCATCTTTTTTACGGCAACGGTACTCGGCCTGGTAGTGGGGGGCGCGACGGTGGATGTAGTCGTCGAACACCTTCATCACGTCGGGGTAGTCATCCGGGTGGATCACGTTCTCCCAGGTGAACACGCTGTTCTCCAGTGCATGGCGATGATAGCCAAGCATTTCGTACCAGCCGGGGTTGCGGTAGACGAACCCGGTATTGGCGTTCCAGTCCCAGATCCCGTCGCTGACCAGCTCCAGGACGGTGTGCAGCATGTCGGCGTTGAAGTGAGAGAAATCCTGCTTTAACGGATTATTGTCGGAGGTATCGTTCATCTGCGCATCCCTTGCGTAGGCAGGCATCTGAAGCCTGCCACTGTTGTCGCCGATACTCCGTGGCTGGGGCTACTGTACAACGGGGGCTGGAGGCTTTGAATAGGGTAGATGTACGGCTTATGATTGATGGCTATAGGCTATTATTTTGGGGCCGTCATCCTCGTCGGCACCTTTCCGTCCGCATTGTGCTGGTAAATCGCTTCAGGCTGACCTCTTTCATTGAAAAACACCTGGCCGATACCCGCCGAATTCCATAACCGTTCGCCCGCTTCGGCATGCTCAGGAATATGTGGCACCACCTGCATGGTGCGGCGGCGCGTGAACCAGTTGAGGGGCGAGCGGGGTGAGTAGAGCCAGCGGTTGAGGCGGTCGAACCACTCCAGTAATCGTGGTGGAAATTCGTTCTTGATGCCGCTGCTGGTGATCTGCCAGATCCTGGGGCCGGCGTTGCGATGGCGGATCAGCACTTCGTAGACGAACGAGTAGTGCACGTCACCGGAGAGGATCACGTAGTTACCTGGCGTGCGTGAGTGGCGGAAGATATTGAGGATCACCTGTGCAGCGCCGCGATGGGCCATCCAGTTTTCCGCGTCCACCAGCAAGGGGTGGCCGCACCAACTGAAGACTTTCTGCACCGTCTCGATCAGCTTGACGCCAAAGATCGGCGCGGGCGAGACGATGATGGCCGAGGGGTGGTCCAGTAGCTCCTGTTGCAGTTCGCTCAAGGCTTCCCAGTCCAGCAGGCCTGAAGGTTGCTTGAGGGTGAACTCGCTGCGCCAGCGGCGGGTTCGGGTATCGAGCACCACCAGGGCAGGGGTGGTAGGCAATACGTAGTGCCAGCGTTGAAATTTCAGCAGTGTTTCGAGCAGTTCATCCTGCGCAGCGGCGTCCAGATGGTTGGCTTGAGGCTGAGCAGTGAGCGCCTGGGTCTGGCTGACCAGTTCGCCGAATGCATCCGGTTGGTTGCCCCAGCCTTGGCACAGCAGGTAAGCCAGCAGGGCGTTGCCGATGATGCGTTTGGAAAAGGGATGGCCGTAGGCGGTCTCTTCCCATTGGGCGCTGAGGTTCCAGTCATCGGTGATGTCGTGATCATCAAAGATCATCAAGGTGGACAGGTGGGCAAAGACACGCGCGACGCCTGGCAGGCCGTCGCGGAATCGATCTATTTGTATTTGTTCGCGGGCGTAACGCTGCTGTCGTTCTGCATTCAGATGCGGCGGTTGAGGCGTGATCAGCGTCCAGGGCGTTGGAGACCACACCAGCAAGTACATCGCGATGACCTCGGCAAAGGTCACCAGGTGGTTGTCGGCGGTGCTGCTGGTGAAGATCGGCTTTTTCACACCGCCAAAGAAGCGTTCGCGCAGGGTTTCGTTGCTGTCCAGCGCAGGCAGCAAGTCGGCGCGATGGTAGTAACTGGCGCTGTGTCCATAGAGGCTGGCGCTGTCATCGACCACCGCGCCCTCCAGGTACTCATCGAACAAACCCAGGCGCGCAATCAATGCATGGATTGCCCGCAACATCGGCCCGGCCACATCATCGGCGTAGACCTGGTCGCCACTCATCATCAGCAGGGCCGGGCGGTCGCTCGGGCTTTGGGCATCGGCCAACAGGCGGTCGACACACAGCAGGCCCTCATCGGCGCTGTGGTGGGGTTTGCGGCAGGAGCCATGGACCAATTGATGGATGCGGCTGTGCAAAACGAAACTCGGGAGTTGGGCGTTGGCGTACAGCAGGTGCGGTGCCCAGTCGGCGATGCCGGTGTTGTCAAACCGCAGGTCGTAGCTGATCGCCATGTCCAGGGGCAGCGCTTCGTCCAACGGCACATCAATCAGGTGGATAAAAGCATGGCGACCCACGCGTACGACTTGACACTCGTCTGGCGAGATCACCCGTGTTTGCGTAGGCAATGCCAGCGTCAATTCCAGTGCTCGACTCCCTACCAGCCACAACACCAGGCGCCGTGGTTCAAGGCGTCGCAACAGTGGGCCGGCCAATACGGCGGGCAGTGTGTCGGTGTTCGGCATGCAGATGAGGTTTCCAGGCTGGATTGAACCGGCAAGATTAATCCAGTGAATGTCATGGTTTTGTTAAGTGAGAGTACGAAGGGCCGTGCACTGCCCTTCGTCTAATGCGGTTTAAAGCAGATTGCCTCTACCGAGGCTGTCTAGCCCACCTCCGGTTTTACGGCGCCGATCATTACCGGCCGCGCTTTCAGGATCAGCGACGCTCTGTTGAGTATGTGTTGCGTCAATGCTGCGCTTCCTGCGCTGGGGCTCTGCATCATCCTGCTGCAGTGGGGGGTATTGAAAGTTGCCCAGTGAGTGATTGATTGCGCTAAGCATGGATGTTTCCTTCTATAGGAGTAGAGGATTACTTCGCCTTTCGCAGCGAAGTGAGGCCAAACCTATAGAGGGTGAGAAGGACCGGCTATAAACGCGCTGCTGCAAGATATGACTGGCGTTGGCGCCTTTTTTCAAAAGTCGTCAGAGGCGCCATTCGCGCAACTGTCTAGGCCGGGAGATGTAGCGCCTTGCTTGCCCTCCCGCACAAACGCCGCCCGATTTTCCGCTACCACATTACGCAACGCGCTGTAGTAATCCGGCAGCTTCTGCAGGCTGTCGGTAAGCGGCAAGAGCGATGCCCGTGTATCGACCGTACCGCCGACCAGGCTGAGGGTGCCCAGGGTCTGTACCGTATCGCTGTCGCCCAGCGGCGAGACCAGGAAGCTCAAGACCTTGCCCGCGGCGTCCCGGCTATTGCTGGTGCCCAACAAGGGCAATTCAACAATGGGGCCGCTGCCCATGCCCCACACGCCGAATGTCTGGCCGAAGTCCGCTGTGTGGCGCGGGATACCCAGGCGGTCGGATACATCGAACAGCCCCACCACGCCTATCGTCGTGTTCACGGCAAAACGCCCCAGGGTATTGACCGAACGTCGCGGGTTGCCTTGCAGCAGATCATTGATAAACACCTTCGGCTCGCTGAAGTTGCTCGCGAAGTTATGCACACCCTGCTGGAAAAAATCCGGCAGGTAACGGTAGCCGCGAGCCACGGGAGCCAGGGCGTAGTCGTCCACCGCACGGTTGAAGGCAAACACCCCCCGGTTGACCGGTTCGGCCGGGTCATACACCGGGTAGTTCACCTGTGCACATTGCGTGGTGGGCGTTACGGGCGCCGGGCTCGCACAGCCCGTCAGGTAAGACACAGTCAACAACAGCACGGCCTGGCGAGCCAGATGCTGGGGGTAGGTCAGCGAGCGCATGGGCACAGTCTCCGCAAAAGGGAGGCCGATGCTGGCATTGCGGCCTTGCGCAAAGATGTCTGGTTTATTGCGCGGTTGACGTTTTATTGCAGGGTTGAAATATATGACGGGCCGCGCCGAATGGTTTTAGATGACACCTTGTCCCAGCCCAGTGAAGACCGTCGGTGAGCAACCTGTTGATCGTGGACGATGACCTTGAAGTCCTCGCCCTGCTGAAGAAATTTTTCCTGCAACACGGCTATACGGTCGAGACCGTGGCCAGTGGCATCCAACTGTGGGCGGCCATGGAGCGCCAGCCCGCCGACCTGATCATCCTCGACCTGATGCTCCCCGGCGACAACGGCCTACTGCTGTGCCAGCGCCTGCGCCAGCAATACGCCACGCCAGTGATCATGCTCACCGCTATGGGTGAACTCAGCGACCGTGTGGTGGGCCTGGAAATGGGCGCCGATGATTACCTGAGCAAGCCTTTCGACGCGCGTGAATTGCTGGCCCGAGTGCGCGCGGTGTTGCGCCGGGCGGGGGAGAGCCGGCCGCCCTTGGGCGATGCCGCGCGCCCGCTGATCCGTTTTGCCGGCTGGCAACTGGACCTCACGCGCCGCGAATTGCGCTCGCCCGATCAGGTGATGATCCCATTGTCATCCGGCGAGTTCGACCTGCTGCTGGTGTTTGTCGAACACCCCCAACGGGTGCTCAGTCGCGAGCAATTGCTGAACCTGGCGCGTGGCCACAGTCATGATGCATTCGACCGCAGCATTGACGTGCAAGTGAGCCGCCTGCGCCGCAAGCTGGAATTCGATACCAAGCGCCCGGCGATGATTCGCACGGTGCGCAACGGTGGATACCAATTCACCGCCAGCGTGACCCGATCATGAGGCGGCCACGTGATACCGTCGCCCGCTGGATCGCCTTGACCATCCTGATTGCGATGTTGACTGCATTGGCGTTCAACGCCTTGTTTGTGCAATTGGCCGGTGTGTGGGCCCGACCCCCACTGACTGAAATCGGGTTGCTGGAAAGGATTGCCGTGGTGGTGCGCGTGGTCGAGGCCTGCGAACCGTCGCAACGTCCACATCTGGCCCAAGCAGTCGGTGACGAAGGGTTCAGCGTGGTGTGGGCCGCCCAGCGCCAGGCCTTGGGGTTGCCCGTTCTGGCCGGCCCCGACTTTCACTCGGGCGAGCAGGCCTTCAAGCACCTGCTCCAGGGCCCACCTCGTCCGATGGAGGCGTATGAACCGTCTGACTGGCCCGACGGCAACGGCCGCTACGCGCTGCTGGTGCAATTGGCTGACCGCTCCTGGCTGATGTTCAGCGCGCCCTCGCGCAGTTGGGGTTTGGATGATGGTGCACGCAGCCTGATCGTGGTGCTGCTGGTGCTGATCTCGACCGCGCTGGTCACCCTGGTCGCGACCCGTCGCCTGGCCCGACCTCTGCAGCACTTCACTCAGGGCGCGCGGCGCTTTGGTGCCGACTTTCGGGCGCCGCCCATTGAGCCGGTCGGCCCGCACGAAATCCGCCAGGCGATCCTCGCCTTCAACAGCATGCAGGCGCAGTTGCGGCATTTCATCCAGGACCGCACCCAAATGCTCGCCGCCATTTCCCACGACTTGCGCGCGCCGCTGACACGCCTGCGGCTGCGCGGTGAGTTCATTGAGGACGCCGATCAACAGCAAAAGCTGTTTCGCGACGTGGACGAAATGCAGGCCATGATCAACACCGCTCTGGAGTTTTTCCGCGATGACGCCCGGCTGGAACAAGCCACCCAACTGGACCTGGCGGAATTACTGCAAACCCTGATCGACGACTACCGTGACCAAGCCATCGAACTGACCTTTTGCGGCCCGCCGCGCCTGGTGTATTTCGGCCGGCCATTGGGCCTCAAGCGCGTGATGACCAACTTGATGGACAACGCGATTCACTACGGCACTGCGCCGCAGATCGAGTTGCAGCAGAAGAATGGAGAGGTGGTGGTTCGCGTACTGGATCGCGGGCCAGGCATTCCCGTTGAGCATCGTGAGCAGGTGTTCCTGCCGTTCTATCGCCTTGAAGGGTCACGCAACAAAAGCACGGGCGGTGTCGGCTTGGGGCTCTCCACCGCTCGGGCGATTGTGCTGGAACATGGCGGCACCTTGACCCTGGCCGAGCGCCAGGGTGGAGGGTTGGAGGCGGTAGTGGTGTTGCCCATTTAAACTGGCAAGCGAGGATCTTGTGGTGAGCGGGGCAAGCCCGCTCACCACAACAAGCCCGCTCACCACCGACGACCGGATTCTCACAGAATAGCAATCAGCCCCCGGAGCCGTTCATTCAGGTATGTGAGTCGTCGATCACCTTCGGCACCGTGAACCGGAACTCACTGCCGCGACCCACCTCACTCTCGGCAACAATCTTGCCGCCATGGGCTTGGACAATGCCTTGCGTGATGTACAGCCCCAGCCCGCTGCCAGTCGGGTTGTTTTCCGTCTGTGTCCAGTAGCGGTCGAACACATGGGGCAGCTGTTCCGGCGCAATACCTTCGCCGGAATCGCGCACCGAGAACACGATTTCTTCGCCATTGCTCATGGCGCTGATACCGATATTGCCTTGGCGCGGGGTGAACTTGATGGCGTTGCCGATCAGGTTCGACAGCACCTGGAACAGGCGCTCCGGGTCGGCATTGATCTGCAGGCCCGGCTCGGCGTTGAACGACAGGTCAATGCCTTTCTCCATCGCCAGGGGCGCCAGCAGCGAGTAGGCCTCATCGAAAATCTGGCTCACATCCAGGATCACCGGCCGTACCACATAGCGCCCGGCCTCGATTTTCGAGGTGTCGAGCAAGTCTTCCAGCAGCACGTTCATGCGCCCGGCGGCTTGTTGCATGGTGTCGATGGCCGAGGAAATCCGCCGCGACGTGTGTGGGCCATCGGAGCTGAAGGCCTTCTGCATCATGCCGCACAGCATGGAGATGACCGTCATCGGGTTGCGCAGGTCGTGGGACACCACTGCCACCAGCTCATCGCGGGCGCGCACGGCTTGTTGCTCGCGCAGCACCTGGCGGGCCAGGTCGTTTTCCAGCGCCGAGCGGCGCAGATCGTTGGCGGCAAAGTGATCGCCATGGCTCCACTTGGTGGAGATGCCGGCCATTTCCACTTTCCAGATTTCAAATGAGGTGCGTGGGCGAAGGCGCAGGCCGGCGTCGGAGTTTTCCAGGTCCAGCGGTTTTTTCGGGTCGCCGCTCCAGTTGATGTTCTCTTTCACTTCCGGGCGGAACCACAGCACGCCGTTATCCACAGGCTTGGGCAGACTCATGGCCAGCACGCCACTGGCTACCTGCTGGAACTCGGCGGCCGGCGGGTAGACCGACGACAGGTTATGGCTGGAGAACACCGGCTCGCCACCTTCTTGCAGCCACTTGTGCAACGCACGGATCTGCGCCGGCTCCGGGCAGTTACCGTAGCGGTGCAGTTGCTTGTCTTCAATGATCGCCACGCCGCCGGACAGGGTCAGGTCCATCAGCACCTGACCTTGCTGTGCCAGGCCGTCGAACACGTTTGCTTCCGAGCGCTTCATCGCCTGATCAAGCAAGGCCAGGGCCTCGACTTTCTCTTCACGCTGACGGCTCAGGTCCAGGGCTTCCATGGCGCTGATTTGCAGCGACAGCACCTGGCCTATGGTCTGGCAGGCCGTGCGCAGGTCATTGGGCACCAGCAACGGCTCACGGTTGCCGCAGCTGATCAGGCCCCACAGTTTGTCGCCCTTCATCAGCGAGATACTCATGGACGACAACACGCCCATGTTCTGCATGTACTGGCAATGAATCGGCGACACGCTGCGCAGGGTGGCGAAGCTCAAGTCCAACGGCTGGCCGGTGTCCGGACGCAGCTTGGGCAGCAGGGGCACAGGCTCGTAGGCCGCGTTCGGGATGATGCGTAGCCAATTGGTGCGATACAGCTCACGGGCTTGCTCCGGGATGTCGGACGCGGGGAAGAACAACCCGTTGAACAGTTCCATGGACGGTGCCGACGCTTCGGCGATCACCTGGCCATGGCCTTCGTCTTCGAAGCGGTAGATGAGCACCCGGTCGTAACCGGTCATGGCCTGGATTTCATTCACGCTGATTTCGTACAGCGCTTGCAGGGTTTTCGCCGACTGCAAACGCTGCAGCATTTTGCCCAGGTCACTGGTGCGACCATTCAGCGCCCGTGGGCGGAAATCCTTGAGCAGCGGCTCGAACTCCAGTACCAGCACCTGCTGATGGCGATGCAGCAGACCTTCGAATTCCGCGCCGTTAAACGTGACGTGCAAGGGCGGCGCATCGAAAAACGTATTGTTTTGCGCCATGTCGGCAACCGCCTTGGCGCGCTCTACGCCTACCAGCGTGTGCAGTGGCTGGCCCAGCAACGCTTCGGCGGCATGGCCGAACAACGTGGCGACGTTGGCGCTGACCTGGATGATGTTCAGGTCCGGCTCCGACAACGTCAGCAGCACACCGTGAGGCTGGATGGCGCCGGGGAAACGGATGGGCTCGTCGGCACAGTTGGCAAGCAGCTCTTCAAAATCTTCGGGTTTCATAGCAGTACCTCCTGGCTGTCGAGCCATTGCTCAAAGCAGCTGAATGTTGATCGGGCAGCGTCCACGGCGCGCTGTCTGGCTGGCGCGTCGAGTGGCTGGTCGCCCAGGTAATCAAGAAAGTCTTTCCAGCGTCGGCCGGTCTCTACCCCGTAGATATTGAGAAACGCACCGCCGTTTTCGGCATTCACGTTCAGGCGCTGGGTCATTTCCCGGCGCAGTACTTGGCCGCCCAGGGTCGCGCCTTCGAGTACATACAAGGCGCCCAGGCAGGCAGCGGGAGTGTCGAACGTGGGGAGTTCAAGGCAACGGGGCAGGGTATCGACAGCTCGGTCATCCAGGCCTAGGGCATTGAGATCACCTAGCAGCGTCGGTGTTTTCACACGCAACGCGCAGTCGTAGCCATTAGGAATCAAGCCACTGGCGTACAGTGCCGACTCGACTGGCCCATAAAAACCGTAATACGCCTGGACCAGGCGCTGATACCAATCGGCATCCAGGCGCTCGGTGAAAAACGGCAGGCGCTTTTCCAGCGCTACATGCAGCAGGGCGGTACCTGTGCGCAACGCCTCCAGCAATGAGGGCGCACCAACGTCATGGGCCTGTGAATGCATTCAATGAGCTCGAGCTGTGGGCCTTTCGGCCATGAATGACGCGTGGAAATGGGCGACGATTCTACACACCTCAAAGCCTTCATCTGTACGCACAAGGCGAAAAGGCTGACCAGCGGATCAGAAAAGTCGCTCCTTGCTTCATTAATGACCGCAGCGCTTGCCGCGAAGTTCGGTTAAAGCGATGTCTCAACGCCATTAATGCATGGACAACCCCTGTTGGGTCAACGCGGTTTGCACGCATTCGATCAAATGTTCGCTGCTCCACGGCTTGGGCAGGAAGCGCACCGATCCCCCTAACTGAGCCGCCAACTTGGTGTTACCCGAGGTGAGCACCACCGGGACGCTCGGCCAACGATGCGCCACTACCCGGCTCAAGTCATAACCATTGAGCAAACCCGGCATTTGGATATCACTGACAATCAAGTCCACCGGGTCATCGCCCCGTTCCAGGTAAATCATCCCTTCATCCGCCGAAGGAAACGACGTCACCACGGCGCCGAAATCCTCCAGTACATCCACCATTAACGATCGAATGATCTCGTCGTCTTCCAACACTAAAATCGATGGCTGAGCCATGATCCTTACTCCACCATCAGGGTTCATTAAGGTGGAGTAGAACACGTCTATATAGGTTCGATTGGATATCTATGGGGCGATGGATGGTCGTTTCAGAGGTGCTATCCGGTAAAGTGCAGGGCTCGCTTCTACGTGCTCAAGGATTGATATGTTTATCCGCAACCCTTTGGTTCCAGAACTGATCTAGAAATGGAGTCCCCATGAAGTACCGTGCTTTGATGACCCTCGCCCTGACCCTCACCACAAGCCCTGCCTTCGCAGCCGGTGACGCCGAGGCCGGCGGCAAGCTCTTCACCAAGACCTGCGGCGGTTGCCACAGCATCGGCGAAGGTGCGCGAGGTGGGTTCGGGCCGGAGCTCAACGGCATCATCGGAAGGCCCGCCGGGACCACCACGGACTATCAGTACTCCGACGCGATGAAAAACTCCGGCGTGGTCTGGACCCGGGACAAACTTGCCGCCTACATCGAGGCGCCGAAGAAAGTGGTGAGTGGCACGCGGATGATCTTCTGGGGCATCAGTGATCAGGAGAAGATTGAAAACATTCTGGCGTACCTTGAGACCTTTCAGCCCAAGTGACCGTGTTGCTGGCGCGGAACATTATGTTTAAAAGCCGGTCCAGTCATCACACCTATTCACTGATAAGGACATCTCACCGTGAAACGAATTGCACTGCTCTCCCTCATTACCCTGGCCCTGTGCGCCTGCCAATCCAACCAACGCGACTCCTCGCCCAGCCTGCTCAAGGACGGCATCCAACTGCGCCAGAAAACCGTGGCCGTGGATGCGGAGCACGCCAAGGTCATCATGAAGGCCACCGGCGGCACCAACCCCGTCGAATTCGCCATCCGCCGCGAAGGCGACCCCGACCAACGCCTGGAAACCCTCGGCACCGTGATGGATACCGGTGAAGGGAAAGTCTTCAACTGGATTGCCAAGGTCAACCAGACGGTGGCGAGTGCGGGCTTCAAGCGGTTTCCACAATTGGAGATTCAGGCTGACCCTGGCAAGAAACTCACCGTGTCCAGCTCGGCGAGAAGCCAGGGCAATGGGATTTACTACAGCTGCGGGCCGGTGATGAACACGTTCAGCCCGGAAAAGGCCAAGGTGTATTTGGTGGAGTTCCAGTTCCGGCTCAACCGTGCGGCGTGTGCGCTGCAGGTGTTTGATATTACGGATCCGGGGAATCGGGTGTTGGTTGGGGGAGAGGGGAGTGA
>NZ_JACART010000099.1:0-1854 GCF_013386445.1 Pseudomonas sp. P7759
CTACAGCACCTGGCAATTGATGCTTGACGCCGAGCGTGCGTTACCCGCTGAGCAGCGCATGGAGCTGCTGGTAATCGTTACCCCTAATCATCTTCACGCGCCGGTGGCCAGCGAGGCACTTACCGCAGGCTTCCATGTGTTCAGCGAGAAGCCCGCAGCGTTGAGTCTGGCTGAACTGCGAGGCCTTGAAACCCGACTGAACAGCAGTGTCGGACTGTATGGGCTGGCGCACACCTACCTGGGCTATCCGATGGTCTGGCAAGCGCGGGAGATGGTGCGCAGCGGCGTGATCGGCGCAGTACGCAAGGTCCTGGTGGAGTATCCCCAAGGCTGGCTCAGCCAGGATGTGGCCGGGCAGGGCAACAAACAGGCCGAGTGGCGTGGGCAGCCGGAACTGTCCGGGGTGGGCGGCTGCATCGCCGATATCGGCACCCATGCCTTTTCCCTGGCAGAGTTTGTGGCTGACCAAACCGTTACCCACCTCTGCGCCAGCCTGGGTGTGCATGTGGACGGCCGTCAGTTGGACGACGATTGCGCCATGCTGTTCAAGATGGCGCAGGGTGCCACTGGCGTGCTGACCGCCAGCCAAGTGTGTGCGGGGGAAGAGAACCCGCTGAGTATTCGGGTCTACGGTGACAAGGGCGGCCTTGAATGGCGCCAGGAACAACCCGCCAGCCTGATTCATCGCTCACTCGACCAACCGATGCGCGTCTTGCGCTCCGGCATCGGGCAACCGTGGTTGTGCGAAGCCGCGACCCAGCGCATGCGCTTGCCCGCCGGCCATCCCGAGGGCTACCTGGAAGCGATGGCCAATCTGTATGGCGATTTTGCCAAGGCCATTCGCGGCGAGATTGAAGGCCACACCGCACCGGGTGTTCCGGGGATTGAGGTGGGCCTGCGCGGCATGGCCTTTATCGAAGCGGCCATCGCCAGTCACACCAGCGATGCCAAATGGACCCCGCTGGAGTGCAACCCATGAAACCTCAACCATCCATTGCGAACTCGAACGGTCTGCGCGGCCCCGGGATTTTTCTGGCGCAGTTCATCAGCGATGAGGCACCTTTTGACTCGCTGGCCAATATCGCCCAGTGGGCAGCCTCCCAGGGCTACACAGCCATTCAGCTGCCGACCCTTGGCACGCGTTACATCGACCTTGAACGTGCAGCCGAAAGCCAGAGCTATTGCGATGAACTCAAGGCCGTGTGCGCCAACGCCGGGGTTGAAATCAGCGAGCTGTCCACCCATCTGCAAGGGCAGTTGGTGGCCGTGCATCCGGCTTTTGATGTCTTGTTCGATGACTTCGCCCCGGCGCATTTGCGCGGCCAGCCCCAGGCGCGCACCGAGTGGGCAATCGAGCAATTGAAACTGGCGGCGCGCGCCAGCCAGCGTCTGGGCCTGACCGCACACGCAACGTTTTCCGGGGCCTTGCTCTGGCCCTATATGTACCCGTGGCCGCAGCGCCCTGCAGGGTTGGTGGAGCAAGGTTTTGCCGAACTGGCCAAGCGCTGGCTGCCGATCCTCGACTGCTTCGATGCGGCCGGTGTCGACCTGTGCTACGAAATTCATCCCGGTGAAGACCTGCATGACGGCGCCTCCTTCGAGCGTTTCCTTGAAGCCGTCAATCATCATCCCCGCGCAGCGATCCTCTATGACCCCAGCCACTTGTTACTTCAGCAAATGGACTACTTGGGGTTTATCGACCGTTATCACGACCGTATACGCATGTTTCACGTCAAGGACGCCGAGTTCCGTCCCGACGCGCGCTCCGGCGTCTATGGGGGGTACCAGGGGTGGGTGGAGCGCCCAGGACGTTTCCGTTCACTGGGTGACGGACAGATCGACTTCAAGTCGATC
>NZ_JACART010000100.1:0-1541 GCF_013386445.1 Pseudomonas sp. P7759
GCGGCGGCGGGTTGGGGTGCAGGTCGCCGTAGAGGTCGTCCTCGATGATATGGCAGTGGTACTGCTGGGTCAGTTGCAGCAGGCGGAACGCCTGGCCGGGGCTGAACGAGTGGCCGGTGGGGTTGTGCAACACGCTGGTGGTCAGGTACAGGCTGGGGCGATGCTCGGCCAGCAGGTGTTCGAGGGCCGTGAAGTCAAAACCGTCGGGACGCCGTGGGATCGTCACCACCTTGACCCCGTGCAGGGCCAGGTTGGCGTGGAAGTTGAAATAACACGGTGCATCGAGCAGCACCGTGTCGCCGGGACGTGCCAGCAGGCGCATCAACATGTCCAGGCCTTGCACGGTGTTGGGGGTGGTGATGATCTGTTCCACCGACACCGACAGGCCCTCGCCATGCAGCTTCTGCTGCAGGGCCTGGCGCAACGGCAGTAACCCGGCCGGTGTGCCCAGGCTGGCGATGCGCAGTGACGGCGCACGCACCACGCTGCGCAAGGTTTGGCGCAGGGCTTCACTGTCCAGCCAGGTTTCCGGCAGGTGGCCGCCGCCGGGGCGCAGGTCGCCGTAGACGGTGGCGAGAGGGCGGCGCAATACGCTGAGCAGGTCCTGAGGCAGCAGATCAACCCAGTTCGAAGTTGTCGGCCTTGGGTGGTCTATCGCCACGAAATAGCCACGGCCTTGACTGGACGTGAGCAGGTTGCGCCCGCGCAGGCGGTCAAGGGCCTCATTGAGGGTGAACTTGCTTACGCCCAGGGTCTCGGTCAGTGCGCGCACCGAGGGCAATTTGCTGCCGGGCGCCCATTCGCCGTTTTCGATGGCCTGGCTGAACGCCTCGACAATCTGTTGCACCTTGGGCGCACCTTCTACAAAGGCGATGGCCGATACGAACACGCGACTTCCTTATCTTTGCTGGTGATTTTACCGGTAAAGTCAGGGCGAATTAGGCCTCACTTTACCTGCCTTGCGCAATGCCAACTGCCTAGACTGCGGGCTCCATCCCCCAGGTCCCCGGCCATGACAAGCGCGTTAACCCTTTCCTCGTTCCTGTATTTCCTGCTGTTTTGCGCCACCATGACCTTCAGCCCTGGCCCCATGACCCTGCTGCTATTAAGCCTGGGGGTGCGTGACGGGCTGCGCCGTTCAATCCCGGCACAGATCGGCGCCAGTGTGGCGTACCTGATCTCGATCCTGATTTTTGCCGTGGGTTTTTCCGAGTTGATCAGGGGCTACCCGGTGATCACCCTGGGTATCCAGGTGGTCGGCGTGGCGTACATCCTGCACCTTGCCTACAAACAGTGGACCAGCAGCGGCGTGGTGATTGAACGGAGCGGCCATGTTGAAGCGGCGCGCAACCTGTTCGGCAAGGGTTTGCTGACCGGATTTTCCAACCCCAAGACCCTCATCATGTTCAGCGCGGTGTTCCCCCAGTTCGCCGGGACCGGGGAGAGCCGTTCGACGGTGGACATTGCCATCCTCGGGCTGACGTTCCTGTTGCTGCAATTCGCCAGCGGCTGCCTGTATTGCTATTTCGGCCAGCGCATCA
>NZ_JACART010000101.1:0-572 GCF_013386445.1 Pseudomonas sp. P7759
GGAAGAACACCAGCACCGCCGGGCCGTCGGCCAGCAGCAGCTCACGGTTCAACTCGCCGCCTTCTACGGTGAGCAGGGTGAACGGGTCCAGTTCGTCGCCCACCTGTACGTAGTCGTCGGGTCGCGCTTCATCCACCAGGCGCTGGCGCTGGTCGATATTGATCTTCAGCGACTCCGGCGCCCAGGTCGCAACGCGCTCGGCGTGCAAGTCGGCCAACTGACGGTTGAGGGATTCACTCATGCCAGCGCCTCCTGCTGCTCTTCAACCTCGGCGGCGACGCTGTAGCGGTTGACCGGCACCGCCAGGCCCAGGTTGTCGCGCAGGGTCTGGCCACTGTAGTCGGTGCGGAACAGGCCGCGTTGCTGCAACACCGGCACCACCAGCTCGGTGAAGTACTGCAAGCCATCCGGCAGGACCGAATTGATGATGAAGCCATCACTGGCGCCGGTTTCGAACCAGGTCTGTATCGCATCGGCGACTTGCTCCGGGGTGCCGACAAAATCGCGTTTGGGGCGCGAGAAGCGCAGGGCCACTTCACGCAGGGTCAGGCCTTCGTCCTTGGCCAGTTGCT
>NZ_JACART010000102.1:0-5834 GCF_013386445.1 Pseudomonas sp. P7759
CAAGCCCGCTCACTACAGAGAGACTTAGTTCGCCATAGCGGTGAGGTCCGTCAAAATCACCGCCATTGCCTGATCTGGCGCCGTGAAGGCCGTGTCGACCGTCAGCGGTATTTCATCCCAGTCTTCGTACTCATGCGCCAACACCGACTCCCAACTGGGTGGAACCAGGCCGGGAATATCCCCCGTTCGGGTCTCCACCCGCCGTTGATGTTCCTGCCGGTCAGAACAAATCACCCGAATATCCAGCAACGCCACACCGGCCATTGCCGCCGTTGTCTTCCATGCCTCCCGGCTTTCCCTGACCGGGTTCACGCAGTCAGCCACCACCATCTGCCCCAATTGCAGGTTGCTCAACGCCAAAGCATTCGCCACCCCATAACCGCTGGCGCCCACATCGCCCGCCAGCACGCCCGCATCACGGATCGCCTGCTCAATCACATCAATGCGTAGATACACCGCGCCGATCTGGCGTGCCAGTGCCTGGGCCAGGGTGGTCTTGCCGGTGCCGGGCAGTCCGCTGAAGACAATTAGCATGGGGGGCTCTCGATAAGGTTGGGCCGGTTCAGGGTATCCTTCAGTTCCTCACCGGTCGACCACAGGACAGCCCATGCCCCTGCCGTTTGTAAAAATGCACGCTCATGGCGATGACTTCATCATCATCGACCGCCGTGGCCTGGACGATCCGATCACCGCGAAAATCGCCCGCCAACTCGGCAACCGCCACACCGGTATCGGTTTCAACCAACTGGCTGTGCTGCTCGATTGTGACGACGCCGCGGCGCGCATCAAGTTCTGGAACCCCAACGGCACGCCGCTGGCCACCTGCGGCAGCGCCACCCGTGGCGTGGCTGATCGCTTGATGCATGAAGCCGGCACGGACTCGGTGGTGCTGCGTACCGATCGGGGCTTGCTGACCTGTGTGCGGGCAGCCGGGCGGCAGGTGTCGGTGAACATGGGGGAGCCGTCGCTGGACTGGTCAGCCGTGCCGCTGGCCGAGGCCCTGGACACCCGCACCTTGCCCATCGATGGCAACCCGGCGGCGTGCAGCATGGGCAACCCGCATTGCACCTTTTTTGTGGACGATATCGCGGCTGTCGACGTGGCGGCCTTGGGCCCGGCGCTGGAAATTCACCCGTTGTTCCCGGCCAAGACCAATGTGCATTTCGTGCAGGTGCTTGATCGTAGCCACATCCGCCTGCGCATCTGGGAGCGCGGCGGCGGCGTGCCGTTGGGCTCGGGTTCCTGTTGCTGTGGTGCGGTGGTCAATGGCATTCGTCGTGGGCTGCTGGACGATACCGTCGAAGTGCATTGCGACGGCGGCACGGTAACCGTGCACTGGGCGGGCGACGGCGGGGTGGTACTGACGGGCAGCGTCGAGCCGGTGATGCAGGGTAGCGCCTATATAGGCTGAAAGTTTACGGTAAACGTGGTGCCGCCCGTGGCACAGGAACTCACGGCCACGTCGCCGCCATGCACCTTGGCCAATTCGCGCACGATATACAGGCCGAGGCCGACGCTGCGCACATCACTGCCTTGGTCGGTGCCACGGGTCATGGGTTCGAACAGTTCGGCGAGCAAGGCTTCGGGGATTACCTTGCCGTGGTTGTGTACTGAGACTTCGCAGCTATCCTGTCCCAGCCGTGACGTGACGGTGATCGGCCGTTGCAGGTCGCCATACGCCACGCTGTTGGCCACCAGGTTGCCAATGATCTGCTGAACGCGGTCGGCGTCCAGGCAAGCCTCGCCACTGCCCTCGGCGAGATGCGTCAACGTTGCCGTGGGAAACGCCACGCGCAGTTCATCCACGGCCCGATGAATCACCTCATGCAGGTCCAACGGCGCCGCCTTGATGGTAATGCCCTGGCCGACGCGCGCCTGGGTGAAGTCCAGCAGGTCGGCGATCATGCGCTGGGCACGCTCGGACGACTGGCCAATGTGCCCGAGCAGTTGGCGTTCCTTGGAAGTGCGTTCGCCACGGTTGAGAAAATCCGAGGCCATGCGAATGGCCGTGAGCGGGTTCTTCAAGTCATGGCTGACAATCGCCACCATCTGCTCGGCAAACAGCGCCCGGCGCTGGGCGATGGCATAGGCCTCGCTCAATTCGGCCTGGGCCAGTTTGAGCGCGAGTTCGGTGGCGGTCTTTTCCTGCAACAGTGCTTCGGCAAAGTTGCGTGCATTGAGCAACTCGCGCTCGTACTTGTCGCGGTCGGTGGTGCCGAACAGCGCCAGGTCGTACACCGCACCGTGGTCCTGCTCGCGCTTGATGCCGTTGAGCAGCACGGTCAGCTTGTGGCCGTCACGGTGCAGCATGTCGAGTTTCACTTCGGTGACGCTGCCACGCAGGCGCAGCATCGGCGCCAGGTGGGTCTGGTGGAAGATCCGCCCGCCCATGGTCAGCAAATCCTGGAAGCGCTTACCGCACAGCTCCGTGGTGCTGAACCCCAGCCACTCGCTGAAACGCGTATTGGCTTGCAGGATCGTGCCATCCTCAGCCGTCACAGCGAGGGCGCAGGCGGCACTGTCAAACAACTCAGCCGGCATGGGCGGCCGTCCACGGCGCCAGGAAGCTTTCCATCGCCGCCGCGCACGCTTGCGGCGCGCTCATGTGCGGGCAATGGCCGACGTTGTCCACCAGGCAATAGATGCTGTTGGGCAACACGCTGTGCAGGTATTCGCCCACGGCCACGGGGGCGATCAGGTCGTCGCTCGATTGCAGGATCAGCACCGGAGTGGCCAGGCCGATCACGTCCTGGCGGTTGTCCGACATGAACGTCACTCGCGCAAATTGCTTGGCGATCTCAGGTTCGGTGCGACAGAAACTGTCCGTCAATTCCTCGCTCAACGCCGGTTGCCCAGGCGCGCCCATGATTACCGGGGCCATGGCGCTGGACCAGCCGAGGTAGTTGCTGTCGAGGGTGTCGAGCAGGTCCTGGATATCCGCCAGTTTGAAGCCGCCGACATAGCCGTCGGCGTCGATATAGCGCGGCGAGGGGCCGATCATGACGTGGGCGGCAATGCGGCCGGGGGTCTGGCGGTCGGCGAGTGTGCCGATCATGGCGCTCACCGAATGGCTCACCAGGATCACCGGGCCTACCGCGAAGGCGTCGATGATTTCGTTCAAATCACGGGCGTAGCCGTCCAGGGCACTGTATTTGGTCTTGTCGAACGCACTGAGGTCCGACAGACCGGCGCCCACCAAGTCATACATCACCACGCGGAAACGTTCGGAAAATTGCGGTGCCAGGTAGTTCCACATGGCCTGGTTGCAGCCGAAGCCGTGGGAAAACACCAGGGTCGAGCGGCCGTTGCCCATCACACTGACATTGTTACGGTGGCGTAGGTCCATGGGCTTCCCGTTATGGCGTTTTGCTATGCGTGCAGGGAGTTTAGATAGTCAACGGCGCGGGGTCACGCGATATAGCGCGGATAAGGTAAAGTCGCCGCCTTCAGGAAGAAACTTCAGGTAACAAACATGATGGCGATTCTGCGGCAGTCCGTCTTGAGTCTGGTGGCACTGGTGGTCTTGGGCCTGGTAGGCACCGCCCAGGCAGACATTTCACCGATTGGCGTCGCCCTCGACCAGCGGGTGATCGACCTCACCAACACCCTGGACGCCTCGACCACCACCCGTCTGAAAACCCAATTGGCCGACCTTGAGCAGCGCAAAGGCTCACAAGTGGCCGTGCTGTTGGTGCCGACCACCGGCGGCGTGAGCATCGAGGACTACGCCAACCAACTGTTCCGCGCCTGGAAGCTGGGACGCAAGGACGTCAACGACGGCATCCTGCTGGTGGTGGCCAAGGAAGACCGCAAGGTGCGCATTGAGGTGGGCTATGGCCTGGAAGGCACGGTCACCGATTTGCTCGCGCACCGCATCATCGAAGAACACATCACCCCGGCCTTCCGCCAGGGTGATTTCGTCGGTGGCGTCTCCCAAGGCGTCAGCGACCTGGTGGTGCTGGTGGACGGCGGCAACCTGCCCACAATAGCCGGGCCAGGGATCAACCCCCAGTTCATTGCGATAGCGCTGGCGTTTGTTATCGGCGCCCTGGGCGGTGTGCTGATCAGCGCCGGCAAGCTGCACTGGCGCCGTGCCTTGATTGCCGCGGTAGCGGTCACCGTGTTATTGGCGATTTTTGGCGGGGGCCGCGATTGGCTGATGTTCCTGCTGGTGCTGCCATTGACCCTGCTGATCGGCGGCGCGACCTTCGGCGCATTGTGGATGGCGCGTTCGGTGTTTTACGGCGTGATCGGGCTGCTGGCCTACATCCTGGGCTTGGTGGTGGTTGATCAGCGCTATGCCGATGTCAACTTCATCCACTGGCTGGTCTTTCCACTGGGCGCGCTGGTGGTGCTGGGGCTGTACCTGGTGCTGCTGGTGATCATGAAGGATGCCTGGAAGCAGAGCCGCGTGGGTTTTATCGCGCGGCTGTTGGCGGCGGTGGGGGTGTATGTGGCGGCGGGGGTGTTACTGGAACTCGGCCGTGATGGCTGGCTGTTCGCGTTCCCGATTGCCTCGTTTGCGGCGCTGTTCATCTTTGGCAAGACCAGCGGCGGCTCGGGGTCTTCGGGCGGTGGCTCGAGTTCGAGCTCCAGCAGCTCCAGTTCCAGCAGCAGCTCATCCGGCGGCGGTGGCTCCAGTGGCGGCGGCGGGGCGTCCGGCAGTTGGTAGCAACGGCTCAGGTTTTTTAGTGCACGTGTGGCGAGCGGGCTTGCCCCGCGTTGGGCTGCGCAGTGGCCCCAAAACCTGGCGCTGAGCAGTATCGGACTCACCGCATCTTCAAATCCGCAGAGGCAGCATGGGTTGCTTGGCAGAGCCCTGGGCGTCACAACGATTTAGACAAAAATACCCGGCTGCTGCCCTCAGGCTCACACGGTAGCTCGCCAAAACGTACCCAGCCATGCTTCTCGTAAAACCCCGGCGCCTGGAAACTCAGGGTGTACAGCACCGCGTTGCGACAGCCCCGGCGCCGGGCCTCCTCTTCGAATGTTTGCAGTAACTGGCTGCCCAGTCCGGTGCCACGCAGCGAGTCGGGCAGGTGGAACAGGTCGAGAAAGGCCATGCCCAGTGTGGTCTTGCCAGTGATGCCACCGAGGATTTGCTGGGTCTCGGGATCCTTGATCAAAACCGTCAGCAGACGCCGATCGTTATAGCCGGTGATGGCTTCATTGAACGCCGCCAAGCCGCCGCCGAGGATACGCTCGGCGTCGGGATTGGGTTGGTCGCTGATTTCAATATGCGCTGCGTTCATCTCTAGAGCGCCATGACCATTTCATGCCACGCCATGCCACCGTGATCCGACGGCGACGGCTGCACATACTGATAGCCCATGCGCTCATACAGCGGCACGTGTTGCTCCTTGCACATCAAATGAATCGTCTGCTTGCCCATGCGGCTCATGCGCTGCACAAACTCAGTCATCAACATTGTCGAATAGCCCTTGCCCTGATGCGCCGGGTCGACCACCACCGACATGATCACCACATTCGGCGCGTCGGCCGAGTGGCCCACCAACTCCTTGAACGCCTCGTCCGACATCACCACTTCGTGGGCGCAACCACAATTGATGAAACCCACCACTTCACCCGCGGCTTCCAGGATCAGAAAGCCTTGCGGGTACTGGGCAATACGCGTGGCGATCTTCTCCAGGGTCGCGGCTTCGTCGCCCTCGTAGGCGCTGATCTCGATGTCAAAGCAGCGGGCGGCGTCGGCGGGTAGGGCGTTGCGCAAGGTGAGGGCGGGCATGGGCGTTTCCTGAGGCGTTGAGCGAGAGGCCACATGATAGACAAACATCGCCCCCAGCAACACGAATCCTCTGTGGTGAGCGGGCTTG
>NZ_JACART010000103.1:0-2872 GCF_013386445.1 Pseudomonas sp. P7759
CGCCGTCGCCTGCAACAGCAACTGGTCGACGACCTCGACGGCGCCATCCTGATCACCCCCACCGTCGCCCACGTCGCACCCGCATTGGCACCGCTGGAAGCCGACGACGACCTGTTTGTGAACACCAACCTCGCCACCCTGCGCCTGACCATGCCCGGCAGTTTGCTCGACATGCCGGGCGTGAACCTGCCCAGCGGCCGCGATGCCCAGGGCCTGCCCACCGGGCTGCTGCTCAGCGCCCCGACGGGGGAAGACGCTCGCCTGCTGCGCGCAGCGTTGTCCGTCGAATCCGTACTCAACGTTTAAGGAGACACATCATGGCTAAAGACATTCTCTGTGCATTCGGCGTCGACGTTGACGCCGTCGCCGGCTGGCTCGGTTCCTACGGCGGCGAAGATTCGCCGGACGACATCTCCCGTGGCCTGTTCGCCGGGGAAATCGGCGCGCCGCGCCTGCTCAAGCTGTTCGAACGCTACGGCCTGCGCACCACCTGGTTTATCCCAGGCCACTCGATGGAAACCTTCCCCGAGCAAATGAAAGCCGTGGCCGACGCCGGTCACGAAATCGGCGTGCACGGCTACAGCCACGAAAACCCCATCGCCATGACCGCCGAGCAGGAAGAAATCGTCCTGGATAAATCCATCGAGCTGATCACCCAGGTCACCGGTAAACGCCCAACCGGCTACGTGGCGCCGTGGTGGGAATTCAGCAAGGTCACCAACGAACTGCTGCTGAAAAAAGGCATCAAGTACGACCACAGCCTGATGCACAACGACTTCCACCCCTACTACGTGCGCAAGGGCGACAGCTGGACCAAGATCGACTACAGCCAGCACCCCGACACCTGGATGAAACCCCTGGTGCGCGGCGAAGAAACCGACCTGGTGGAGATCCCGGCCAACTGGTACCTGGACGACCTGCCGCCGATGATGTTCATCAAAAAAGCCCCCAACAGCCACGGCTTCGTCAACCCGCGTCACCTGGAAGAAATGTGGCGCGACCAGTTCGACTGGGTCTACCGCGAACACGAACACGCGGTGTTCACCATGACCATCCACCCCGACGTCTCCGGCCGCCCGCAAGTGCTGCTGATGCTGGAGCGCCTGATCGAACACATCCAGAGCCATGCCGGCGTGCGCTTCGTCACCTTTGACGAAATCGCCGACGACTTCATCCGCCGCCAACCCCGTACCTGACCCCTTATTCCTGAGGCGCGACCCATGTCCATCTACAACAAGCTTGACCTGACTGGCTGGAAACCCCGGCAACTGACGTCCAAGGAGGTGCGTTTCGCCACCTGGATCGCGTTTTTCGCCTGGGTGTTTGCGGTGTATGACTTCATCCTGTTCGGCACCTTGTTGCCGGAGATCGGTCGGCATTTTGGCTGGGGTGAAGTGGAGCAAGCTGAAATCGCGACGTGGGTGGCGGTGGGCACGGCGGTGGTCGCGTTTGCCATCGGCCCGGTGGTGGACAAATTGGGGCGGCGCACCGGGATTATCTTCACCGTGGCCGGTTCCGCGCTGTGCTCGGCGCTGACGNNGGCGGTTTGGGTTATGCCGAGGAAACCGTCAACGCCACGTATTTGAGTGAGTTGTATGGCGCCTCTGAGGATCCGCGCCTGACCAAGCGCCGGGGTTTTATCTACAGCCTGGTGCAGGGCGGCTGGCCGGTGGGTGCTTTGATTGCCGCCGGTTTGACCGCGCTGTTGCTGCCGGTCATTGGCTGGCAGGGCTGCTTCATCTTCGCCGCGATCCCGGCCATCGTCATCGCGATCATGGCGCGCAAGCTCAAGGAGAGCCCGCAGTTCCAGATCCACCAGCGCATCAGCCAATTGCGTAAAAGCGGCGCCGTCACAGAAGCGCAAAACGTCGCCGCCACCTACGGCGTGGACTACGACGAACACAGCAAGGCGGGCCTTAAAGCCGCGTTCCGTGGCCCGGCGCGTCGCGCCACCTTAGTGATTGGCGCGGCACTGTTGCTCAACTGGGCGGCGATCCAGGTGTTCAGCGTGCTCGGTACCTCGGTGATCATCAGCGTGCACCACATCTCGTTCGAGAACTCGCTGATCATCCTGGTGCTGTCGAACCTGGTCGGCTATTGCGGTTACCTGAGCCACGGCTGGATGGGCGACAAGATCGGCCGTCGCAATGTCATTGGCCTGGGCTGGATGCTCGGCGGCCTGTCGTTTGCCGGGATGCTGTTTGGCCCAAGCAATATGCCGATGGTGGTCGGGCTGTACAGCCTGGGCCTGTTCTTCCTGATCGGGCCGTACTCGGCGGCGCTGTTCTTTATCAGCGAGAGTTTCCCCACCAGCATCCGCGCCACCGGTGGCGCAATCATCCATGCCATGGGCCCGATTGGTGCGGTAGTCGCAGGTTTTGGCGCGACCCAGGTGTTGTCCGCGGGCAGCGACTGGCAGACCGCCGCGCTGTGGTTCGGTGCGCTGCCGTGCTTCCTGTCTGGCGCCTTGATGTTTGCCGCACGTCATGTGCGTCCGGAAACCGTTCAGTAAGGAGTGTTCGATGAGCCGTAAAGTTGCCTTGATTACCGGTGCCGCCAGCGGCATCGGCCAAGCCCTCGCCGTGGCCTATGCGCGCAACGGCGTGGCGGTGGTCGGCGGGTATTACNNGACCACCGTCAGCCTTGTGGCAGAGGCGGGCGGCGAGTGCCTGATGCTGCCGTTGGACGTGGGTGACACCGCTTCTGTCGATGCGCTGGCCGCGCAAGCCGTCCAGCATTTCGGCCGACTCGATTATGCCGTGGCCAATGCCGGCCTGCTACGCCGCGCACCCTTGCTGGAGATGACCGACGCGCTGTGGGACGAGATGCTCAATGTCGACCTCACGGGGGTGATGCGCACCTTCCGCGCGGC
>NZ_JACART010000104.1:0-3302 GCF_013386445.1 Pseudomonas sp. P7759
TGCACCCGCTGCGGGCGCGGCGTTCTGGTTGAACGCCACACGAGCAGTGGATATGCGCCAGGTCTTCCAGCGCCTGCTCTCCCAGCAAGTGGTGATTGCTCCTGGCGAACTGTTCAGTGTCAGCGGTCTGCATCAGCAGCATTTGCGCCTGAGCCATACCTTTCAGGGGCAGCCGAACCTGGATATTGTCCTGGCAGCTCTCAGCGAAGCGTTGCGTAAGGCACAGATAGGATGATCGCGTGAAGTTTCTCTTACTCTTGTAGGATCGATAACGTCGCGCAGCAGTCCAACTCTCAGTAAACTGCCATTTTATTCCGAATCCTTCTTTCCGAGGTTTATGCATGACAATCAGTCCTTTTGCGGGCAAGCCGGCGCCAGCCCAACTGCTGGTGGATATCCCGCGACTGGTCACGGCCTACTACACGGGCCAGCCTGATGCAGCAATCTCCACCCAGCGCGTGGCATTCGGTACTTCCGGGCACCGTGGCAGTTCGTTTGAACTGAGCTTCAACGAATGGCACGTGCTCGCCATCAGCCAAGCCATCTGCCTGTACCGCGAAGCCCAGGGCATCAACGGCCCGCTGTTTGTCGGCCTGGACACCCACGCACTGTCGACACCTGCCGGTGCCAGCGCCCTGGAAGTGCTGGCTGCCAATGGTGTGCATGTGATGCTGGCCGAAGGCGATGAATACACGCCGACGCCTGCGATTTCCCACGCCATCATCTGCTACAACCGTGGTCGCACCAGCGGCCTGGCGGACGGCATCGTGATCACGCCGTCGCACAACCCGCCGCAGAGTGGCGGCTACAAGTACAACCCGCCGAATGGCGGCCCCGCCGATACCCACGTGACCAAGTGGATCGAAGCCAAGGCCAACGAACTGCTGGCCAACAAACTCGCCGGGGTCAAGCGCATCACCCACGCCCAGGCACTCAAGGCGGACACCACGCATCGCCATGACTACCTCAACAGCTACGTGGCTGACCTGGTCAATGTGATCGACATGGACGCCATCCGCGGCGCCGACCTGCGCCTGGGCGTGGACCCGCTGGGTGGAGCAGGGGTGCGCTACTGGTCGGCGATTGCCGAGCATTACCGCTTGAACCTGGACGTGGTGAATACCGAAGTCGATTCCACCTTCCGTTTCATGAGCGTGGACTGGGACGGCCAGATCCGCATGGACCCGTCCTCCAGCTACGCCATGCAGGGCCTGATTGGTCTCAAGGAACGCTTCGATGTGGCTTTCGCCTGCGACCCAGACCACGACCGCCACGGCATCGTCACGCCGTCCGGTGGCTTGCTTGCGCCCAATAACTACCTGGCGGTGTCCATCGACTACCTGTTCCAGAACCGCCCTGACTGGCGCGCAGACGCCGCCGTGGGCAAGACCGTGGTCAGCAGCGGCTTGATCGATCGCGTCGCTGCACGCATTGGCCGTCGTCTGTATGAAGTGCCGGTTGGCTTCAAGTGGTTTGCCGATGGTTTGTTCGAAGGTTCGTTGGGCTTTGGCGGCGAAGAAAGCGCCGGTGCTTCGTTCCTGCGCAAGGACGGCACTGTCTGGAGCACTGACAAAGACGGCCTGATCCCGGCGCTGTTGGCTGCAGAAATGACTTCGCGCAAAGGCCAGGATCCGAGCCAGATCTACCGTGGGCTGACCGACGCATTGGGCGAACCGTTCGCGATTCGTGTGGATGCCAAGGCCACTCCGGCGCAGAAAACCCTGCTGGGCAAGCTGTCGCCAGACCAGGTAACGTCTACCGAATTGGCCGGTGAAAGCATCCAGCAGATCCTCAGCCATGCGCCAGGCAATGACCAGGCGATCGGCGGGTTGAAGGTGATGACTGAAAACGGCTGGTTTGCCGCACGGCCATCTGGCACTGAGGATATCTACAAGATCTACGCCGAGAGCTTTATTGGTGAGGATCACCTCAAGCAACTCGTGGAAGAGGCGCAGGTGCTGGTAGACGGTGCTATCAGCCAATAAGTAGCCTTTGCAGGAGCTGGCAAGCCAGCTCCTGCCTATATTCAGGCTAGGTCGACCAACACAATTTCGCTGTCTTCAATTGCCGTTACCTGCAACACCTGTTCATCTTCAACCGCGACACCATCTCGAGCTTGTGCACGCAAGCCATTGACTTCAATCACCCCGGTCGCCGGCACCAGGTAAGCCCGACGCCCGCTGTCCAGCCGGTATTCGGCACTTTCCCCCGCCTTCAGGTTCGCCGCCACCAGGCGTGCATCCGCACGAATGCGCAAGATCTCGCTGTCCCCGGCCTTACCACTCGCCAGCGTTACAAAACCCTCCCGGTCACCCTTAGGAAACGGCTTGGCGCCCCATGAAGGTGGCAAACCAGCTTCGTTCGGAATAATCCAGATCTGGAAGATTTTGGTCGGCGTGTCCTCCAGGTTGTACTCGCTGTGGGCAATCCCAGTGCCTGCGCTCATCACTTGCACATCACCGGCTTCGGTACGGCCTTTATTGCCGAGGTTGTCGGCATGGCTGATTGCGCCTTCGCGCACATAGGTGATGATCTCCATGTCACGGTGCGGGTGCTGCGGGAAGCCGGTGCCCGGCGCGATGATGTCGTCGTTCCATACCCGCAGGTTGCCCCAGTGCATGCGCTTGGGGTCATGGTACTCGGCAAACGAGAAGTGATGATGAGCGTCAAGCCAGCCGTGGTGGGCGCCGCCCAGGGAATTGAAAGGTCGAAGTTCAAGCATGATCGTCTCCTGTGAATGGCCCTATGATCCTGCAGCTCATGATCGATAAAAAGCGTAAAAACTGCCTGATTCCTATCAGTCGATTAGATTGGTTAGTGGCGCTTTGACTTTCAGTTCATCGCCTAACTGCATGACGGCAAAGCAATTGGCTGGAACTGAGCGTCGATTCCGGCGACCATGGCGCACTTGTTTGAACCCAGCTCATCGCAGGAGTCCGCGTGTCGCAACAAAAGCCTGATCTTCCTCCCGAACTGCGCCCTTTGGCGGACATGCCGTTATTCAAACGCCTGGCTGCGCGCCTGTTTGGCCATGGCTTGACCCGTTTGCGCGCCCAGCACCGGTTTTCCTGGCTGCACGGGCAGGCGGACGGTTTTCGCAGTGGGCATGAAGCGGGTGTGGAGTACGGCTATCGCGAAGGCAAAGCCGATGGCATCGAAGAAGGTCGCCAAGTGCTGTTGATTCGTGACTTCCGCCCGGATGAACACCGTGCACCGGGTGTGGACGACAGCCTGTTCGATGATTGGCGCCTGCCGCTCACCGCCGAGCTGAAGAAACGCATGAAGGCCGACGTTGCGCGATT
>NZ_JACART010000105.1:0-1092 GCF_013386445.1 Pseudomonas sp. P7759
CGAGCCGATCCTGGCCGCTTCCACGCCGTTCAATCCGGATGGCGAACCCTCGGTGGTACTGAGCAATTACATCCGCTCGAAAATCCGCATCTCCCGTGACCTGCCGTTTGCGTCCAAAGTCTTCGCCAGCGAAATCATGCACGGCGCCCCGCACCTCAGCGCGGATCAGGTTGAACAGCTGAACGCCCAGGCCAAGCACAACATCGCCTGCATCCAGAACTGGGTAGATCGCGGCCTGATCGCGCCGATTGACCCCAACCACTTGATGTTCAGTATCTGGGCGGCTACGCAGACCTATGCGGATTTTGACTGGCAGATCTCGGCGGTGACCGGGAAGGCCAAGTTGGATGAGGCGGATTATGAAGCGGCGGCGCAGACGATTATTCGGTTGGTGTTGAAGGGGTGTGAGCCGGACTGAGGAAATGTGGTGCCTGTGGAGTTTGCGCCAGACATAAATTGTCAAAACACTGAAGATCCCCCGTGGGAGCGGGCTCGCTCGCGAAAGCGCCCTCCCAGACACATCCTGCCAAAAGCCTGCCAATCAGCATCAGCCATCGAGATCTAGCCTCTCAGGACACCATCTGAAGAGAGGCCAAGGAATGCCTGATCTAGCCAACTCACGCCGCCTGCGTATCGGGCGGTTCAACGAACCCAATCGCATCTATCTGATCACCACCAATACACACGAACGTGTGCGGATATTCAGTGACTTTTACCTAGGCCGATTAGTGGTCTGGCAACTCAGACTCGCTCAGTCTCAAGGGCTGGCAAACTCTTTGGCCTGGGTAGTGATGCCAGACCATTTCCACTGGTTGGTCGAACTACAAAAAGGCTCACTAGGCGATTTGATGTGCCAGGTTAAATCCAAAAGCACCCGAAGCGTGAACGGTGCTTCTGGTCGCAGAGGCAGGCTTTGGCAAACCAGCTTTCATGACCGCGCGCTGCGCAAGGAAGATGATCTGGTGAAGATGGCCCGGTATGTGGTGGCCAATCCTCTGCGGGCGGGGCTGGTGAAGCGGATTGGCGACTATCCGCTGTGGGATGCAGTTTGGTTGTAGGGGCAAGACCGAGTTGCCCCCTTCGCGAGCAAGC
>NZ_JACART010000106.1:0-1084 GCF_013386445.1 Pseudomonas sp. P7759
GGGGATCGGGTGGGGAGTGGTGGTGGGCTGGAAGAGGAGGGTGAGGATATCGAGGTGCTGGAGCTGGGGTTTGAACAGGCGCTGGGGATGGTGCAGAGTGGGGAGATTGTGGATGGGAAGACGATTATGTTGTTGCAGCATTTGGAGTTGCGGATGCTCAAAGAAGGGTGGTGAGTGGGTTAGCTAGAGTGTGATCACTTATTGTTGTGAGCATCCCACAACGGGCGCCCCTAACATTTGTGCGGTGCTCATCTGTGTGGGTTACGTATTTGTTGGGTACAGAAAGACTCTGCTCGCCCTCAGATCGACACAGCCGGATCTTTGAGTAGTGGGGCCATCAAACTCAACCAGAAGTACAGAGTCGCCAAACTGTAGTGCTGCACATTCTTCGTTCGTGATTTGAATGAGCTCAGCTGTTATTCGAGTGACACCGTTTAGATAGGAGATATTGGGGCTTTTACCTGTGGAGTGCGTGATGTTCGTCCCCCAAGAGAACACTTCATCAAGGTCAAACTCTACATCCATCTCATCGCCTATTGTGGGCGCGGTTCCTGCCCATAAGGCGGTGCTGCTTCCGGCGAACGAGTGGAAGCCCACAAGTATAGTGTCCATCTCATGAAGCACTTCGGTAATCCGTATTTTCATATCACTTCTTCAGTAGTGGGACTCTTATAACAGTGTTATCTACATTCATGGTGTTGGTTTTAAGCTCAAGTGTCCATGTTTCCTCGTGATAGTGATGCTTACTTGGTTTGCTGTTCATTTCATGTGAACCATAACGAATGCTTCTTTTTGCATCACCAGAAACTATTCTGTCGAGATCGGGCATTCCTGTCCGTGGGTTGGTGTTCGTGTGAGGGCCTGGCCCTAGAAAATCATCCCATTTACGAGTGGTGTCCTCCGGTTTAACGGGTTTATTGGCAAAGATTTCTTTGTGATATCCCATCTTAGGCGGGATATCTGAGGGTATGGGGCTGAGTGGCCCGCCTTCATTGGCGTTTGCCTTCGTTCCTTCGATGGTTGGCTTGCATTTATCTTCGCCGGGACATGGGCTCAATCCTAATGGATCCACCCATCCCGTAGG
>NZ_JACART010000107.1:0-1160 GCF_013386445.1 Pseudomonas sp. P7759
GGCGGTGCTGGTGTTCTTCCGCTTTGCCGGCTGCCCGGCCTGCAACATCGCCCTGCCCTATTACGAGCGCCAACTCTACCCACGCTTGCGCGAACTCGGTGTGCCGCTGGTAGCGGTGAGCCCGCAGGTGCCGGAACGCCTGGTGGAGATCAAGACCCGTCATAACCTGCAGTTGCTGGTGGCCAGTGACCCCGACAACAACCTCGGCCGACGCCTGGGCATTCTCTACAGTTTTGATGAGGCGTCGCGCAACGCCGCATTGGCCAAGGGTAACCCCATCGGAGAAACCACAGGTACCGGCACCTGGGAATTGCCGCAACCAACGGTGGTGGTGATTGCCAGGGATGGCAGCGTGGCGTTTGTGGAAGTGAGCCCGGATTGGTTGGTGCGCACGGAAGCTGAGCCGGTGCTGCAAGCCGTTGAACGGCTGCTTGCCCAACAGCCTGTGCAACTCGCGATTTAAGGACACGCCCATGAGCCAATCCTCGCAACCTTCCTTACGCTCCGTGGAAGTCGCCCACTTCGACGCCCTGCTCGAACGCCTCACCACCGAGCTGGCCAGCACCGCGCACGTCTATGACGAAAGCGGCGCTTTCCCCCATGCCAACTTCCAGTTACTGCACCAGCATGGCCTGGTCGCCCTCACCGTGCCCAAGGCCCTGGGCGGCGGCGGTGCCAGCCTGCCACAGGCGCGCAAGGCCATCAGCGCGATTGCCAAGGGCGAACCGTCCACCGCGCTGATCCTGGTGATGCAGTACCTGCAACACACACGCCTGCAAGACAGCAAGACCTGGCCCGCCCACCTGCGCACCCAAGTGGCCGAAGACGCCGTGCGCAACGGCGCACTGATCAACGCCCTGCGCGTCGAACCCGACCTTGGCACCCCGGCCCGTGGTGGCCTGCCGGCGACCACTGCGGTGCGCACCGCCGAGGGTTGGCGCATCAGCGGCCGCAAGATCTACTCCACCGGCAGCCACGGCCTGAGCTGGTTCAGCGTGTGGGGCCGCAGTGACGATGCCGACCCACTGGTTGGCGCCTGGCTGGTGCCCAAGGACAGTCCCGGCGTGACCATCATCGACACCTGGGACCACCTGGGCATGCGCGCCACCTGTAGCCATGAAGTGGTGCTCGACAACGTACTGGTGCCGCTGGACCACGCC
>NZ_JACART010000108.1:0-260 GCF_013386445.1 Pseudomonas sp. P7759
GTCGGCGCTGTGCACCACCTGGAATTGTTCATCATGCAGGTGCAGGCAGATCAGGTCGGCGATATGGGCATCGTCCTCGACCACCAGGACACGTTTTGGCTGATCCATGTAAGAGAAACCTTCGTTTGTAGTCCGCGCATTGTGGGGGTTTTGCAACAGTGTAGTTATCACGAATTGTTTAACTCTGCGTGAGGATTCCGCGACCGGCCAGGGCTCAGGATGGTTGCTAAGGCGAAGCGCCTGTTGTGGTGAGCGAGCTT
>NZ_JACART010000108.1:285-1679 GCF_013386445.1 Pseudomonas sp. P7759
GCAAGCCCGCTCACCACAAGTTGCGCACAAAGGAGGTCCCATGTATTCAAGACGACAAATATTATTGGCCAGCGGTGGCATCGGGGTTGCGCTCGTAGCCGGTGGCCTGCTCAAACAGCTCGACCTGGTCACCGAAGCCGAAGCCGCCGAAACCTTCGAAGTCACTCACACCGACGCGCAATGGCGCAGCCTGCTCACTGCCGAGCAGTACGAAATCCTGCGCGAGGAGGGCACCGAACGTCCTTACACCAGCGCGCTGAACGACGAACACCGTGCCGGGACCTTCGCCTGCGCCGGTTGTGCCTTGCCGCTGTTTTCCTCAGCCACCAAATTCAACAGCCACACCGGTTGGCCGAGTTTCTGGCAGCCCCTGGACAACGCCGTTGCCAGCCGCCGGGACACGTCCTACGGCGTGGTGCGTAAGGAAATCCACTGCCGTCGCTGCGGCGGCCATCAAGGGCACGTGTTCGATGACGGTCCGCAACCCACCGGGCTGCGCTACTGCATGAATGGCGCCGCCATGACATTCACGGCGGCCTAAGCCGATGTCTTTCTCTTATAAGGTTCCCTGCCATGTGGCTTCTGGTTCTCGCGTACCTGGGCGGCGTGCTGACAATCGTCAGCCCGTGCATCCTGCCTGTTCTGCCTTTTGTCTTCGCTCGCACCGGGCAGCCGTTTTTGCGCAGTGGCTTGCCGCTGTTAGCGGGGATGGCGGTGACATTCGCCCTGGTGGCAACGCTCGCGGCGGTGGGCGGCGGCTGGGTGGTGCAGGTCAATCAGTACGGTCGCTGGCTCGCGTTGCTGTGCGTTGCGCTGTTCGGCTTAACGCTATTGCTGCCGCAGCTGTCGGAACGTCTGACGCGTCCGTTAGTGGCCGCCGGCAGTCGCCTGTCGGAAGCCGCCGGGGCCGATGCCAGGCCGCGTCCGGGCGCATCGTTCCTGATCGGCGTGGCCACCGGGTTGCTGTGGGCGCCGTGCGCCGGGCCGATCCTGGGGCTGGTGCTCACCGGCGCCGCACTGCAGGGTGCCAGCATCGGCACTACCTTGCTCTTGCTGGCTTACGCCGCCGGGGCTGCTACCTCCCTCGCGCTGGCCTTGATGGTCGGCGGTAAAGTCTTTGGCTTCATGAAAAAGTCCCTGGGTGCCGGTGAATGGCTGCGCCGAGGCCTGGGTGCGCTGATGCTTGCCGGGGTGGCCGCCATTGCGCTGGGCCTGGACACCGGCGTGCTGTCGCGGTTATCGACTGCCTCCACCGGCGGCCTGGAGCAACGCCTGGTGGATACGCTCAGCGCCAAGCCGGCACAAAAGGGCGGGGCGATGATGGCAGGGGGCGCAATGATGGCCGCCGCCAACCACAGCGACACACTGCCCATCGAAGGTGCGCTGCCTTCTCT
>NZ_JACART010000011.1:0-63297 GCF_013386445.1 Pseudomonas sp. P7759
AGACCACCTTGCTGCGCCACATGCTTGACAACGCCCAGGGCCGCCGCATTGCGGTGATCGTCAACGAATTCGGCGAACTGGGCATCGACGGTGAAATCCTCAAGCAATGTTCCATCGGCTGCACTGAGGAAGAAGCCAACGGCCGCGTCTACGAGCTGGCCAACGGCTGCCTGTGCTGCACCGTGCAGGAAGAGTTCTTCCCAGTGATGCGCGAATTGGTGGCCCGTCGCGGTGACCTCGACCATATCCTCATCGAAACCTCCGGCCTGGCCCTGCCAAAACCGCTGGTTCAAGCCTTCCAGTGGCCGGAAATCCGCAGCGCCTGCACCGTGGACGCCGTGATCACCGTGGTCGACAGCCCGGCTGTAGCCGCCGGCACCTTTGCTGCGTTCCCGGACCAAGTGGATGCCCAGCGCAAGCTCGACCCGAACCTGGACCACGAATCGCCCCTGCACGAGCTGTTCGCCGACCAACTGGCCAGCGCCGACCTCGTTATCCTGAACAAATCCGACCTGATCAGCCCTGAAGACCTGGCCCGTGTGCGCCTGGAAGTCGCGGAAGAGCTGCCACCAGCCGTCAAGATCATCGAAGCCAGCAGCGGTCGCCTGCCCCTGGACGTGCTGATCGGCCTGGGTGCTGGCTCCGAAGAACACATCGACGGTCGCCACAGCCATCACGATCATCATCATGAAGGTGAAGACGATCACGACCACGACGCCTTCGATTCCATCTCCATCGACCTGCCGCAAGCCGATGAAGCGCTGCTGCTTGACGCCCTGACCCAGTTGGTGGTGCAACACGGCATCCTGCGCGTCAAAGGTTTCGCCGCGATCCCGAACAAGCCGATGCGCCTGCTGATCCAGGGCGTGGGCACGCGTTTCGACAAGCACTTCGACCGTGCCTGGAGCGCTGACGAAGCGCGCATCACGCGTCTGGTGCTGATCGGTCAGGACCTCGACGCCGCTGGCCTCGAAGCGCAACTGCGCGCTGCCCTCAGCGTTTAACCCATGCACCTGCTCAGGACCCAGCCCGGTGGTTTCGTCTCGGACGACAATATCGCCGACCTCGGACAAACCCCCGCTGACCTGGTGATCCTGTGCAGCGGCGATTCCAGCCTGGCGCTGCTGGCCGAAGCGGCCCAGCAGTTGCCGGACGATTACCCCAGCTTTCGCCTGGCCAACCCGATGCAGGTGCAGAACCATGCCTCGGTCGACCTGTATGTCGATGAAGTACTGCGCCACGCCAAGGTCATCCTGATTTCGCTGCATGGCGGCATTGGCTACTGGCGTTACGGCATCGAGCGGTTGGTGGAACTGGCGGAGCGCGGTGTGCAGCTGATCCTGGTGCCAGGGGATGATCGCCCGGACCCGGAACTCAGCGGACTCAGCACCGTCGGCGCCGAAGCGCGTGATCGCCTCTGGCACTTTCTGCGCCAGGGCGGCCTGGGCAATGCCCTGGATTTTTATCGCTGTCTGGCCAGCACCTATCTGGGCCGTGATTACGCCTGGGCCGAGCCGCAAACCCTGCCGCGCACGGCGATTTATCATCCGCGCCACGCCAACGCCCGGCTGAATCATTGGCAGGCCGACTGGACTGCCGAGTGGCCGGTGGCGGCGGTGCTGTTCTACCGCTCTCATTTGCAGGCGGCGAATACCGGGTTTATCGATGTGTTCTGCCAGCGTTTGCAGGCCGCGGGCCTCAACCCGTTGCCGATGGCGGTGGCGAGTTTGAAAGAACCCGGCTGCCTGGCGGTGGTCGAGGACCTGCTGGACGAGGTGGGCGCGGCGGTGATTCTCAATACCACCGGTTTCGCCCAATCCAGCCCGGAAGCGCCACATCTGCGCCCGTTTCGCCGCAATATCCCGGTAATCCAGGCCATTTGTGCCCAGGACAACCAGCCCGGCTGGGAAGCCAGCGAGCAAGGCCTCGGCCCCCGCGACCTGGCGATGCACATCGCCTTGCCGGAGTTGGACGGGCGCATCATCAGCCGGCCGATCAGCTTCAAGGATTTGGCCTGGCGCAGCGAGCGCAGCCAGTCGGATGTGGTGTGCTACCGCGCCGCACCGGAGCGCATGGATTTTGTTGCTGAATTGGCGCGACGCTGGGTCGAACTGGCGCGGGTGCCGAATGCCGACAAACGCATCGCGCTGATCCTCGCCAACTACCCGACCCGCGATGGGCGTATCGGCAATGGTGTCGGCCTGGATACGCCGGCAGCGGCGCTGAATATCCTGCGCGCCTTGCACGCCGAGGGTTATCCGGTGCCGGATGCGCTGCCGGAAAGCGGCACTGCGCTGATCCACGATTTGCTCGGCGGTGTCACCAACGACCTCGACAGCCTCGATCTGCGGCCCTGCCATCAAAGCCTCGGCCTGGATGACTACGAGGCGATGTTCAGTCGCTTGCCCGAGGCCAATCGCCAGGCCGTGCTGGAGCGCTGGGGCACGCCCCATAACGATCCGATGTTCCGCGATGGCCGCATGATGATCGCCGGCCTGCGCCTGGGCCTGACCTTTGTCGGTATCCAACCGGCGCGCGGTTATCAGGTGGACGCCAGCGCGGTTTACCATGATCCGGACCTGGTGCCGCCCCACGGCTACCTGGCGTTTTATTTCTGGCTGCGTCACACCTATGGCGCCCATGGCGTGATTCATGTGGGCAAGCACGGCAACCTTGAATGGTTGCCGGGCAAGGGCGTCGGCCTGTCGGAAAACTGCTGGCCTGATGCGCTGCTGGGGCCGTTGCCGAATATCTACCCCTTTATCGTCAACGATCCGGGCGAGGGCGCTCAGGCCAAGCGCCGCACCCAGGCGGTGATCATCGATCACCTGATGCCGCCGCTGACCCGTGCCGAAACCTACGGCCCGTTGCGTAACCTTGAGCTGTTGGCCGACGAATATTACGAAGCGCAACTGCTCGATCCGCGACGCGCCCTGGAGTTGCAGAAAGACATCCTCAAGCTGGTGCGCGAAACCCGCATCGACCAGGAACTTGAGCTGGGGAGCGACGCCGACGCTGCCGTGTGGCTGCCGCGCCTGGACACTTACCTATGCGACTTGAAAGAGTCGCAGATCCGCGATGGCTTGCACATTTTTGGCGAATCGCCGGCAGGTCGTCTGCGCATCGACACCTTGCTGGCCTTGCTGCGCATCCCGCGTGGCGATGGCCGTGGCCCGCAATCAAGCCTGCTGCGCGTGCTGGCCAAAGCCTTTGAGTTGGGCTTTGATCCGCTGGACTGTGCTTTGGCCGAGCCCTGGACCGGGCGTCGACCGCTGGTGTTGCAGAAGATCGATCCGCAGTTGTGGCGCACCGCTGGCGATACCCGCGAACGCCTGGAGCTTTATGCGGCGCGATTGATCGAGCAAGCATTGCAAGGGCCGATTGAGCAGTTGGAAGAACCCGGCTGGGAAGAGGTGAAGGCGGTTATTGAAAGCCTGCGCATGGTGGTTGCGCCGCGCCTGGATGCCTGTGGTCCGGCGGAAATGCGCGGATTGCTGGATGCCCTTAGCGGCCGTTTTGTGCCGGCAGGCCCGAGTGGCGCACCGAGTCGCGGGCGTTTGGACGTACTGCCAACGGGGCGCAACTTTTTCACCGTCGACGTGCGCAACCTGCCGACCACCACGGCCTGGCGCATCGGCTTCCAGTCCGCCAACTTGATTCTTGAGCGGCATTTGCAGGACCACGGCGACCACCTGCGCCAGCTCGGCCTGTCGGTATGGGGCACCGCCACCATGCGCACCGGTGGCGACGATATCGCCCAGGCCATGGCCCTGATGGGCGTGCGCCCGGTGTGGGCGACCGGCAGCCAGCGGGTGGATGATTTTGAGATCCTGCCGATCAGTCTGTTGGACCGCCCGCGCGTAGACGTGACCTTGCGGGTGTCGGGTTTTTTCCGCGATGCGTTCGCCAACCTGATCCGCCTGTTCGACGCCGCGGTGCAAGCCGTGGCGGCGCTGGATGAGCCGGATGATATGAACCCGCTGGCGGCCAAGGTGCGCAGTGAGCGTGAGGCGCTGCTCCAGTCTGGCCTGGACGCAGAAGCGGCGGCGAAACAGGCCGGTTGGCGCATCTTCGGCGCCAAGCCCGGTGCCTACGGCGCGGGCGTGCAGGGCGCGGTGGACGGTCGCCTGTGGCAAAGCCGTGAAGACCTGGCCGAGGTTTACCTGAACTGGGGCGGCTATGCCTATGGCGGTTCCGACGAAGGCACCGCCGCCCGCGCGCAATTTGCCCAGCGTTTGAGCCAGGTGCAGGCGGTGTTGCAGAACCAGGACAACCGCGAGCACGACTTGCTCGACTCCAACGATTACTACCAATTCCAGGGCGGCATGCTCGCTGCCGTGGAAACGCTCAGTGGCGACAAGGCTGCCAGCTATCATGGCGACCACAGCCAGCCCGACCTGCCGAAGATCCGCACCCTGAAGGAAGAGCTGAACCGGGTGATCCGCTCCCGCGCCGCCAACCCCAAGTGGATCGAAGGCGTGAAGCGCCATGGCTATAAAGGTGCCTTCGAGATGGCGGCGACCGTGGACAACCTGTTCGCCTTCGACGCCACCACGGCGCTGATTGACGATCACCAATACGCCTTGTTGGCCGACGCTTATTTGCTCGACCCCGACACCCGCGCCTTTGTGCAGCAACACAATCCTGATGCACTGCGCGACATGACCGAGCGCATGCTGGAAGCCCAGCAACGTGGCATGTGGCAGCAACCGGGAGCGTACCGCGAGGCGTTGGAAAACCTGTTGCTGGATATAGAAGAGGATGGCTGAGATGTCACGTCTAGCATGTGTGGCCAGTGAGGTTGCTGTGGCGAGCGTGCTTGTTGTGGCGTGCGGGCTTGCCCCGCGTTGGGCTGCGAAGCGGCCCCAAAAAAAGCGGGAGCGCTGCGCACTCCAACGCGGGACAAGCCCGCTCGCCACAGGGAACCTGCTGAGCGATAAATTTGATCGAGGGTACGCATGACTGACATTCCCCATTTCCCGCTGTCCGCCGTAGTCGGCGCCGATGACCTGAAGCTGGCGCTGTGCCTGACCGCCATCGACCCGAAGATCGGCGGTGTGCTGATCGAAGGCCCGCGCGGCATGGCCAAGTCGACCTTGGCGCGTGGTCTGGCGGATCTGCTGGCCAGCGGTCAGTTCGTGACCTTGCCCCTGGGCGCGACTGAAGAGCGCCTTGTCGGCACGCTGGACCTGGACGCTGCATTGGGCGAAGGCCGTGCGCAGTTTTCTCCCGGCGTATTGGCGAAGGCGGATGGCGGCGTGTTGTACGTCGATGAAGTCAACCTGCTGCCCGATCACCTGGTGGACCTGCTGCTGGACGTGGCCGCCAGCGGCACCAACCTGATCGAGCGCGACGGCATTTCCCATCGCCATTCGGCGCGCTTTGTATTGATCGGCACCATGAACCCGGAGGAGGGCGAGTTGCGCCCGCAACTGCTTGACCGTTTCGGTTTCAACGTGGCGTTGAGCGGGCAGACCTTGCCGACCGAGCGAGGGCAGATCATCCGTCGCCGCCTGGATTTCGACAGCGACCCGGCGGCGTTCTGCGCGCAATGGGAAGCATCGCAGTCAGCCTTGCGCGAACGCTGCACCCACGCGCGCGCGCGGCTCGACACGATTGCGCTGGATGATGAGGCGCTGGCTCAGATCACCGAGCGGTGTTTTGCCGCGGGCGTCGATGGTTTGCGTGCGGACCTTGTCTGGTTGAGGGGGGCCAGGGCCCATGCTGCTTGGCGGGGCGCCAGCGCGATCGCCGACGAAGATATCGACGCGGTTGCCGAGTTTGCCTTGCGCCACCGCCGTCAGGAGCAGGCGCCGCCGGCCAGTCCTCCGAACGAAGGGCAGTCGCCCAAACCCTCCGACACTTCGCCCGGCCAAGGCCAATGGGGCGACATGCCCGCTCAGGCCCTGCCCACGGGGGCGCGCCGGGAAGTCCCCACCTGGCCAAAAAAGCCCTAGGCATTCGCCCCCGACCTGACGCGGGGGCGGATGCCCGCCCCAAGGCCGGGCGACTGGACAGCGGCAGGCACGGCAAGGCGCGCAGCGCGAAACAAGGCTCGATCAATTGGCCGGGCACTTTGCTCGGTGGTCGGCCCCAATCCCGCGAAGACCTGCTGTTTCACCTGCGCAGCCGTTCGGCTCATGAGCTGTGGCTGGTGATTGTGGATGCCTCGGCGTCCACTCGACGACATAGGGCGCTCACCGACGCCAAGGGTTTGTTGGCGCAACTGTTTGATGATGCTTACCGCCAACGGGCGCGGATGGCGTTGTTGACTGCCAGCGGGCACTCGCCCAAATGGCAGGTCCAGGGATTGAAGGCGGCGAAGGGCTTGGCGGGTTGGCTGGATCAGTTGGGCGCGGGCGGTGGTACGCCGTTGCTTGCGGCGTTGACCGAGGCCGGGGCGTGGCTGGCGCAGCGGCGCAAGCGGTATCCGGCTGAACAACAGCGGTTGCTGGTGATTACGGATGGGCGACTCAAGAATATCGACGGGTTGCCGTTGCTGGAGTGTCCTGGTGTGCTGGTGGATATCGAGCGTGGGCCGATCCGGTTGGGTCGGTCACAGGCGCTGGCGGTGGGGCTGCAACTGGATTACCGGCATATCGACGATTAGGTGTTGCCGGGCACGTTCGGCCACAGGTCGGCCACCAGAAACAACCGCTCGGCTTCCTCCCAATCCTCGTCCACTTGAACCATGCGCACCAACAACTGCGCCGGCGCCATCGGATCCAGCTCCGCCAGCCAGCCACGCATCTGTTCTTCACTCCAGACGTGATCCGCCGTGTAATGCGCTGGCGCCAACCACGCATGCCGGGGCAGGGGTTGCCAGCGGCCGGGTTGGCTGCGGCTGACAAACGCTTGCCAATCACGCTGATGCAACCAGCGCCCACGCAAATGGTGCGGATGGGCGCCAGTGGGGGCCTGGGCCTCGCCAGGCCAGGGATACAGCAGATAACCGCCGAGCCACAAATGCGCATCGAACTGCTGGATATCCAATGCCGTCAACGCCTCGCGACTTTCCGCCCGCGCTGAAATGGGCAGTTGGTGCTGGGCCAGATGCGCCAGTTTTCGGTCCAGCCGGTCATGGCAGCCAGGTCCCAACCACTGCGCGGTATCCTGGCCATTGCCGTCCTGCGGCCCGAGATAGAGTTTGATCGCCAGTTCCAGGTGATGCACGCCGTCGCGGTCACGCAGCAGCATGTCCAGCTCGCCCAGGGTATGTCCAGCACGCCGGATTGGCAGGTTGGCCGCCAGCAACTCAACCCCCGGCGCATGCTGCACGGCGAACTGCCACAAGCGTTCGTAATACAGGCCCAGGCGCCGGGTGCGCGACTGGCTCAACCACTGCTGCAAGGTGCTGCTGTCCCGGTCGAGTTGGCGCAACCACTGCTCCAGTAAATGCGGGGCCTGCACCCAATCGCTACCGGCCAGCGGATGGCGTTGCGGCCAAGGTGTCTGCGCCAGCATCGGCGGGGCGAGCATCACCCACGCCAGGTCGCGCACTTCGGGGTGGCGCAGCTGGCGGGGCAGGTTATGCAGATCCGGGAACACAGTCATGGTCCGAGCATAGCCTTTTAAGTGCCGGGCAGGTGGCTGAGAACCATTGTCATCAAGGCGTCACGGCGACAAAGGATTTTGCCTGGGGCGGCCTTTCGCCCATAATCCTTCTTTTTGCCACACCCCACATCCCGCAGGAGCCCCATGGAGCAATTTCGCAATATCGGCATTATCGGTCGCCTGGGCAGTACCCAGGTGTTGGACACCGTCCGCCGGCTGAAAAAATTCCTGCTGGACCGCCACCTGCATGTGATCCTCGAAGACACCATCGCTGAAATCCTCCCCGGCCACGGCCTGCAGACCTCGTCACGCAAGATGCTCGGCGAAGTCTGTGACATGGTGATTGTGGTCGGCGGCGACGGCAGCTTGTTGGGGGCCGCCCGTGCCTTGGCGCGGCATAACGTGCCGGTGCTGGGGATCAACCGCGGCAGCCTGGGTTTCCTTACCGATATCCGCCCGGATGAGCTGGAAGTCGAAGTGGCCAAGGTGCTTGATGGCCATTACCTGGTGGAGAACCGCTTCCTGCTGCAAGCCGAAGTGCGCCGCCACGGCGAAGCCATCGGCCAGGGCGACGCCCTGAATGACGTGGTGCTGCACCCTGGCAAGTCAACGCGGATGATCGAGTTCGAACTCTATATAGACGGCCAGTTCGTGTGCAGCCAGAAGGCTGACGGCCTGATTGTAGCCACGCCCACCGGCTCCACCGCCTATGCGTTGTCGGCGGGTGGCCCGATCATGCATCCCAAGCTGGATGCCATTGTGATCGTGCCGATGTACCCCCATATGTTGTCGAGCAGGCCGATTGTGGTCGACGGCAACAGTGAGCTGAAAATCGTGGTGTCCAAAGACATGCAGATCTACCCGCAGGTGTCGTGTGACGGGCAGAACCATTTCACCTGCGCCCCCGGTGACACCATCACCGTGAGCAAGAAGGCACAGAAGTTGCGGTTGATCCACCCGCTGGACCACAACTACTACGAAGTGTGCCGCACCAAGCTGGGCTGGGGCAGCCGCTTGGGGGGTGGAGGCGACTGATGCTCGATCCCGCGCGTAGCTACGACCTGATTGGTGACGTGCACGGTTGCGCCCACACCCTTGAGCATTTGCTCGACCGGTTGGGCTACCACAAGCAGGGTGGCACCTGGCGCCATCCTTCGCGCATGGCGGTGTTCCTCGGCGATATCATCGACCGTGGCCCGCGCATTCGCGAGGCGCTGCATATCGTCCACGACATGGCCGAGGCCGGCCAGGCGCTGTGCATCATGGGCAACCATGAATTCAACGCCCTGGGCTGGACCACGCCGGCACCGCCAGGCAGTGGCAAGCAGTTTGTGCGCGAGCACAACCCACGGCACGCGCGGTTGATCCACGAGACCCTGACCCAGTTCGAACACCACCCGGGCGACTGGCACGACTTCCTGGGCTGGTTCTACGACATGCCGCTCTTTGTCGACGCTGGGCGTTTCCGTGTGGTGCATGCGTGCTGGGACGAGGGCTTTATCCAGCCGCTGCGCGCGACCTTCCCCGACGGCTGCATCGACCCGCATTTCCTGCAGGCTGCCGCCGTGCCGGGCAGTTTTGCCTGCAACGCCTTCGACCGGTTGCTGCGCGGCACCGACATGCGCCTGCCCGATGGCCTCACGCTGACCGGCGGCGATGGCCTGACGCGCTCGTTCTTTCGCACCAAGTTCTGGGAAGACGACCCCAAGACCTACGGCGACATCGTGTTCCAGCCCGACGCGTTGCCGGAACCGGTAGCGCGTACGCCGTTGTCTTCCACCGAAAAGAATTCCCTGCTGCGCTACGGCGTCGACGAACCCTTGTTGTTCGTCGGTCACTACTGGCGCAGCGGCAAACCGGCGCCGATCCGCGAGAACCTGGCTTGCCTGGACTACAGCGCCGTGCTGTACGGCAAGCTGGTGGCTTATCGCCTGGATCAGGAAACCCGCCTGGATCCGAGTAAATTCGTATGGGTCGACGTTGAGCGCCCCGAGGTCATCAAATGAGTACCGTGGCTGTATTGCGCCTGCCCCTGAGTGTTGACCTGGGCGGCTTTGTCCAGTTGCTGCAACGCATGCAAGTGCCCCACCGCGTCAGCGAAGAGGCGGGCGAGCAGGTGTTGTGGGTGCCGGAAACCATCAGCGACGACGTGCGAGTGCTGTATCAACGCTTTCCAGCGGGTGACCCGGACCAGCAACTGGATATTCCCGAGCAGGCACCGATCAAGCGCCCTGGGTTTCTCCAGCAACTGCGGCACAGCCCGTTAACCGCGTTGGTGCTGCTGGCAAGTATCATCGTGGGCGCCGTGACCCTGCTCGGTGAAAACCTGCAAGCCATGAGCTGGCTGACGTTCCTGCAGTTTCGCATCATCGGCGAGTACATTCAGTTCACGCCGCTGGCCGATAGCCTGGCAGCGGGGCAGTGGTGGCGCCTGGTCACGCCGATGCTGATCCACTTCGGCATCCTGCACCTGGCCATGAACGGCATGTGGTACTGGGAGCTGGGGCGGCGCATCGAAGCGCGCCAGGGCAGCATCAACTTGCTGGGCCTGACGCTGTTGTTCAGCCTGGTGTCGAACTACGCTCAATACGTTTTTGGCGGCCCTGGCCTGTTCGGTGGGTTGTCCGGCGTGCTGTATGGCCTGCTCGGGCATTGCTGGATTTTTCAATTACTCTCGCCCAACCCGGCCTATCGCCTGCCCCGTGGGGTGCTGGTGATGATGCTGGTATGGCTGCTGCTTTGCCTGTCGGGGCTGGTCTCGATGATCGGTTTCGGCGAAATCGCCAACGCTGCCCATGTCGGCGGCCTGGTTATCGGTTGCCTGACGGGTTTGCTGGGCGGGCTGTACAGCCGCCGCAAAGCCTCTCTTTGATAAGGAAGAGCCTTATGTCCTCTTTTGCTGAAATGATCGAAAACATCACCCCGGATATTTACGAGAGCCTCAAGCTCGCTGTGGAAATCGGCAAGTGGTCTGATGGCCGCAAGCTCTCCGCCGAACAGCGCGAGCTGTCGTTGCAGGCCATGATCGCCTGGGAAATCCAGAACCTGCCGGAAGAGCAGCGCACCGGCTACATGGGCCCGCAGGAATGTGCGTCCAAGTCGGCTCCGGTGCCGAACATCCTGTTCAAGTCGGATGCGATCCATTGATTGAAATTGGTCGCGGTGCAGTCAGCAAAATGTCGGCGCAACTCGGTGAGCCGACCGTTCAATACGCGTTTCGCCTGGGCGATGTCGAGGTGCCGGTCAACCCGTTGATCGGTACCCACGTACGCCTGGAGTACCTCGGTGCCATCCATTGCAGCCATTGCGGCCGCAAGACCAAGACCAGCTTCAGCCAGGGTTACTGCTACCCGTGCATGACCAAGCTGGCCCAGTGTGACCTGTGCATCATGAGCCCCGAACGTTGTCATTACGACGCCGGCACCTGCCGCGATCCGGGCTGGGGCGAAAAATTCTGTATGACCGACCACGTGGTGTACCTGGCGAATTCGTCGGGGATCAAGGTCGGCATCACCCGCGCCACCCAGTTGCCGACGCGCTGGCTGGACCAGGGTGCGAGCCAGGCGCTGCCGATCATGCGCGTGGCGACCCGCCAGCAGTCTGGTTTCGTCGAAGACCTGTTTCGCAGCCAGGTCGCCGACAAGACCAACTGGCGTGCGCTGCTCAAGGGCGATGCCCAAGCCGTCGACCTCAAGCAGGTGCGCGATGAGCTGTTCGCCTCCTGCGCCGAAGGCTTGCTCGGTTTGCAGGAACGCTTTGGCCTGCAGGCTATCCAAGCGGTAACCGACATTGAGCCGATCGAAATCCGCTACCCGGTCGAGCAGTATCCGGCCAAGATCGTCAGCTTCAACCTGGACAAGAACCCGATTGCCGAAGGCACGCTGCTGGGGATCAAGGGCCAATACCTGATCTTCGACACCGGCGTTATCAACATTCGTAAGTACACGGCCTACCAGCTCGCCGTGCATCAGTAGAAGGATGCCACCCATGCGCACCGAACAACCGAAGATGATCTACCTGAAGGACTATCAGGCGCCGGACTACCTGATCGAAGAGACGCACCTGACCTTCGAGTTGTTCGAGGACCACAGCCTGGTCCACGCGCAACTGGTGATGCGCCGCAACCCTGAGCGCGGCGCCGGTTTGCCGCCATTGGTGCTGGACGGCCAGCAGCTTGAGCTGTTGAGCGTGAACCTTGCCGACCAGGAATTGGGCGCTGATGACTACCAGTTGACCGACAGCCACCTGACGGTGCAGCCGACCAGTGCGACCTTTACCCTGGACACCACGGTAAAAATCCACCCGGAAACCAACACCGCCCTGGAAGGCCTGTACAAGTCCGGCAGCATGTTCTGCACCCAGTGCGAGGCCGAAGGTTTCCGCAAGATCACTTATTACCTCGACCGCCCGGACGTGATGAGCACCTTCACCACCACGGTGATCGCCGAGCAGCATCGCTACCCGATCCTGCTGTCCAACGGCAACCCGATTGCCAGCGGCCCCGGTGAAGATGGCCGCCACTGGGCGACCTGGGAAGACCCGTTCAAGAAGCCGGCGTACCTGTTTGCCCTGGTGGCCGGTGATTTGTGGTGTGTCGAAGACACCTTCACCACCATGACGGATCGTGAAGTGGCGCTGCGCATCTACGTCGAGCCGGAAAACATCGACAAGTGCCAGCACGCCATGACCAGCCTGAAAAAATCCATGCGCTGGGACGAAGAAACCTACGGTCGCGAGTACGACCTCGACATCTTCATGATCGTGGCGGTGAACGACTTCAACATGGGCGCCATGGAAAACAAGGGCCTGAACATCTTCAACTCCAGCGCCGTGCTGGCCCGCGCCGAAACCGCTACCGACGCCGCGCACCAGCGGGTCGAGGCGATCGTCGCCCACGAATACTTCCACAACTGGTCGGGCAACCGCGTGACTTGCCGCGACTGGTTCCAGCTGTCGCTCAAGGAAGGCTTCACCGTCTACCGTGACTCGCAATTCTCTGCCGACATGAACTCGGCCACCGTCAAGCGCATCCAGGATGTGGCGTACCTGCGTACCCACCAGTTCGCCGAAGATGCCGGCCCGATGGCCCACGCGGTGCGTCCGGACAGCTTTATCGAAATCTCCAACTTCTACACCCTGACTGTGTACGAAAAGGGCTCGGAAGTTGTGGGCATGATCAACACCTTGCTCGGTGCCGAAGGCTTCCGCAAAGGCAGCGACCTGTACTTCGAACGCCATGACGGCCAGGCCGTGACCTGTGATGATTTCATCAAGGCCATGGAAGACGCCAATGGCGCCGACCTGACCCAGTTCAAGCGCTGGTACAGCCAGGCCGGCACGCCACGCCTGGCGGTGAGCGAGTCCTACGACGCCACGGCGAAAACCTACAGCCTGAACTTCCGCCAGAGCTGCCCGGAAACCCCGGACAAAGTGGAAAAACTGCCGTTCGTGATTCCGGTGGAACTGGGCTTGCTGGACGGGAAGGGCACCGGTATCGCCTTGCGCCTGGCTGGGGAAGCGGTGGCTGGCGCGACATCCCGTGTTATTTCCGTGACTGAAGCCGAGCAGACCTTCACCTTCGTCGATATTCCTGAGCAGCCATTGCCTTCGCTGCTGCGCGGTTTCTCGGCACCGGTGAAGCTGAGCTTCCCGTACAACCGCGATCAACTGATGTTCCTGATGCAGCACGACAGCGACGGCTTCAACCGCTGGGACGCCGGCCAGCAGTTGTCGGTGCAGGTTTTGCAGGAACTGATCGCCCAGCATCAGCAGGGCCAGGCCTTGCACATGGATCAGCGCTTGATCACCGCGCTGCGCAGCGTGTTGAGCGACGAAAGCCTGGACCAGGCCATGGTGGCGGAGATGCTGTCGCTGCCGGGTGAAGCCTACCTGACTGAAATCAGCGAAGTGGCGGATGTGGATGCGATCCACGCCGCCCGTGAATTTGCCCGCAAGCAACTGGCGGACAACCTGCACGAAGCGCTGTGGCTGCGATACCAGGCCAATCGCGAGCTGTCCAAGCAAACGCCGTATGTGGCAGCGGCCGAACACTTTGCCCGTCGCGCCTTGCAGAACATTGCGCTGTCGTACCTGATGCTCAGTGGCAAACCGGAAGTGTTGGCGGCGACTCTCGAACAGTTCGACACCGCCGACAACATGACCGAGCGCCTGACCGCATTGGCGGTGCTGGTGAATTCGCCGTTCGAAGCGGAGAAGGCCCAGGCCCTGGCGGTGTTTGCCGAGAACTTCAAGGACAACCCGCTGGTCATGGACCAGTGGTTCAGTGTGCAGGCCGGCAGCACCTTGCCGGGCGGGCTGGAGCGCGTGAAGGCATTGATGGAACATCCGGCGTTCACGCTGAAGAACCCGAACAAGGTGCGTGCACTGATTGGCGCGTTTGCCGGGCAGAACCTGATCAACTTCCATGCGGCGGACGGTTCGGGTTATCGCTTCCTGGCAGACCTGGTGATCGAGTTGAATGGCTTCAACCCGCAGATCGCGTCGCGCCAGTTGGCGCCGTTGACCCGCTGGCGCAAATACGACAGCGCGCGCCAGGCGCTGATGAAGGCGGAGCTGGAGCGCATTCGGGCTTCGGGTGAGCTGTCGAGCGATGTGTTTGAGGTGGTCAGCAAGAGCCTGGCTTAAGCGGGATCGCTGAATAAAAAAACGGCCTGTTCGACAGGCCGTTTTTTTTCGCCTCAGATAACGGGTGGGCGAGGAGTGTCCAGGCCGTGATCGATGGGGAAACGCTCGGCGATGATGCCGTGCGGTACACCTAGAGGTATAGCGCTGGCGTTGTCGAGACGGCTGACTTGCTCGGCCGACAGTTGCACAGTCAGCGCGCCCAAGGTGCTGTCCAGTTGGGCGCGAGTGCGTGAGCCCAGGATCGGGATCAGTGCGGTGGTGGAGCGGCGCGCCTTTTCTCGCAGCCAGGCGATGGCAACGTGGGTCGGGGAGGCTTCCACTTCGGCGGCGACTGCCAGCAGGTTATCCAACACGGCGGTTTCACGGGCACTGTGTTCGGCGTGCACCAGGATCCCGAGTTTGTTGGCGCGGTTGTCGTCCTGGGTGTTGCGGTACTTGCCGGTGAGGAAGCCGCCACCGAGGGGCGACCACAGGGTGGCGGCCAGGCCCAGGGCTTCGGCCATCGGCAGCAGTTCGCGGTCGGCAGTACGCTCGACCAGGCTGTATTCCACCTGGATGCCGATGATCGGCGCGAAGTTGCGCACTTCGGCCAGCAGGTCGGCGCGGGCAATGCGCCAGGCCGGGAAGTTGGAAAGGCCTGCGTAGTGGATCTTGCCGGCACGGACGAGGTCATCGAGGCCGCGCAGAATCTCTTCCATGGGTGTGACGTTGTCGCTCATGTGCGCCCAGAGCAGGTCGATGCGGTCGGTGTTCAGGCGCTTGAGGCTTTCTTCCACCGAGCGAACCAGATTCTTGCGGTTATTGCCGAGCCTGATCGTGCCTTCATCGGACGGTTGGCTGCGCAGCGTGTATTTGCTGGCGACCACCAGGTTGTCGCGCTCGGAGGCGATGAATTCCCCCAGCAGTTTTTCCGACTGGCCGAACTGGTAGCCGTTGGCGGTATCCAGGAAATTGCCACCGGCTTCAAGGTAACCGTCGAAAATCTGCTTGGACTCATCACGCTCGGCACCATGGCCCCAGCCCGTGCCGAAATTGGCAGTGCCCAACGCCAGTTCAGATACCTGCAGACCGCTGCGGCGGCCAAAGACTTTATTGCGCATACAAGGACTCCTGAGGCAGTGATGTTTCATACATGTTTAGCAACATGTATTTAATATGATAGCTATAATTTATTCGGTCAAGGGCCTTTTTCACTGCTGACGTTTTCTGACAGGGGGCTCTGCTAAGCTGCGGCACTTTTGTTTTTTGGCGGGGCTTTTCGTGTCGCGTACCACTCGTCTACTGACTTTGCTCCAGGCTTTGCGCGGTAAGAAACGCCCGGTGACGGCTGCCGTGCTGGCGGCGCAACTGGAGGTGTCCGAGCGCACGCTTTACCGTGATATCGCGGAATTAACGGCGCTGGGAGCGCCGATTTTCGGCGAGGCGGGGGTGGGTTATGTGTTGCGCAGCGGCTTGTTTCTGCCGCCCTTGATGCTGAACGCCGAGGAAACCGAGGCCATCGTGCTCGGCTTGCGCTACGTGGACCAGCGTGGCGATGAGGTGCTCAGCCGCGCCGCCGCCAACGCCCTGGCAAAAATCGCCGATGTGCTCGATCCCGCCGCCCAGGAAGCCTTGCGCAACCCGACGGTGTTGCCCGGCCCGCCTGGGTTCGGTTACCCGGAGAACCGCGTGCCGCTGAATGTGTTTCGCGAGGCCATCCGCAACCAGGCCAAGTTGCATATCGATTACGCGGACGCCAGCCAGACCCAGAGCCAACGCCTGATCTGGCCCCTGGCCCTGGGTTTCCTGAATGAAGTACGGGTGATTGTCGCCTGGTGTGAGTTGCGTGGCGCGTATCGCACGTTTCGTACCGACCGCGTGTCGAGCGCGCAAGCCCATGGCGAGCGTTATCCGGGGCGGCGCAGCGACTGGCTGCGCGGCTGGCGCAAGCTGATGGAACAGAATGAGTCCGGGCCGTTTACTCCTGACAAAAACTGACACAACCCTGGCTTAGCATGGCGTCACAAATCATCAAGAAAGGAGCTGTGCCATGTCTATTCCTGAGTTGGCACCGGCCATCGTGGCCTACCTCGAAGCCGCCAATGCCCGTGACACCTCGGCGGTCGCCCGCTGTTTTGCCGACGACGCCAATGTGTTCGACGAGGGGCAGCATCAAGTTGGCACTGCTGCCATCGCGCGCTGGATGGAAGACACCGCGCGCCGTTACCAGCCAAGGGTCGAAGTGCTCAAGGTGCAACACCGTACGGGCAAAGTGTTGGTCAGCAATGTGGTGTCCGGCAATTTTCCCGGCAGCCCATTGGAGTTGCGCTACACCTTTCGCTTGAACGAACAGGGCAAGATTTCGCGGCTGGATATTTCCCTGTAGGTCATACTGGCGGGCATGACTTTCGACTCGCCCCTCGCAGCCTACCAACACGCCATCGCTCAACAGGGCTTCGTGGCCGACGACGCCCAGCGCCGCGCGGTGGACGCCCTGCAAACCTGCCATGAAGCCTTGCACCAAGGCCGTACGCCGATCACAGGCGTTTACCTGTGGGGGCCGGTGGGCCGTGGCAAGACCTGGCTGATGGATCAGTTCTACCAAAGCCTGCGGGTGCCGGCGCGTCGTCAGCATTTTCACCACTTCATGGGCTGGGTGCATCAACGCCTGTTTCAACTGACTGGCACGCAGGATCCTTTGCAGGCGCTTGCTCGGGAATTGAGCCGTGAGGTGCGGGTGCTGTGCTTTGACGAACTGTTCGTCAATGACATCGGGGACGCGATTATCCTGGGGCGCCTGTTTCAGGTGATGTTCGAGGAAGGCGTGGTGATGGTCTGCACCTCCAACCAACCGCCCGACCAGCTGTATGCCGATGGTTTTAACCGCGAGCGGTTATTGCCGGGAATTGCGGCCATACAACAGCACATGCAGGTGGTCGCGGTGGATGGGGGAGAGGATCACCGGTTGCATCCGGGTGTGAGCCTTCAACGCTATTGGGTCAATCAGCCCGAGGCGCTGGCCGGCGTGTTCAAGCGATTGGCCGAAGGCCAGCCGACCCGCAGCGGGCCGGTTGCTGTGGGGCATCGCTCCATCGTTGCGGTGCAATCGAGCGACACTGTGCTGTGGTGCCGTTATGCCGATCTGTGCGAGCAACCCTTGGCCGCCATGGATTTCATGCTGATCTGCGATCGTTTCAAGGCGATCCTGCTGGGCGAAGTGCCTAACCTTAGCGCGCAAAAACGACCTGGTCGGATCGCCCGTGGTACCGAAGATGGTGCGCAGCGAGTGGTCGCAGGTGATCGCGAATTGCCCGAGCTGTCGGTGCACGATGACAGCGTGCGGCGGTTTATCGCCTTGGTGGACGAGTGCTACGACCGTAAAGTGCCGTTGTACATTGAGGCGCAGGTGCCGCTCGAACAGCTCTATACCGAGGGTTACCTGGAATTTCCCTTCCGCCGTACCTTGAGCCGCCTGCAAGAAATGCAATTGCAGCGTTTTGCCTGAGGCCTGTGCGAAGAAACCTGCGGAGCGGGCGGTTCCGGCCTTTTTAGGGCGATAACCTGGGCGTTTTCAAACGCCTATTTGTAGTTAATCTCCTTCAGTTAACGGCGCGTCCACGCTTACAATCATGCCTCTCAAAGGGAGCCGAATCCCTTGTTGCCGTTATCGAGGAAGGAAATGGACACCCCTGACATCCTGGTGCTGCAAGCCAGCTACACCAATGCCGTGCATGCCGAAGCCATCGCTTTGGTGCTCAACCATTACGCCGAAGACCCCATGGGGGGAGGGCACAGCCTGGACCCGGATTTGCTGGCGCAGTTGCCGGCAGAATTGGCCAAGCGTGCGCACGCGTTCAGCGTATTGGCATTTGTGAACGGAGAGCCGGCCGGGCTGGTGAATTGTTTTGAAGGGTTCTCGACCTTCGCCTGCCGCCCATTGGTCAACGTGCACGACGTGGTGGTGATGGATCAATTCCGTGGCTTGGGCTTGAGTCAGAAAATGCTGCAAAAGGTCGAGGAAATCGCCCGTCAACGCGGCTGCTGCAAGATCACCCTGGAAGTGCTTGAGGGTAATGAAGTGGCGAAGTCGGCTTATCGCAAGTTCGGCTTTGATGGCGCCAAGTTTGATCCGGCTTATGGTGCAATGTTGTTTTGGAATAAGCCTTTATAAACTATTGGGTTAAACCCGAAATAAAAAAAGGCGCCACTGAGTGGCGCCAAATTAGCCCTTGTCAACGGAGCGGAATGACAAAGGTGTTAACGTTGCCTTAACTTTTTGGTTGCGCTGTATCATTCGCGTTTGGCTGCTTTACATCGCTGGAGGCTGTTTGTTCGGCTGTGCCGTTCGCCTTGTCCTGCATGAACTTGAAGTTGGCATAAAACTCTTTGGAGCGCTCTGCGCCGCCCTCGGCGAAGGCAGCAGCGGAGGTCAGGGTCATCAGGCCAGCAAGCATCAGAGTTGAGAGTTTCATCGTCGGTAGTCCCATAAGTGTGATCGGTGTCTGTTCTCTTAGATCAGACTCGTGGGGCCGATTATGTGCAGGGTCGATTAAGCGAAGCTTAACTGGATAGCGTCCAACCTTAACGATTTCGTTAAGGTTGGAGTGTGCGCGGAGTGTGTTTTAAAGCTTCCAATCCAGTGCAAGCGTTACAGTACGCGGGTCGCCCCAATAAACGCCGTTATAAAAGCCGACGCGTTCGTAATATTTTTTATCAAATAGATTGTTGACGTTGATCGACGCCGAAACCTGCTCGTCAAACTGGTAGCGCGACATCAGGTTGACCACGGTGTAGGCCTGTTGCGTGATTTTCGCGCGCTCGGTCACCAGCCTGTTACCGATGCGTTGCCCTGTAGGCCGGTTGCTGAATTCGTAGATATCGCTTTGCCAGTTGACCGCGCCGCCCACCGTCAGGTTGCGCCATGCCCCCGGCAACCGGTAGGCGCTGGAGACCTTCACCAGGTTGAGCGGTTGCCCGGTGTTGTTGCGCTTGTCCGTGCCATTCACCGAGTGGGTATAGGTGTAGCCTGCCGTCAGGTTCCAGTCCGGCATCACTTCGCCGGCGACCTCCAATTCGAAGCCGTTGACCTTGTTACCTTTGCCGCCGGACTTGTAGTACTCCTCACCGGTGGTCGGGTTTGGTGGCACCGAATAATCCCGTTCGGCAACGTTGTCCTGCTTGCTCCAGAAATACGCGGCCGCGACGTTCAGGCGCTCATTCAACAGACTCCCCTTGAGGCCGACCTCATAGTTGCTGCCCACCACCGGCTCCAGGTATTTGTTGCTGACGTCCTTGAGGCTCTGCGGCTTGAAAATGTCGGTGTAGCTCGCGTAAACGGTGTACTCCGACGTGATGTCGTAAAGCAAGCCAGCGTAGGGCGTCCACATATCGTTGTGGGTCTGGCGGGTCTTGTTGGTTCTGAGTAGCTGATCATTGCCATCGTATTCAGGCGCCGCGCTTTCCAGTTCCCAGCTGCCATAGCGGCTTCCGAGTACCGCATGCAGGCGGTCGGTGAGGCTCAGGCGCGTAGCCAGGTAACCGGCTTTCTGTTGCTTGCTGCTGTGCTCGCCCTTGAGGTCGGTGACGGTGTCGCCGAACTTGCCGATCCCGCCCATGTATTTCCAGTCTTCGATTGTGTAGTAGCTGTCCGGAATGTTGCTGCGCATCACCGGAGACACGTCGCGCTGTGTCGCCTCGCCATACCCCATCATCAGTGCATGTTCGCGGCCCAGCAAGGCGTAGCTGCCGGCGAGGTTGAGGTCGACCGCTTCCATTCTCGAGGTGCCGCGCATGTGGCTCGCCCAGGCGGTCATGCCGCTGCGGTCGTCATTGGGGAAACCCGCGCCGCCGTAGTACACCTTGCCATCCGTGTCGCTTTGGCGATGGGTATAGGCGGCTTTCAAATGCCAGTCACCGCCGAGCCGATGATCGAGGGTGGCGAAGGTGGTCTTGTCCGTCAGCGGCCAGGAGCTCCAGTGCGCCGCCATATTGGTGGAGCGGGACAGCCCGGCCTTGCCTCCCTGGCTGTTCCAGTAGGGCACGGTGCCCCAGGAGGTGCCTTGGACCTGCTTGTTCTGGTAATCAAAGCCTACGGCCAAGACCGTATCGTCTGAGAGGTCGCCTTCAAGGATGCCGTAGGCGACCGCCCGTTGCAGACCGTAATTGTCGCGAAAGGATTGGCTGTCCCGGTAGGCCAGTACCGTCCGCCCGCGCAGCTTGCCGTCAAATGCCAGCGGACCGCCCACGTCTACGTAGCTGTAGTAGTTGTCATAGCTGCCGGCCTTGACCCCGGTTTGCGCCTGCCATTGGGCCGTCGGGCGTTTGCGCACCATGTTGACCGTGGCGGAAGGGTCTCCGGCGCCGGTGGTCAAGCCCGTGGCGCCGCGCACCACTTCGATGTGGTCATAAATGATGGTGTCGGAGTCGGACTTCATATAGCCAAACGTGTTGAGCATCCCGTCAATCTGGAAGTTGCTGATGCCATAGCCGCGCGATGAATAGGACACACGGTCCGAGTCATTGTGCTGGACGTTGACCCCTGTGGTCTGGCGCAACACCTCGGTCAAGGTATTGAGATTGAAGTCGTCCATCTGCTGGCGAGTGATCACCGAGATCGATTGCGGGGTTTCCTTGACGGACAGGTTGAGGCGGGTGGCGGTACTCATGGAGCCGGTGGTGTAGGCCCCGGTGTGTTCGGTGGTGGCGCCCAGGCCTTCGGCGGAGATGCGGGTGGCGCCCAGCTCGAGGGCTTTGTTTTCGGGGTCGGTTTCAGCCAACAGAGCAGGGCTGGTGGCCACACTGAAGAGGCCCAGGGTGAGGGTCATGGAACGGGTGAAAGGCGCGAACATCGCGGAAGACTCCTTGTCGTCTTTGCGGCCTTTCCGGTCGGAAAAGGCCATGGTTCAAAGACGAAAGGAGGGGAGGAACTTTAGGGTTAAACGAGAATGATTGTTATCTTTCTGTTACAGCGCCGGTTTTTCCTGAAGTACAACGTCGGTGGGGCTGACTTTTTTTGGTTTGATCAGGCTGAAGTCGATCAGCGGTTTTTGCTGGCGCAGATAGGGGTTGCCGATCATTTGCGGGCGCGGCGTGAAGCTGTCGCTCACCAGGCTTTTCGTACGGTCCAGCTCTTTGAAGCTCAGCCCGGCAAGGTCCGCCCAGGTGTGAATCAACTGCGAACTGCTGTAGGGCCGCTGTAAATCGCCGGCAAAGCTCCAGTCGTGGGTTTCCCGCCATTTTGGCGAGGCATACGCCATGAAGGGAATGGTGTACATCGGCGCAGTCGGCTTGGCTTCGTTACGGCCCAGGGTCGCGTGGCCCGCCGAGTCGAACACGTCTTCGCCGTGGTCCGACAGGTACAGCAGGAAGCCATTGGGGTCAGTCTTGGCGTAGTCCTTGATCAGGCTCGACACCACGAAGTCGTTGTACAGCACGGCGTTGTCGTAGCTGTTGTAGGTGGGCAACTGATCGTCGGTCACGCCTGCCGGCACGCCCTGGCGGTCGGTGAATTTGTCGAAGGTCGGCGGGTAGCGGTATTGGTAGCTCATGTGGGTGCCCAGCAAGTGGACCACAATGAATTTACGCTCCGCAGGATCCGCCAGCGCCTTGGAAAACGGTGCCAGCACATCGCCGTCGTATTGGCGGGCGTTCTGGTTGCGGTTGTTGTTCAGGTACACCTGTTCATCGGCCTGTTCGGAAAAGGTCGTGAGCATGGTGTTGCGCTTGGTCATGGTCTGCTGGTTGGTGATCCAGTAGGTCTTGTAGCCCGCCTGTTTCATCACGCTGACAATCGACGGCGTCTTCAGGTACAGGTCCGGGTTTTCCTCGTCGGCGAAGGTCAGTACCTGTTGCAACGCCTCGATGGTGTAGGGGCGCGGGGTGATGACATTGTCGAACACCGCCAGTTGGTCGCGCAGTTTGTCCAACTCTGGCGTGGTGTTGCGCGGGTAGCCGTAGAGGCTCATGCGCTGGCGGTTGGTCGACTCACCGATGACCAGCACCAACGTGGACGGCTGGCCGGCCATGGTGTCCTTCAGGTTGGTCAGGGGCGGAATCTGGCTGGCGCTGTCGAGCATGCCTTGCATGTTGTCCAGCTGCTCGGTGTAGCGGCGGTAAGCGACGATCATCTGCCACGGCACGGCGGGTTCGATGCGCGATTCAAAGCGGTCGATGGCATCGTCAAGGGTGTCGCTGCGGGCGATCTGCTTGACCAGCGGGTAACCGACGATGCCCACCAGAATCGCCGTCGCCGCTATCAGTGCCTGACCGCGTGGCAGGTACACCGGTCTTACCCGGGTCCATAGGAAAATGGCGACGGCGGTGTGGGCAACAAACGCCAGCACGATCCACCAGGCGAAATATTGGGTCGCGTATTCACCGGCTTCAGAGATGTTCGACTCGAACATGATGAAGATGACGCTTTGGGAGAATTCCTGCTGATAAATGAAGAAGTAACCCAGGCTGGCCATGGAACAGGCCCACAAGACCACACCGATCAAGGCGGCGAGCAAGCGCGTACGACGGGGGAATATCAGCAGTGGCGCCAACCAGATCGCACTCATGAAAAAGGCCTGGCGGAAACCACTGAAACCGGAGGTGCCACTGAGCTGAATCAGCAGTTGGGTAATACCCGAGAAGTACCAGAAAAACAGAAATAGCCAGCCAAGACCGGCCCAATCAAAGCCTTTCGCAGACTTCGTGCTGCGTTCGAACATCGCCATCCAGCGCTCCAACCCGATATTTTTCAGTCGACACGCAGGGCTGCGCGCAACAGAGGCCACCCTTGCATGGGGTGGCCCTTCGGGCGGGAGTATCGGGAGAGGCGTGTGAAAACTTTGTGAGATTTTTGTAGGCGTAATCTTACAAAGCGATGACAGGGGTTAGCACAGCAGTGGCTGGGCGCCGGAGGGCTGTTCCAACTGGGCTTGGATGATGTGCGTGCGCAGGCGCAAGACTTCTTGCTGCAACTGTTCGCGCTCGTCTTTCAACTGGCGCAACTCGTCGCGTCGAATGGTGACGTAGAGGGTCTGTGGCGGACGATTCATCTGTGCAGTGCTCATTGCTTACCTCGCAAATAGCCGGTGTGTCGCGGTGTGCCAGAACACTTGAGTCGAGGTTCTCGGCAGCAGTCAGGACAATTCTGAATTCTTTTTTCGGGTAATGGAACTTTTTTATTTTTGATGGTCGTGTGACTTTTTGTGCCGTGATGCTGAAATGGTGGCAGCTTTTTTCCATGAAACTACATCGATATCCGCCTGACTAACCCTCATTGGCCTCATTGCGCTATAAACTATGCACACATTTTTTTAGTAGTTAGGAGCATCAGCACATGCAACTGGGGATTATCGGACTAGGCCGCATGGGCGGGAATATTGCACGGCGCCTGATGCTCAATGGGCATACCACCGTTGTTTACGACCGTAACGAAGCCTTTGTGAAAGGCCTGAGCGAAGAGGGCGCCACCGGCGTTGCCGACCTCAAGGCCCTGGTGGCTGGGCTGCAAAAGCCGCGCACCGTATGGGTGATGCTGCCAGCCGGCGCACCGACCGAAGACACCATCAATGAATTGAGCACGCTGCTGGAAGACGGTGACGCCATCATCGACGGCGGTAACACCAACTATAAGGACGACGTTCGCCGCGCCAAGTCCCTGGCGGAAAAAGGCCTGCACTATGTTGACGTCGGCACCTCCGGCGGCGTCTGGGGCCTGGAACGTGGCTACTGCATGATGATCGGTGGCGACGCCGAGACCGTGCAGCGCCTCGATCCGATCTTCAAGAGCCTCGCCCCAGGCCTGGGCAATATCCCGCGCACCAAGGACCGTTCAGACAGCGCTGACCCGCGCGCCGAGCAAGGCTACATCCACGCAGGCCCTGCGGGCTCCGGGCACTTCGTCAAGATGATCCACAACGGCATCGAGTACGGGATGATGCAGGCGTTTGCCGAAGGTTTTGACATCCTCAAGACCAAGAACTCGGAAAACCTGCCCGAAGACCAACGCTTCGACCTGAATGTGGCCGATATCGCTGAAGTCTGGCGCCGTGGCAGCGTGGTCTCGTCCTGGCTGTTGGACCTGACCGCCGACGCCCTGGCCACTGACCCGAAACTCGACGGTTACTCCGGCTCCGTGGCCGACAGTGGCGAAGGCCGCTGGACCATCGAAGCCGCCATGGAACAAGCCGTGCCGGTGCCGGTACTGTCCACTTCGCTGTTCGCACGCTTCCGTTCGCGTCAGCAGAGCACTTACGGTGACAAAATGCTGTCTGCCATGCGCTTCGGCTTTGGTGGCCACGTGGAGACTTCCAAAAAATGACCGCCAACGGCAAGAAACCCAAGGCCGAACCTGCTCCGCCCACCACACTGTTTCTGTTTGGTGCCCACGGTGATCTTGTCAAGCGCCTGCTCATGCCGGCGCTGTACAACCTCAGCCGTGATGGGCTGCTTGGCGACGGCTTGCGCATTGTCGGCGTTGATCACAACGCCATCAGCGACGCCGACTTCGCCAAGAAACTCGAAGACTTCATTCGCACCGAAGCGGCGAGCAAGGTCAGGGGTAATGGCGAAGACGCCTTGGACCCTGGGTTGTGGGCGCAACTGGCCAAAGGCATCAGCTACGTCGAGGGAGATTTCCTCGACGACAGCACCTACGCCGACATCGGCAAGAAGATCGCTGACAGCGGCACGGGCAACGCGGTGTTCTACCTGGCCACCGCACCGCGCTTCTTCAGTGACGTGGTGCAGCGCCTGGGCAGTGCCGGCCTGCTGACGGAAACTGACGACAGCTTCCGTCGCGTGGTGATCGAGAAGCCCTTCGGCTCCGACCTGGCCACCGCCGAAGCACTGAACGCCAGCCTGCTCAAGGTGATGAGCGAGAAGCAGATCTATCGCATCGACCATTACCTGGGCAAGGAAACGGTGCAGAACATCCTGATCAGCCGTTTCTCCAACGTGCTGTTCGAAGCGTTCTGGAACAACCATTACATTGACCACGTGCAAATCACCGCCGCTGAAACCGTCGGTGTGGAAACCCGTGGCAACTTCTTCGAGAAGACCGGCACCCTGCGCGACATGGTGCCCAACCACCTGTTCCAGTTGCTGGCGATGGTTGCCATGGAACCGCCCGCGGCCTTTGGCGCCGACGCCGTGCGCGGTGAAAAAGCCAAGGTGATCGGCGCTGTGCGCCCCTGGTCCCTTGAGGATGCACGGGCCAACTCGGTACGCGGTCAGTACACCGCCGGTGAAATCGGCGGCAAGCCACTGCCGGGCTATCGCGAAGAAGCCAACGTGGCGCCTGACAGCAGCACCGAGACGTTCGTCGCCCTCAAGGTGATGATCGACAACTGGCGCTGGGTCGGCGTACCGTTTTACCTGCGTACCGGCAAGCGCATGAGTGTGCGTGACACCGAAATCGTCATCTGCTTCAAGCCTGCTCCGTATGCGCAATTCCGCGATACAGAAGTGGATGAGCTCAAGCCCACCTACCTGAAAATCCAGATCCAACCCAATGAAGGCATGTGGTTCGACCTGTTGGCGAAAAAGCCTGGGCCGACCCTGGAAATGGCCAACATCCAGTTGGGCTTTGACTACAAGGACTTCTTCGAGATGCAGCCGTCGACCGGGTACGAAACCCTGATCTACGACTGCATGACCGGCGACCAGACCTTGTTCCAGCGCGCGGACAACATCGAGAACGGTTGGCGAGCCGTGCAGCCATTCCTCGATGCGTGGAAGGAAGATGACGGGATCCAGGCCTACAAGGCCGGTGAAGACGGACCGGCTGCGGCCGATGCGTTGCTCGCCCGTGATGGTCGCACCTGGCATAGCCTCGGATGAGTGACGCCGCGATCCATCCCATCCGTTTTATCTTGAGTGACGTGGACGGCACCTTGCTGCATCCCGATCACAGCCTCAGCCAACGCACCGCCGATGCGGTGCGAGCCTTGCGTGACAGCGGGGTGTTTTTCAGCCTGGCCAGCGGGCGCCCGCCCAAGGCGATGCTGCACCTGATCGAAACCTTCGGCATTGATGTGCCCGTGGCTGGTTTTAACGGTGGCACGCTGATCAACCCGGATGGCAGCATCCTGGTTGCCCATCATCTGCCGGCAGAAGCGGCGCTGGTGACCCTGGCGCTGTTCTCGGCGGAGCCGGATGTGGAAGTCTGGGTGTTTGCCGATGGCGACTGGCTGCGCCGCGACCCGCCAGGGCCGATGGTGCAGCGCGAGGCCGATGGCCTGGGCTACGGGCCGATTGTGGTAGAGAGTTTTGAGCCCTACCTGGACCGCGTGGATAAAATCGTCGCGGCCAGCAACAACACGCAATTGCTGGTGGAGCTGGAGGCGCGGTTGCAGCCCAAGGTGCAGGGGCTGGCTCAGGTGTCGCGTTCACAGCCGGTGTACCTGGATGTGACGGCGATGCTGGCCAACAAGGGCGAGGCCTTGAAAACGCTGGCTGCACACCTTGGCGTCCCGATGGAACAGACGGCAGCTATAGGTGATGGCGGCAATGATCCGGCAATGTTTCACGTGGCCGGCTTGTCGATTGCCATGGGCCAGGCTGAAGAAACCGTCAAGCGCCAGGCCAGCGTTGTAACCGGTAGTAATATCGAGGACGGGGCCGCAGAGGCCATTGAACGGTTTATTCTGGCCGCTCAATAAGCGTCACACGCTCTAACACCGAACTTGCGCTTATCTAAACCGATAAGCGCAAGTTGCCGTGCTGGATTACTTCGGCATTGCCCAGGATTGCAACTGGTAGCCACTTTTATCGAGTTCGGCGCGGGCCTGCAACAGCAGGTCTTCCAGTTGTGCCGGGTCGGTATAAGCGCTCGAAGACAGTTGTTTGCTGCCGATACGGTTGTTGGTGCGGTCGATGACGCTCAGGCTCAGGGCGCCATTGCCGTCATGCCAGGCCACGCACTGAAAGGGCTGGAAGGCACGGTCTGCGATCAAAAGAGCTTCGTTGATGCGGAGCGGGGCGTTCATGTGGGGTTCTCTCTCATTGCCCATTCAAGTGAGTGCCGGCGGTTGGGCTGACCGTGCGGCGGGTTACTTGTACTGATGCACGATGGCGGGGTACGGGTCACATGTTAGAGCAACTATTTTCAACTTTTAGTGATTAACGTCATGTAAGCGGCTGTTTTGAAAGCTGAATGAAAGTTTCGGTGTGGCCTGAAGTTTTTGCCCAGATACGCGCAAGTAGCTTTTTGCCGGGACTTATAGCGAATCGGTACAAGGCAGGCGTCAAGACCTTGCTAGTGTTAGCGCCAGGCGTCACAAACCGTTGTTTCTAAATAACTTTAACAATTTTGACGCCAAGGAATAGTCATGGTTGTTACACCTGTGCAGCGTCGCTTGCTCGTGGTCGACCCCTGTGACGACTGCCATGGGCTATTGCCCGGTTTGCGCACCGCCGGGTGGGAGGTGGACAGCTGCACGTTGGAGGGCGTCGGCGACCGGTCCTGCGATGTCGGCCTGCTGCGGCTGCAGCCCTATCACCTGGAGCGTCCGGAAGCTGTCAAGGAGCTGATCGGCCGCAGCGGCACCGAGTGGATCGCCGTACTCAGTCAAGACGTGTTGCGCCTGCAGAACGTCGGCGACTTCGTCTGTGAATGGTTCTTCGATTTCCATACCTTGCCGTTTGATGTCGCTCGCGTGCAGGTCACCCTTGGCCGTGCGTTCGGCATGGCACGCCTGCGGGGCAAGGGCCACACGCCGGTGGACGAGCCTGAGCATGAACTACTTGGAGGCAGCCGACCCATCCGCGAACTGCGCAAGCTGCTCTCCAAACTGGCGCCCACCGAATCCCCGGTATTGATCCGTGGCGACAGCGGCACAGGCAAAGAACTGGTGGCCAAGACCCTGCATCGCCAATCCCAGCGCCACGCCAAGCCGTTTGTGGCGATCAACTGCGGGGCGATTCCTGAACACTTGATCCAATCCGAGTTGTTCGGTCATGAGAAGGGCGCGTTTACCGGCGCCCACCAGCGCAAGGTCGGGCGTATCGAAGCGGCCAACGGCGGTACCCTGTTTCTCGATGAGATCGGCGATCTACCGATGGAGCTGCAAGCCAACCTGCTGCGTTTTCTCCAGGAAAAACAGATTGAGCGCGTCGGCGGCAGTCAGCCGATTCCCGTTGATGTGCGGGTATTGGCCGCGACTCACGTCGACCTGGAAGCCGCCGTGGAGAAGGGCACCTTCCGCGAAGATTTGTATTACCGCCTCAATGTCCTGCAAGTGGTTACTGCCCCCTTGCGTGATCGTCACGGCGACGTGGCGATGCTGGCCAATCATTTTTCACGCTTCTACAGCCAGGAAACCGGCCGCCGCCCGCGCAGTTTCAGTGACGATGCGCTGGTGGCGATGGGCGAACATGCCTGGCCAGGCAACGTGCGCGAGCTGGCCAACCGCGTCCGCCGCGGCCTGGTACTGGCCGAAGGGCGCCAGATAGAAGCCGTTGATCTGGGATTACAGGGCCAACAGGCAATTTCGCCGCCTATGGCTACACTGGAAGACTACAAGCACCGCGCCGAACGTCAGGCGCTGTGCGACGTGCTCAACCGGCACAGCGACAACCTGAGTGTGGCAGCCCGTGTACTGGGGGTTTCCCGACCCACGTTCTACCGGTTGCTGCACAAACACCAGATCCGCTAGGGCGGGTAAACCGAAAAGCCCCGCAACGACCCTTATCGTTGCGGGGCTTTTCCTTGTGTGGTTGTAGTGAGCGGGCTTGCCCCGCGCTGGGTGGCGAAGCCGCCCTAAACTCAGGCTCCTCGGTCTAACAGAAGTATGGAGGCGTTGTTATCGGGGATGCTTCGCCTCCTGGCGCGGGCGGTGCGACGATTCGATAAGCCCGCTCACTATAATCAGAAGTAATACGGGAATTTCAGGCTAAACGTAAAGTCCGGCGCATCATCCGTCATCCCGATCGCCAGGTTCGGCACGATCGTGAGGTTATCCGACGCCGCAATCGTCATGCCCACGTTGAAGTAACCGGCATTGGCATCACTGGAGACCACCGACTGCCAATCCCCGCCATTGGGCTTGAGCTTGCTTTTACGCTGGATCAGGTCGGACACCGAGAACGACATACTCATCTTCTCGTTGAGTGCAAACGCAACACCGACGCCCAGTTGGAAGCTGTCGCCCAGGCTGACCTTGCCGCCGACCTTTTGGTTGACGTCACTGCTGATGTCATCGAACGATTCTTCGAAGTTGTGGGTGTAGGAGAACGAGCCAAACAGCACGGCCGGATCGAACGTCTTGACCAGCGAGATTCCCGGCGTGATCGACCAGACACCGTTACCGGTCGGCAGGTTTTCCGGCACATACAGGTTGTCGTTGGCGGTTGAGCGTACCAACTTGATGCCGAACGGTTCCTTACCGGTAGGCGCCTTGACGCGCAGCGACACCACCGCATCCGGCAGGGTGGGGGTTTCATCCAGGAATTTGTACGCCACACCGAAGTTGACGTCGCCGATGGTCGGGTCGCGGCTGACCGACTCTTCCGAGGTGGCATTGGCATTGTTGCCCGCACCGCCGGACTGGTAAGTCGATTCGCGGTACACCACCGGCACGTTTACATCGAACTGCCAGCGGTTATCGAGGTTGTAGCGACCGGTCAGGTCCAGCGTCCAGTTGTCCGCCTTGATCCTGTCCAGGTTGATATTACCGAGGAAGATCGAGTCCAGTGCCAGGAAACCGTTGAGCGTGAGCTGGCGTGCATCGTAGCGCGCGTAGGTAATACCGGTTTCAAAGCTGAACTTGCCGTTGCCGAAGAAGCCGCTGGCTTCGTTGTAGAGGTTGCTCACGCTTTGCGCGGGCGCCGAATCGTCCTTGAGCGACTGCCCATAAGAACTGCCACCGCCACCCGCCCCGCCGGATGCGGCCGCAGCGCCCGTGCCTGCCACGGTCGCGCCGCCGCTGGCTTTCTGAAAGTCTGCCGGGGATTTGGCCAAGCGTTTGGGCGCGGGCGTCGCGGGTTGGTCCTCCACTTGGCGAACCCGTTGCTCCAATACCGCCAAGGCTTTTTGCTGCACTTCGTACCGCTGCTTGAGTTCCAGAAGCTCCTGTTTGAGGGTCTCGATATCGGCATCTGGCGCGGCATACAGAACGGATGCGGGCAAGAGCGTACTTAAACAGACCACCGCACGTAGCGATAACGATCGATGCATGAAATAAGCCGTCCTTTTCTAATGCGTAAGTGTCGAGGGTCAGCGTAGTTCAATAACCGAGAGTGCGTAGGCCTTTGAGTTGGTCCAGGTTGCAATTCAATGCCGGGTTGTTCAGGCCGTTATTCATCACCACATTGAGTTGGGTCATGTTGGAGACGAAGTTTCTATCGCCGGTCAATACGGTGCCTTGCAGCACCTGGCCGCCGCCAATTTGCTGAAGACTATTGCCTTGGTTGTGGTTGCCCTGGATCGCCATCTGCAAGCCGCCATTGTTGGCCGACACACTCACGCGACCTGCTGCGCTGTCACCCGTGACGGTGCCGCCGGCGACCAGCACCTGGCCGGATTGCACGACATTGGATGGGGCGAAGCCGTTCTCGGTGACGTTGATCCCGACATTGTTGTACGCGGTGTTGCCGTCGCCGGCTGCGCGCACGCTTTGGGTCACGCCAGTGCCTGTGCCCAGGCCGGCGCCTCCGCTGACGTTACCGGTGCCCGCGTTCGGATTGGTGCCCGTACCGGTAGAACCGGTGGTCTGTACGTAGAATTGTGGCGTGATGGTGGAGGAGTCGACTTGCATGCTGGCCTTGCCAGTAATGGTGTCGCCCACGGCATTGGTCCAGGTGCTGCTCATGACTATACCGAAGCTGATAATCCGCCCCGGCATCACATAACGACCGCGCAGCTCGGCCATTTCCGAGTCCTTGAGTTCGATCGGTTTGAACCCCGACGAAGCATAAGCGGGCATTGAGGCTGCCAGACACAAGACCGTCAGCCAACGGGAAGTGTTCATCTTCTGCTCCTGGAGCGTCCTGCCCCTTATTGCGCTTCTTAGAAGAAGTCGCTCTGGATGAAACCGAAGTCCATCAGCTCGGCATCGCCTACGGGCCTGAACTCATTCAACTGGTTCTTGGCGGTCAGTGGCGTGGGCGGGTCGAGCAAGGCGTTGGCCTTGTCGTAACCTTCACCCAGCACGGCGAATACAATGCCATTCCAACCTTTGACGAAGTCATCGTGTGAATAGCGCTTGTGGCCCAGCACCGGGTCGCCGATGTAGACCCAGTCCTTGTCCGCGCGCTGCAACACCACGAAGTGCTTGTAGCCACGAATCTCCAGCAGTACCACCACAGGGATCTTCACGGTCGCCAGGGTATCTGGCCCGATCTTGTAGCCCCGGGCACGCATGCCGATGCTTTCGAGGTAGCGCTTCATGTCCAGCATGGAGAAACCCTGGGTCCGTACCAGGTCCTGGTCTGCGTTGACCAGCATGCCTTTGATGATGTGGTCTTCGTCTACGTCGAGCCAATAGCCCTGGCGCAGGATGGTGGCGAGTGCCGCAGCACCGCAGCTGAAATCGGTTTTCTGTTCCACCAGGTTGGCGAACTTGCGTTCACGGATACTCTCGACCTTCTTGTAGATGACTACACCGCCAGGCATGGCGGAGATCGCCATGGTGCCTGCCCAGGTCGGGCCGGTAAGCAGCATCAAGAGGGTGAGGGTCGCGAGGCGCATGATCGAATGACCTGATGGACACTGGAATAAAAAAGGGCCTTGTTGCCAAGGCCCCGTTGGATCAGAAGCGCACGCCGCTGCTGCAGACGCTGCAACCTTGGCCTACAGAGAAGCTGTTGCTGGCTTGGTTGCCGGCACCGGATTGCAGATTCACACCTACGTTGCCGGAGTTACGGTTGATCGAGTTGTCGAGGCTGGAGTTGTTCGACACATACTGAGGTTTGCCATGATGGCCATACCCGGAAGCGGCGGTGTTGAGGTAGTTGTTGGCGAGCGAGTTTTGCTCGGTGTTGGCGGCCGCTGCGATGTTTTTGCCATCAGCGGTGGTGATTGCCAGGTTGTTTTTGCCTTGGTTGCCTTGACCGGCCTGGCCGTTGTAGCCCACGTTGCCGGAGTTACCGTTGATGCCGTTATCCACGGAGGCGTTGTTTTGAGTGCCTTTGTTGACGAAGTTGTTCAGCCCGCTGTTTTGGTTCACATCGACTACAGCGAACACAGTGGCGAAGTCGCCTTTGGCGCTGGAGATGGCGCCAGAGTTGTCGGCTTGGTTGCCACTGCCTGATTGAACGTTAACGCCGACGTTACCGCTGTTGCTGTTCACGGAATTATCGTTGGACGCGTTGTTTTCGGTCTTGGTGTCGTCGAATTTGTTGCCCGCGCTGTTTTGTACATCGGTAACCACGGAGGCAACCACACCAGTTGGTTGAGGCGCAGGGTGCCAGCCACCTGCTTGAGCAGCAGCAGCCATGAGTGCGGCGAGAGCGAAAACCATTGGTTTCAGAGCCATTTGAGGTTTCATGGTGTTTCTCCTTGCTTCTAATTAGTTGGTTAAGTGTTGGTACTGTCTAACTCGTGCTACCAAGCCGTTACTTGATAGTGATGCCCAGGGTGTTAGCCACTCGGTTCCCCACCCCAGCACTCTGGTTCACCTGAATCACTCCTCGGCTGCCGGTGAAGGCCTGGTCGCTTGTCACGACCTGGCGGCTGCCAGTGGTGGGGGTGAGCCCTGAGTCGGTTGCCAGCGTCGTCGTGTTCTGTTGCAACAGGACGCTGTCGTCGATGCTTTGCGGGCCAGGGTTGACGCTGATCCGCACCGCATTGACTAATTGGTTATTGGCCCCGGCAGACTGGTTGATGCCCAACATGCCGTTGCCATTGCTGAAAGAAGTGCCCTCGATCGCCGCCTTGGCGTTCAGGGACGGGTCCACCTTGCCGTCCATTCTCTGGATATTGCTGGTGGTCGCCTGACCACCCAGCGCGACGGCGCGGTTGTTGGCGGTTTGCTGCTGGTTGCCTGCGGCCTGGTTGATCATCAGGTTGCCGCGGTAGTCTTTACCGCTGTTATTGATCACGGCGGTGTTGTCGGCCATGGCCGAAGCGCTGGTGAGCAGGGCCAGAAGGAACAGGGAGCGGTTCATTGTTTGCCCCCCATCATGCTGCCGATGTTATTCAGGGGCGCCAGGCCACGCTGGATCGAATCGCTGATCTGCCCCCCCATGCTGCCACTGCCCCCGGAGCGGCTGGCGGCTGCGCCGGCGCCCAAGGTGGACATGCTGTTTTGGGTGGCACTCAAGCCGGAGAGGTTGCCGTTGGGCTGGATGGCGCGGGTGATGCTCAAGCCGCTGCTGACGGCGCCGAAGTCTCGGTCACTCAGTTCGCCCGAAAGGGCGCCCAGGATGTCCCGGCTTGGATTGGCATTGGCGGTCTGGGGGTAAGGATCTGGACCAAAGGAAGACCGACCGTACATATGCCCCTGTACGTCGCGCCCGGTGACGATCACGCCGTCACCCGCATGGCTCGGAACCACGATGCTGGCGCTGAGTACACAGCTGATCAGCAGTACGTTCATCGAACCTTGAGTGAGTGTATTCACGGCGGCATTCCTTATTCTTCGCGCTGACCCTAAACAGCGCTGTAAGGGATAGAGCAGAAGCCGTGCCGCTTTTTATTTTGTTTGGTTATTCAAGGAGTTGAAGACGTCGATGGGCGAAGTGATAGCAGCGCTGTTTCAGGAATGAAACAACGCCCCAGCCATTCGCAGCTACCCAGCCACTGCGCAAACGCTTCACTCGGTTGTATCAGCGCTGTAACACCGCCCATGACAAAACGATGAATCCGCTGTGCACGGGCGCTTCAGGGCAAGGGCGTGTTAAAAAAACGGACACTTCAGGCATGACAAAGCCCGCAACTGTGGGCAGAAGCTCAGCCTTTAGGCGTTTTACGCGGGATGGCGTTGAGTACGGGGTTGCCATCCTGATTCTGGGTCAGGTAGACCGGCAAAACCTTGGGCAGGGAGGCAATGAGGTGGTTGACCTCACTGATGTTGTAGATGCCACCGATGCGGATCGCCCCGGTGTTGGCGTCGGCCAGCATCACCGGTTTGGTGAGGTAGCGGTTGATCAGCGGCAACGCATCGGCCAGCGCCAGGTTGTCGAGGATCAGCTTGCCCTGGCGCCAGGCCAGGGCGGTGTCATTCGGGCTGATCGTCCGCACGCGGGGCGTGGCATCACCCTGTTGGTAACTGGCCTGCATGCCGGGCGTCAGCGGCACGCTGCCGTGGACCTGGTCGCTGGCAATCTGCACTGAGCCTTCCAGCAACATCACCCGTACCTGGTCTTCGTATTTCCAGACGTTGAACTGGGTGCCCGTCACCCGAACCTGGCCTGCGCCAGCGTGCACGATAAAGGGATGGGCACTGTCATGGCTGACTTTGAAAAACGCTTCGCCCTTTTTCAGCGTGACCCGACGCTGGTCCTTGTAGTTGCTGTAGACCAACTCGGTGCCCAGGTTGAGTTCCACCTGGCTGCCATCACCCAGGGTGACCAGGCGCAAACCGTTGGCAGCCTCGAAGCGCTCGTAGGAACTGGGCAGCCAACCGGCTTCCCACCCCGTAAAGGCTGCCAGGGGCAGGGCGACCAGGCAGATCGCCGCGGCCACGGCGTAGGTGCGCAAGCGGTTGCGCGGTTTGAGCGGCACCACCACCGGCGTGGGTTCGTGGCGGGGGAGGTGGTCGGCAACGTCCCATATCTCCAGCATCGCCGCGTATTCAAAGGCATGCAGCGGGTGGGAGTCGTGCCACTGTTCAAAAGCCTGACGCTCGCTCGTCGTGCAATCGCCCGCGTGCAGGCGCATGCACCAATGCGCGGCGGCGTCGGTGATGGCGTCATATTCGGCTTCTGAAAGGGACTTTTCGCTCATTAACTCATCCTGATTTCGCACATTCTAACCTCCTGGGGGAGGTGGCGAGAACAGCCATCATGGCGATTGCACATCAATTGGAACTTATTCTCGTTTGGAAATACCTAAAAGATTCAGGACATTCCCACAATGGAGAACGAAAATGTTGAAGAAAACCTTAATCGCCCTGTGTGCAACTTCCGCACTGCTCAGTGCCGGTGCCGCCCTGGCCGATAAACCGGGGGCAGGCTGGATCACCATCGAGAAGGCGATTGAAGTCGCCAAGACCAAGGCCGGTTATGTCGAGGTGTATGCCGCCGAGGCTGATGACAACGGCTATTGGGAAGTCAAAGGGCGCAAGTCCGACGGCACGGTGTATGAAGCGCGTATCGATGGTGCGTCGGGCAACATCCTGCGCGACCAGAAAGACTGATACCCCCTCGGGGGCCTGTTCAGGCCCCCGGATCCAACTGCCTTCCCAGGTGCGTAATCAGAAGGGTCACCGAGTCTGCATTACCCAGGATGATGTCTATTCGGCGGTCTACGTCGCTCATGAAGATTTGCCGGGCAGCGTCCAGTGTCTTGGTGCCGGTCAGATGCAATATCTTGTCGCGTACCTTGGTCGATCCCCTCTGGCCAAAGTCCTCCCAGTGCCCCGCCACGTTGTCGCAGGTTCTAAACAGCATTCTTGTAGGTGTGAGTACGGACAGCGCGGTGCTTTGCAGATTGGACAGCGCCGTGTGCATGCGCAGGCCATCCGTACTGCCACGACGAATCAGGTCATGAAAGGGCCGCATGGAATCCAGGTAGGCGAAGTCTTCAGTCCTCGCCCCCAAGTGGCTCAACTCATGAATCAGGGTGGCCGCACGCGCGTGGTCATCAAGGTCGAACGGTGCGTTAAGGTGGTTTTCATAGACATCCATGCCCGTTATGAAGAAGGGGGTCAGCAAATAGATTTTTCGCTGTGCATCCTCAGGGATTACAAAAGCGACCGAGTCATCTTCGGGCCAACGAGCTGTCCCATAGACGAATCGTTCAGAGTCCAGCGCGAGCAGGTCTTGCTGGGTCAGCGCCTCCATAATTTGCGTGACTCGATCTCGTATTCTTGCGACTTGGCTCGGGTTTAAAGTGACGACGCCGAACATCTCACCGAGGAAGCGACCGACTCTTGAGTTGGGGTCGCGTTGCTGTGCAAATAACGTCAAGTTGCGCTGACATGTATTGGTGTAATACAGCGCGACGTTGAGCGCTCTGTCGATGGCGAGCCCCATCTCCCAGCTCAGCCCGCGAATGGCTGGCAGACCTGCTGCTTCAATATTGATGGAATCGCGCTCTGTTCTGCGGGTGACCACCAAACCTCTAAAACGCGACAGAGTTGGCCCGAAGCGGGGCTCCCGCTCGGACAGGTCCAGTACCCATTGTCCCTGTGCGTTGCGTTCGACAAACGGGCCCAGCTCCCTGGCAACGCTTATGCGCCACCCCGCACCGCTTCTTGCTACGGGGTAAACGCGACCTGCTACAGCGACATAATTGCGGTTATTGATCGGTTGGGTATACACGTGGCTGCGTGAGTCCAATTGCAGGTCGGTCAGCGCCACTGTCACATCCTCGAACCGCCGTAGTTGTGTGCGCACCGGGTGGGTCATGTCCAACGTGTCCACCGTGGTGGCTGGCACGGGGCCTTGCGGGGCGGGGGCGCCGGGCGATACAGGTACGGTGTCCGAGGGGAGCAACGCGTCGAGCTCCTTGCGCAGCGAGGCCAGGGTCGCCAAGCCCTGGATAAATTTGCGCAGGCCTGTGCCGAAGTGCTGCTCTTGCAAGTCTTCGGCGCTGGCCTCGAAGAGCTTGAAGCTACGCCATACCACCAAGGGGAATTTGAGTTTGCCCCCAATAAATTGCAGTGCCATGGGAATGCCTTTGCGCAGCAGGCTGGTAATGCCATCCCACGGGTGTTTGCCCCCCTCCTCGAACTGGCAGGAAAGCATGTCGAGCAACTGCTCGGTGTTGTCGTGGAACAGCTGGCGCAGGAGGTTACCCAGGATGGGGTTCGAGGCGAGTTTGACTGGCTCTGGTTGTTTGTCCCCCCTGATTCGTCGGTTGTTTGAAGCGATTTCGAAACGTCGCCTGATCGGGGTCGCCTAACTGACGAATGATCCACTCCTGCAGCGGACCAGCGGCGTTGATGTCGTCGAGCAGTTTTTCCTCGGTGCCGTACTCCTTTAAGACGCTGATGGGGGCATAAGGCGCATAGAGCACCAGCGGGCCTGTCGCGTTGGCTTTTGGGCCGATCACATAAACACCGCGCACCTTCGCCGGTGTCGCCCCGGGGGTGGCAATCAGTTCCATGGGGCGGATCATCGCCGTGGCGCCGATAACGGCATCCCGGGCAACGGCGTCCGGCATGTCGAAAATTTGCTGGATAAACCCCCAGGACGATGGGCTCAGACGCTCTTCTAGGTATTCCTCATGGGCATGGCGCAGCACTTGCCAGGGCAGTTGATGGCAGAATAGTTTGCGGCGCTGGCGGGCGATGTCGGTGTCGGCGGTGAGGTGGGTCGTGAGCAGGTCGCGGTAGGTTTTGCCGATGTCCAGTTGACGCACCAGTTGCACAATCGCATTGCCATCCAGTGAAGCAGGCAGGGCCTCGGTGGCGCGTGCTTTAGGGGTGAGATTGTCGGGTTGCAGATCGGGCAAATGGCGCTGGGCAAAATCGACCAGGCTTTGGGTATGCCCGTTGAGCACCACCCGTGCGGGGATCAGGATGTTTTCCGGGTCCAGCGCATCGTCGGGGAAACGTGCCTGGAGCAAGGCGCGCAAGCGTTCGGCGACGTGTTCACCCAAGGTCGGCAGGCTGTGCAGGTAATCCTGATTGTCGGGGGCACTTAAGCGATATTGCTCAAGCAACTCGGCATGCAGCAACTGATCCGCGGCCGACGCCATGCCCAGCCAGGCGGGCAGGCCCTGTTGCCGAACCATAGCGGTCGCAATGGCTTTGGCCCTGCCGATATTGGATGGCGCCATCCTGCCCATTTCATCGTCCAGGCGGTCCTGAAGTTGTTTGGGCCCCAGCGACATGGCAAGCCAGTAATCGAGGGAGTCGAGATGGTGAGCGAGGTGGCTCTGTTGGCGGTTGTGTAGAAAATGTTCGTCGATACGCTGTAGTGGCCCCAGGAGATATTCTTGATGAGGCTGGCGAAAGCTGATGGACAGGTTCATCAGCAGTGCGGTGCGACGAGTGGAATTTTTCAGGCGCTGTTCGAGTGCCTTGCGCAGGGTAATCAGCGAAGTGAAAGGCTCATAGCCGTATTGGGGCGTCCACAACACCACCTTGCCTGAAAGATGAGGGTCGAGGCCACCGCGTTCGGTCAGCACAAAGCAGTTGGCCAGTGGATGAAGTTCTTTGCCTTCGTTGAGAGTCACCGTCAACGAGAAGGCGTCCGGTAAAAAGCCTTGCAACCCATGGCGCTTGTCGCGCGTCATGCTGTCAGGGCGCAACACTGTATCCAAGATCGCGTAATGATCCGGGCTCAACGTGTGATTAAGCAGGCGCAACTCGGCCTCGCTGCGCAGTCCGTGCATCAGGGCCTTGATCATCTCGTCGCCGTTATTTTTCAGGAACCGCTTGGGCAGTGTACGGACATCGCACTCCACGAAAGAGGCCGCGACTTGCTTGATTACGGCATTGAACACGTGGCTATTGATGCTATTCCAGCTCATGGCGGCGCCACCTTCGCGGGTGCCGTAAAAGCCGATGCGAGGCGTGCTGCCTATATCCCCAGCAGCATTTGCCAGGTATTGGATGAAATGCTCCAGCATGTTCACCGATGACGACGGCAGGCGTTCTTCTCTGTCCTGTGCTTCGCTGGGGTAGGTATTGATGTAGACATTGCTGGCATCCAGGTCCAGGTAGCGCTTTTTCATTTCCTCGTTCAGGGCTTTTGTCGCAAGGCTGCGCAAGGTGGGGTGCTTGGCGCGTTGTTTGAGCAGCGCGTCTTCATCCGCTTTCAGCGCCTGCAATTGCAGTTTGGCGCGCTCTGCCTGCACCGTAGACGGTCGGCCATTGCCGCTGCTGACCGGGTGCAGGCTCCAACGCCCTTGGGTATCCAGCTCCAGCAGGCGGCTGTCGAGCATATGGCGTATGTCCAGGGAACAGTCGAGCAAGGCAGTCAGGTTCACCGCGCCATCACTGCGGCGGAACAGCGTGAGTGCGTGCTCCAGGTTACTCATTTGCTTGTCGTAAATTCCCCTGACCATCTCCTCGAACACATGGCCCTGCACCGGCTGGCCGCTGACCTGTACGCCGCGCATGGCGAGGTACGCGCTGCGCTCCTCCAGGGACAGAAAGTTGAGCAGTTCGTCCTGGTGCCCGGCGGCCTTGAGCATGCTCAACAGGGTGTCGTTGAGATCATCGACGTCCTTGAGCACTTGCAACCCGCGGGACTGGGTGTACAGGTAGGCGTGTTCGTCACTCATCAGCAGGGTAGCGGCGAGCTCCACATAGTGCTGGTAGGGCGCGTAGATGTTGACCTTCTCGATATGCAAGGTACTGCGCCAGGCGCTACGGGCTGCGCGGGCGGGTAGTAAGACCGCGAGCAGGTCGCGTGCTTCTCCTGAAGAAAGGGCGTTGCTTTCACTCTGGCGCTTGAACAGCAGGTCCACACGGAACTTGTCGCTCATCACTTGCGCGAAGAACTCCATGCGGGACTGTTCCGGGTGAGACTTCTCGTTATCCATGGGGGCGTACCACCATGCTTCCAACAAAAAGCCCAGGATCTTGGTGAGGATTGCAGCGCCATGCTGCACCAGACTTTCCCAGCGTTCCTCGTCTTGCTTGCGTTGGATTGGGGTAAAACTGCGAGTGTCATACTTGGGGTTGACGAAGGTGCGTCTGCGGTCAATTGGCCATGCTGACTTGGCATAATACTGCAGCAGGGTTTCAGCCAAGGTGGCTGAGCCCACCCAGCGAGGTAGGTCGTTTGTGCTGTCATCCGCTGACGCCATGAAACTGTCGACCCGCGTGTCTTTCAGCGTCAGGCCTTCAAGCTGCGAGATTCCTGCGCCAATAGTTTCGAGCACCGCTTCGAGCCATTCGGGCAACTTGGGCAGGGTGCGCAGCGCTTCATGCATGCGTTGCAGATCTTGCGCCTGATTGGCCATGATGGTTTTTTGCTGATCCTGAAACACCCAATGCTCAACCGTGGCGGTGGTGAGGGTAAACGTGCTCTTCGGGGTGAACGCATTGCGCTGTTTTATGGGTAAAAATCTAATTAAATCAATATATAAAAACGGATTTTTCAAGCGTTGTATTAACTCAGAAAGGCAGGCGCCCCGATGGTCGAATACCTCGATACCGCCATACGGGGTGTACAGCACGGCCTTTTTCTCATCAGGGGTGGGGCTCATCATGAACGCGCCGGCGAGTGCAATCGAAGACATGCCTGGCGTTTCCAATATCAGCGTTTCTACGGTCATCGGTTCATCGCGGTCATGGCGCCCGCTATGGTTGGCGATGTAAACCGTGCCGAGCCAGTTGACGTCCTTGAGCGTCAAACCCAATGCTCGCTCGCGGTCGGTGGGTTGCTTACGGGTGATTGGACGCAGGTACTCATCAAAAAAATACGGCGGCGTTACATGGGTCATGGCTGGCTCTCTATCTGGGTGGGGCGCGCGATCAGTGGTGAGCAGCACGTTAAGGTGCGACGGCGCGATGTCGGCGGTAGATAACTGCCGCAAGAGCCCCCCGCGCAAAGTCGATTGACAGCAGGCCGCGGGCGCGTTGTTTAATCACAGGCTTGAGTTACCCGTCTTGTCGCCCCTTCCAATCATAATTCGGAGCTTCAGATGTCTACGCCGTCCAAGGTCGTTGAAGGTTCCAGTGTCTCCCTAGGCTTCAGTGCGCTGGTGGCGTTGCTGCAGCAGGTGTTCGAACGCCATGGCACTTCACCTGAAGTGGCCGCGATCCTCGCCAGCAACTGCGCCAGCGCCGAGCGCGATGGCGCCCACAGCCATGGCATTTTTCGTATTCCTGGTTATATCAGCACCCTGGCCAGTGGCTGGGTGAATGGCCGCGCGGCGCCTCAGGTCACGGATGTGGCGAGTGGGTTTGTGCGGGTGGATGCCGGCAACGGCTTCGCCCAGCCGGCCCTGGAGGCTGCCAGGCCTTTACTGGTGGAAAAAGCCCGCAGTGCCGGAATTGCCTTGCTGGCCATTCACAATTCCCATCACTTTGCGGCCCTGTGGCCGGATGTCGAACCTTTCGCCGAGCAAGGCTTGGTGGCGCTGAGCGTGGTCAACAGCATGACCTGCGTGGTGCCCCACGGCGCTGACCGTCCGTTGTTTGGCACCAACCCCATTGCCTTCGCCGCGCCGCGCGCCGATGGCTTGCCGATTGTGTTCGACCTGGCCACCAGTGCCATCGCCCATGGCGATGTGCAGATTGCCGCGCGTAAAGGCGAGCGTTTGCCGCCGGGCATGGGTGTCGACGGGCTGGGCCAGCCGACCCAGGACCCCAAGGCCATCCTTGAAGGCGGCGCGCTGTTGCCGTTTGGCGGGCACAAGGGCTCCGCGCTGTCGATGATGGTCGAACTGCTGGCCGCGGCGTTGACCGGTGGCAACTTCTCGTTTGAGTTCAACTGGTCCGATCACCCTGGCGCACGCACGCCGTGGACCGGCCAACTGTTGATCGTGATCGACCCCAGCAAGACCGCCGGGCAAAGCTTTGCCGAGCGCAGCCAGGAACTGGTGCGACAGATGCATGCGGCGGGGCTGCGGCGCTTGCCGGGGGATCGGCGGCACCGTACGCGGGCTAAGTCAGAGCAGGAAGGGATCTTGCTGGACGCGCAGGAGTTGCAAAACCTGCGCGCCTTGGCGGCGGGCTGAAAAGGGCTGCGCCATTGGCGCAGCCCTGTTGACTCAGTTACGACGGCCCAACAGCAGGCCGACCACCAGGCCAAAGCCTGCGGAGATGGCAACGGTCTGCCACGGGTGACCACCGATGTAGGTTTCGGTGGCATCCACCACCGGTTTGCTGCGCTCGCGCACGTTGGACACCGAGTCCAGGGCCTGTTTGAGCTTGATGGCGACCTGTTCGCGCAGGGTCTCACCTTCTTCGCCTACCAGAGATGCGCTGCTTTTAAGCAGTTTGTCTGATTCTTCGATCAACGCCGTCAGTTCACTGAAGGCTTGATCCTTGATTTGATCTTCGACGGCTTGGGCGGCAGATTTGCGGGCCATTGTGTGACTCCTTGCAGGTGAATGTGACAGTGAACAATGGAGTGTCGGGCGACGGCAAAAGTTGCAGTTTTTTTGCCGTTGCCCGGTCTTGAGCAAAATCCGAATCAGGAAATTTCGACCTACAGTGTAAGATGTCGCCTATTTGTGCAGCAGGTAAATCAACATGAGCTTCAATCTCGCCAACAAGACCCTCGCCGAACGCGCCGAGCTGGAAGATGAAAAGTCCCGGCTCTACGACCTGTGGCAAACCAACCTGGGCAAGGCCAAGGGCGAGGCAGCACGTCTGTTCGGTGAACGCGCCAAGCGCAAAGGCAAGTGGGCCGAGTGGGTGCGTGCGGAGCTGGACGGCATGTCGCCGCCGGAGTTTTCCAACATGGTGCGCAGCGAAGTCAACAAGTTGATGGCCGCCGCTAAGTAACGCTCGCGACAATCGCTTCACGCACTTTCAGCAGCAGCGGATCGAGCTGCGCCTGGGTGCGCCAGCCCAATTCCACCGGGTAACGCGGTAGCGCCAGTGGGCAAGCCAGTACCCGCAAGCCGGTCATCGCGCCGATGGCCTCGGCGGCGTGACCGGGAATGGTCGCCACCGCCTGGCTGCCCTTGAGCAGAAAAGGCAGCGCAGCAAAGTGGCTGGTGGACGCACACACCTGGCGGCTCAGCCCTTGCGCCGCCAAACCCTCGTCAGTGATCCCGATAAACCCGCCGGACGACACCAGCACATGCTCGCGTGCGACGAACTCGTCCAGGCTGATGCTGGCCTGGTCCGAATCCATGAGGCAACGGTAGTCGCCTTCTCCCAGCACGTGGCGGCTCAGTCGGCCGTGGGCAAAACCACCGGCTGTGATTGCCAGGTCCAGGCTGCGGTCGAGCAGGGCGCCTGCGACGATCTGGCTGTGGGTCTGACGGAAGATCACCCGCAGCTTCGGTGCCCGTCGTGCAATTTCTTCGATGAGACGCCGCCCGTAGGCAATCTCGAAATCATCCGACAGCCCCAGCACTACGGAGCGCCCCTGATAGTGCTGATTGTTCGGGTCGACCATGGCCAGGCTCTGCCGGCAGCGATCCAGTGCTTCACTGATCAGCGGTTTCAACTGGTTGGCCCGCAAGGTCGGCGCCAGGCCACGTCCGGTGCGCACGAACAATTGATCGCCATACACCTCGCGCAAGCGCCGCAAGCCTGCGCTGATGGCCGATTGCGTCACGCCCAGGCGCAAGGCCGCGCGGCTGGCGCTGGACTCGTCATGCAGGGCTTCAAAGGTTTTCAGCAGGTTGAGATCGACCTGGGCGATATTGATTTGGCTCATATCATTCAGCACTGAAGTGGGCTTTATTCATGATCGAGGCTGGCGGGAGAATGGGCAACCCCTGACTTCGGAGTAATCCTGATGCCTGTTTCTACTGTGGCGGCGTTGCAAATCGGTTCCTCGCCTGGCGGCAAGGCTGAAACCCTGGCGCACATTCTCGGCTATGAAGACGAAATCACCCGTAGCGCTGCGCAACTGGTGGTCATGCCGGAGGCGTTGCTCGGTGGCTATCCAAAGGGCGAAGGGTTCGGCACGCAACTGGGTTACCGCCTGCCGGAAGGGCGTGAAGCCTTTGCCCGCTATTTTGCCAATGCCATCGATGTACCGGGGGCTGAAACGCAGGCGCTGGCCGGGCTGTCGGCACGCACCGGCGCCAGCCTGGTTCTGGGTGTGATCGAGCGCAGCGGTAGCACGCTGTATTGCACGGTCCTTTATTTCGAGCCTGCGGGCGGGCTGGTGGCCAAGCACCGCAAATTAATGCCCACCGGTACCGAACGGCTGATCTGGGGCAAGGGCGACGGCTCGACCCTGCCGGTGATCGATACGGCTGTGGGACGTGTCGGCGGCGCGGTGTGCTGGGAAAACATGATGCCGTTGCTGCGCACGGCGATGTACGCCAAGAGCGTGGAGGTGTGGTGCGCGCCGACGGTGGACGAGCGTGAGATGTGGCAGGTGAGCATGCGCCATGTGGCCCATGAAGGGCGTTGCTTTGTGGTGAGTGCGTGCCAGGTGCAGGCGTCGCCCGAGGCGCTGGGCGTGGAGGTGGCCAATTGGCCGGCGCAAAGGCCGTTGATTGCCGGTGGCAGTGTGATTGTCGGGCCGATGGGCGATGTATTGGCCGGGCCGTTGGTGGGCGAGGCGGGGTTGTTGACCGCACAGATCGATACCGATGAGCTGGTGCGGGCGCGGTATGACTATGACGTGGTGGGGCACTATGCCCGGCCGGATGTATTTGAATTGGTCGTAGACGAACGCGAAAAGCCCGGAGTCCGCTTCATCACTGACTGAAACAGGGATTAAAAATGTGGGAGCTGGCTTGTCGGGCCGCCGCATCGCTGCGATAGCGGAGCATCAGCCTCGGATGTGCAAGCTGACACACTGCTATCGCAGGCAAGCCAGCCCCCACATTGGTTTTTCATCGGCTGGGGGATTTGGATTTCAGCCACTCTGCACGTGTCATTTCCCAAATGTCCCGTGGGAAGGTGCCTTCAACAAACTCGCCTTCATCCGTCCTGATCAACCGCATCCCCTCACGCTCGGAAATCCGCCGCGACCCCAGATTGGGCGCCGCCTTGGGCACCCGTAACAACGGCCGCTCCAGCACGCCAAACCAATAGTCGGTCACCGCTGCGCTGGCCTCGTTCATCAACCCTTGCCCCTGCCACTGCGGGCCAAGCCAGAATCCTCGGTTGTTATCCATTTCATCCATCAAGCTGACATTGCCAATCAACTGCTCCGGCGCGCTTTTCAGGCGGATCGACCAGTGCCATTCCTCGCCCCGCGCCATGGCCGGCAGCGCGACGTGTTGCAAGTAGTCGCGGGCGCCGTCGGCCGGGTAGGGCCAGGGCACCAGGGCGTTGAGGTAACGCACCACATCCCAATGGGGGAACTGCTGCTGGATGCCCTCGGCGTCATCCAGGGTCAGTGGGCGCAGGATCAGGCGTTCGGTGAACAAGGTGGGTTGCATGGCAGTTACCAGGTGGCGGTGTTCGGCAAGTCGAGGGTGCCACGGTCTACGAAGCGCATGGTGCCAAACAGCCCACCCGCCAATTTGCCGCGCAACACGTAGGGCAGGTTGTTCAAACTCTGGGTCTGGCTCAGGCCCAGGGTCTGACGCAACACGGAAAATGCCGAAACGCTGACGGGAACCATCAGGACAGTCTCGGAAAAGCGAGGGATGCTCCCGGCCTGATCACTCACTCCCGACGCCAGCGGCCGGCCGTTGACCTCCAGGTCCAGGGCCACGCCGTTGTAGTCGATCGCCGTTTCATTGGGATTTTGCACCCGCAGTTTCACGGCGAAGCGCACTTCCAGGTCCTGGCTTTGCAGGGGCTCGATGCCCACCACGTTGATGTTTACCGGGTCGCGGTTGGGGAACAGCGCGCAGGCGCTCAGGGTCAGCAGCAGTAACGATAGAACCATGAGCTTGCGCATAAAAAGTGTCCCTTATTTCGTGACGTCCGGGTCCTGCATCACTTTGAGGGTCGAGGACTCCGGATCAAATTCATCTTCTTCCAGCTCTATGAACTCTTCCGGCAGGAAAATGTTCAGCAGGATTGCACAGAAAGCCCCCACAGTGATCGGCGACTCGAAGATGTTGTGCAGCGCCTTGGGCAGGTCGCGCAGTACTTCCGGCACGGCAGCTACGCCTAGGCCCATGCCCAGGGAGATCGCCACGATCAGCACGTTGCGGCGGTGCAGTCCGGCTTCGGCAAGGATCTTGATACCCGCCACGGCCACGGTGCCGAACATGATCAGCGTCGCGCCGCCCAGTACCGGCTTGGGCATCAGTTGCAACACCGCGCCGATCATCGGGAACAGCCCCAGCAACACCAGCAGGCCGGCGATGAAGTACGCCACATAGCGGCTGGCCACGCCGGTCAACTGGATCACGCCGTTGTTCTGGGCAAAGGTCACCATCGGCAGGCTGTTGAAAGTGGCCGCCATTGCCGAGTTGAGGCCGTCGGCGAGCAGGCCCGACTTGATGCGCTTGATATACAGCGGGCCCTTGACCGGCTGCTGGGAAATCATCGAGTTGGCGGTCAGGTCACCGGCCGCTTCCAACGGCGAAATCAGGAAGATCACCGCCACCGGGATAAACGCCACCCAGTCGAACGAAAACCCATATTTGAACGGCACCGGCACACTGATCAAGGGCACCTGGGGCAATGCGGCCATGTCCACGCGACCCATCAGCCAGGCCACCACGAAACCCAGGGTCAGGCCGATGACGATGGAGCCCAAGCGCAGGAACGGATTGCTGAAGCGGTTGAGCACCACGATGGTCAGCAGCACCAAGGCCGCGAGGCCCATGTTGGCGGCCGCGCCGAGGTCCTGGGCGCCATAGCCACCGGCCATGTCGGTGACCGCCACCTTGATCAGCGACAAGCCCATCAGGGTAATGATGGTGCCGGTGACCACCGGGGTGATCAGCATGCGCAGCTTGCCGATGAACTGGCTCAGCACCACCTCGATAAACGCGGCGAAAAAGCAGATACCGAAGATCGTCGAGAGAATCTCATCAGTACCGCCGCCCCGGGCCTTGACCATGAAACCCGCGCTGAGAATCACGCTGATAAAGGAAAAGCTGGTGCCCTGCAGGCACAACAGCCCTGACCCTATCGGGCCGAACTTGCGCGCCTGCACAAAGGTGCCCAGCCCCGACACAAACAGCGCCATGCTCACCAGATACGGCACTTCGCTTTCCAGGCCCAGCACGCCGCCGACGATCAGCGTGGGCGTGATGATCCCGACAAAACTCGCCAGCACATGCTGCAACGCGGCAAAAATCGCGGCGGTGAAGTGCGGGCGGTCTTCCAGGCCGTAGATCAGGTCGGATTTATAGCGCGGGCGGGGGGCTTGAGCGTCAGACAAAATACGGGCTCGGGTCAGAAAATGGAGGCGCAGGATGCCAGAAACTGCCGGTCGTCAGAAGTGTAAAAAAATATTTATGACGGGCCTGTGGGAAACCCCAGGGCCTGCCGATATCGAGGATAGGCCCACATACCAACGACAACAGTGGTGACCCAAGGTCAGAACGGCGCGTTGACGCCGACTGATCGTTTCGCAGCAGGGACGCTCGCAAACACTACTTCTGAGAGCCCCCCCTATGTCCCTGCGCCAGTTGAACATTGCCCCTCGAGCGTTTCTCGGTTTTGCATTCATTGCGTTGTTAGTGGTTTTACTGGGGGTGTTTGCGGTCAACCGCATGGCACAGATTCGCCAATCCTCCGTGGACATGACCGCGACCCAACTGCCCAGCGTGACCTCGCTGGGCATCATCACCGAAAACGTACTGCGCTTGCGCATCCTGTCGTTCCGCGTGCTGGTCAACCGCGAGCCGGCCAGCCTGCAAGAGGCCGAAACCCGCATGAGTGTGCTCGCCGACAAGGTCAAGACGGCCCAAGCCAGCTACGCGGCGCTGCCTGCCGGCCCGGAAGAAGCCGCGCTGTACAAAACCTTCGTGGTCACGCTGGACAACTACTTCAAGGCCCAGGCCGACATGCTCGCGCTGTCCAAGCAGGGCAAAGTGGATGAGATGCGCGCACTGATCAACAGCCGCATCAAGGACGGCACCGACCAGATGGGCGAGCAACTGAACAAGCTCATCGCCATCAACGCGGCCGATGCCAAGACCGCCGACGCTGAAGCCGGGCAGAGCTATGACGGCGCGATCACCGGCGTTGTTGCAGTTTCCATCGCTGCCGCATTACTCACCGTGCTGCTGGCCTGGTTGTTGACCCGCAGCATCGTCGCGCCGCTGCGCAAAGCCGTAGCCGTCGCCGAAACCATCGCCAGCGGTGACCTGAGCAAAACCATCGAAGACGACGGCAAGGACGAACCGGCCCGCCTGCTCGGCGCATTGGCCACGATGCAGGCTAACCTGCGCCAGACCATCCAGCACATCGCAGGCTCCGCGACGCAGCTGGCTTCAGCGGCGGAAGAGTTGAGCGCAGTCACCGAAGAGGCGTCCAAGGGCCTGCAACAACAGAACAACGAAATCGACCAGGCTGCCACTGCGGTCAATGAGATGACGGCGGCGGTGGAAGAAGTGGCCCGCAACGCGGTCTCTACCTCTGAGGCCTCGACCCAGTCCAACCAGGCCGCCCGTGAAGGCCGCGACCGTGTGGTGGAAACCGTCGGCGCGATCCAGACCATGACCCAGGACGTACAAAACACCGCCGCGATGATCGAAGGCCTGGCCACCCAAGGCCGCGATATCGGCAAAGTGCTGGACGTGATCCGCGCGATTGCCGAACAGACCAACCTGCTGGCGCTCAACGCCGCCATCGAGGCGGCGCGTGCCGGTGAAGCGGGGCGGGGTTTTGCGGTGGTGGCCGATGAGGTGCGTGCGCTGGCCCATCGCACCGCGCAGTCGACCCAGGAGATCGAGAAAATGGTCGCCGGCATCCAGAACGGCACCGGTGAAGCCGTGCAATCGATGCAGCAGAGCAACCAGCGCACGCAAGACACCCTGGAAATGGCCCGCGCCGCCGGTGTGGCGCTGGAGCAGATCACCCAATCCATCAGCCTGATCAACGAACGCAACCTGGTGATCGCCAGTGCGTCGGAAGAGCAGGCGCAGGTCTCCCGCGAAGTGGACCGCAACCTGGTCAACATCCGCGACCTGGCGACCCAGTCGGCGGCGGGGGCCAACCAGACCAGCGCGGCCAGTCATGAACTGTCGCGCCTGGCGGTGGATTTGAATGGGATGGTGGCGCGGTTCGTTATCTGAATGCGTCAGGAACCTGCTCTTTGTGGTGAGCGGGCTTGCCCCGCGCGAGGCAAGCTCGCTCACCACAGTAGAATCAGTGTTTCCACACGGCGGCATTCACCAGGTTTTTTGGTCGCTCACCCGCCAACGCCTGCAACAGATTATCTACCGCACATTTGGCCATGGCCTCCCGCGTCTCATGGGTGGCCGAACCGATATGCGGCGTCGCCACCACATTATTCAAGCGCAACAACGGCGAGCCGTGATCCAGCGGCTCCTTCTCAAACACATCCAACCCCGCCGCGCGAATGGTGCGCTGTTGCAGCGCCGCCACCAGCGCCGCTTCATCCACCACCTTGCCCCGCGAAATATTGATGAAGATCGTCTCTGGGCCCATCAGTGCGAACTGTTCGGCGCCGATCAGCTTTTCCGTCTCGGCCGTCAGTGGCAGTGTCAGGCAAACAAAATCGGCCTGTTGCAGCAAGTCGTCCAGGCTGCGGTATTGCGCACCAAAACGTGCCTCCACCGCCGGCTTGGGGGAATGGCTGTGGTAGATCACTGGCATGCCAAAGCCAAAATGCCCACGCTGGGCCAAGGCTTCACCGATGCGGCCCATGCCGATGATGCCCAGGGTCTTGCCATGCACATCGCTGCCGAAATGCGCCGGGCCGATGTTTTTGTGCCACTGGCCGGCGCGCACCATGTCGGCCAGTTCCACCACACGCCGGGCGGTGGCGAGGATCAGCGCAAAACCGGTGTCGGCGGTGGTTTCGGTGAGCACGTCGGGGGTGTTGCTGAGCAGGATGCCGCGCGCGGTCAGGTAGTCGATGTCGTAGTTGTCGACGCCGACCGAAACGCTGGCCACGGCTTGCAACTGCGGCGCCAGGTCGAGCAGCGTGGCGTCAAGGCGCAGGCTGGCGCCCAACAGGCCGTGGGCGCCGGGCAGGGCGTCGCGCAGCTTGGCCAGGCCGGTGTCGTCGAGTGCTTCGATCAGCGTGACATCGGCCTGTTCATGCAGGCGGGCCATCAGCGGCGCAGAGAGTTTCTTGTACAACACGACGGACTTTTTCATGCGGTCTTTACCTTCAATTCCAGGTGGGGCACCGGCGTGCGATCACTCGCGCCGGGCTTGAGAAAAATCGTCAGCACCACCGACAGCAGCAACGCGCCGCTCATCAGCAAGTACGAAGCGCCGGGTGAACCGGTGCTGCTATTGAGGTAGCCCACCAGGTACGAGCCGCCGAATGAACCCAGGGCGCCCATGCTGTTGATCAGCGCCATGGCGCCTCCGGCGACGTTGGCCGGCAGGATCTCCGGGACAATCGCGAAAAACGGGCCGTAGGGCGCGTACATGCAGGCCCCGGCGATCACCAGCAAGGTGTAGGACCACCAGAAGTGTTCGGCACCGAGCATGTAGGACGCGTAGAAAGCAATCGAGGCAATCAGCAACGGTGGCCATACGAAACGCTTGCGCTTTTGCAGCTTGTCCGAGCCCCAGGACACCACCAGCATGCCGATCACCGCCGCCAGGTAAGGCAGCGCCGACAGCCAGCCGGCCTCGACCATGTCCATCTGCAAGCCTTGCTTGAGGATCGACGGCAGCCACAGCACAAAGCCGTACACGCCAATGCTCCAGCAGAAGAACTGCAGGGCCAGGATGATCACTTTGGGTGAGCGGAAGGCTTCGGCGTAGTTCTTTACCGCCTTGATCCCGACTTGCTCGGCGGCCAGCGCGGTTTCCAGATCCTGTTTCTCGGAGTCGCTCAGCCACTTGGCATCCTTGGGACGCTCATCGGCCAGCTTCCACCAGATAAACGCCCACAGCACGGCCGGGAGGCCTTCGATGATAAACATCCAGCGCCAGCTGAAATGCTGCACCAGGTAGCCCGACACCACCGACATCCACAGCATGGTCACCGGGTTGCCGAGGATCAGGAAGGTATTGGCGCGCGAGCGTTCGGCACGGGTGAACCAGTGACACAGGTACACCAGCATCGCCGGCATCACGGCGGCTTCGACCACGCCAAGCATGAAGCGAATCACGATCAGCATGTAGGCGTTGGACACCACGCCGGTCAGGGTGGCGAGGCCGCCCCACAGGATCAGGCTGACGAAAATCAGCTTCTTGACGCTGCGCTTTTGCGCGTAGATCGCCCCCGGTACCTGGAAGAAAAAGTAACCAAGGAAAAACAGCGCGCCCAGCAACGACGACATGCCGGGGGTGATCATCAGGTCTTCGGCCATCCCGGAGGCGGCGGCAAAGCCGTAGTTGGCGCGGTCCAGGTACGCCAGGCTGTAGGTGATAAAAACGATGGGCATGATGTACCACCAACGGCGGGTGGCGAGTTTCACGGTGTCCATGGGGTTGCTCCTGAGCTTGTTGTAGTTGTGGCAACAGGGTGGGGTTTAGGCAACGGATCGAATCGGTAACTCTGAACGGGCGGGCAAGCCTTCCATGTCGCCACGGCTTTGCACGGCGCGGCTGCCGATCCAGTTGCCGCGCTGTACCGCCTCGGGAAAGCTGAGGTTTTCCAGTAGGGCGCTGATCATGCCCACGGCAAAACCGTCACCGGCACCGACCGTGTCCACGACCTTGTCCACGCGCACGGCGGCGACAAAGCCCTGGTCCAGGTGAGTGCGGTAGTAGGCGCCGTCCGGGCCGAGCTTGATGGCCACGGCTTCGGCGCCCTGGTCCAGATAGAACGCGGCAATATCGGCCGGGTCATCGAAACCGGTGAGCAGACGGCCTTCGCCCAGGCCCGGCAGAACCCAATCGGCGAGCCCTGCGAGGGCGTTGATTTCGCGGATCATTGTTTGTTGGTTGGCCCACAACGACGGGCGCAGGTTGGGGTCGAACGACACGCTGCGCCCGGCCTTGCGCATCTGCGTCATCAGCTCGACGGACAACTCGCGTGTGGCCTCGGACAACGCGGGCGGAATCCCGGTGGCATGCAGATGGCGGGCCTGCAGCAGCGCAGGACTGATGGCCGCGATGGACAAGTGACTGGCCGCCGAGCCCTTGCGGAAGTACTCCACCTGGGGATCATCACCGGCTTCTTCACGGGACTTGAATTGAAAGCCGGTGGGGTGCAGCGGATCGACCGCCACATGCCGGCAATCCAGGCCTTGCTGGGTCAGCGTGTCGACCACAAAACGCCCGAGGGAATCGTTGCCCACCCGACTCAACCACGCCACGTTGAAACCCAGGCGAGACAAGCCGATGGCGACATTGCTGTCGGCCCCCGCGATGCGTTTGTGAAACTGTGCAACCTGGGCCAAGTCGCCGGTTTGCTCGGCAACAAACATCGCCATGGTTTCACCAAACGAAAGGATATCGATCTCAGACATGAGCATGCTCCACACGAGGTTGGCCCAGCAGGGCGAGGGCGGCGACCTGCTGTGCAGTGACTGCGACCAGGTCATCGCCTTGCAACGGGAATTCCACGGCCCGGCTGATACCTGGAGTCATGTGCTTGAGCAGTTGTTCCCACAAATGCAGGTCGGTGGCGCCGGGCGGCAGGGCGACCAGTTTGCCGTCGGCACGCCGGGCCACGGCCTTGCAGTGCAGGTAATCCACATGCCGGCCCAGCAGGCGTGCGGCGGTGAGGGCGGATTGGTCCTGCCACTGCCAGTTGCCGATATCGAAGGTCATCTTGACCGGCAGGCCCACGCGTTCCACTTCGGTGAAGAAACGCTGCATCGGTTCAATGCGGCCGCCGTGCAGGGTCTGGTCGTTCTCTACCAGCAGCTGAACCGAGTGGCGGTTGAGCAGGGCGTGCAGGCTTTCCAGGTCATTGGTGTCGGTGAAGTAGCCGAGGGAGACTTTCAACCAACGTGAGCCGAACGCCTGCGCCCGATCGAGGGTGGCCGCGAGTTCGGCATTCGCTTGGGCGCGGCCGGCGACCCACAGTTCCAGGGGCGATGAGAACACCGATTCCAGGTCTTGTTGCGCCGCGGCCTGGGCCAGTTCGGTGGGCTGTTCGTCGGTTAAAAGCTCTTCGCGCCATTCGATGCGCTGTGCGCCGGCGGCGGCGAGGACCTCGACAAAACTCAATTGGCCCTGCTGGCGTACCAAGTCGGCGCCGTAGCTGGAAAGGCTGATGGAGACGGGGTATTTATGCATTGTTGTTTACCTCTGAAACCGGTTTCATTTTTTAGCGAAAATCAAACAATGGATTGTGTTGAGCCTCGGATAATCAGTTGGGGCAAGAAATCCAGGGTACGCGTCGGCTCGGTGTCGCCGCGCAAGCGCTTGAGCAGGCAGTCGAACGCCGAGGCGCCAATGGCGTCGGTGGGTTGGGCGAGGGCGGTGATGCCGCTGCCCACCAATGGATACCAATCCAGGTCATCCAGTGCGATCAGGCCTACGTCATCGAACAAGTTGCAGCCCAGATTCTTCAGCGCACGGGTGCAGGCCAGTGCCGCAACGCCGTTGGCACAGAACAGCGCCTTGGGGCCAGGTTTTGCGAGAAAGATTTGCAGGTGTTGTTGCAGCGCGTCATCCAGTTCCAGCACGGCACCGGTCAATTTCGGACGGTTGGCAATCTCAGCCTTGAAACTCTCCAGGCGCTCCAGGCGCGAACTGGTGCCATCGGTGGCTTCGCTCACCAGCAGCACATCGCGATAGCCCTGTTGCTCCAGATGTTCCACCGCCATGCGAACGGCTACCGGGTTATCCAACCCCACCAGATCGCTGTGCAGCGGCGCGACCTTGCGGTCCACCAGCACCAGGGGCATTTCCCGTTGCAGTTCCAGCAGTTGGTCGAGGTGATGGCCGAGGGTGTTCACGATCAACCCTTCGATGTTGTACGAACGCAGGGCCGCCAGATGCTGGCGCTCTTGCTCGTCATCGCGGTCGGTGTTGCACACCACCAGGCTGTAGCCGTGCTGGCGGCAGGCGGTTTCGACGCCGTGCATCACGGCAATGGAATAAGGGTTGCGGATATCGGCCACCAGCATGCCGATCAGCCGCGTGCGGCCACGTTTTAGACCACGTGCCATCTGGTTGGGGCGGTAGCCGAGTTGCTCGATGGCTTGTTCGATGCGCAAGGCAATGGCATCGGAGAGCAGGGCGCGGTCGTCGCCGATAAAGCGCGACACGCTGGCCTTGGATACACCGGCGCGTTCGGCGACGTCGAGCATGGTCACGCGGTTGCGTTGGGCGGCTGAAAAAGGGGTCACGGTAGTGCCTTTCTTATTTGAGTTGGATGCATTGAAACCGGTTTCAGAAAACACCAGGCGGATCACCTCGTCAAGAAAATAATGTGTTATCGAGTCAGGCATACAGGCAGTAAGCCCGACGAGCGGCGAGTTCACCTGTTAGTTCTGACAGTATCCGGATGCGATACGGAGGTGTTCAATTGACTTCAACGAACAGGGTCAACAACGTTCACCGGTCATACGCGCCCACAGAACACGTGTGCGCCTTGGGAGCTTTCCATGAGTACCATCACCACGGGGCAGCCAAACGCGAATGGGCCATCGGGCCCGACAGGCACGTTGGTGCTTGACCCTCCGAAAATCCTTGACGTATTACCCGATGGGTTGCTCCCCGCTCAATACAATTTCACTGATTTGCGGGTTTCAATTGAAAAACCTTGGGCGGTCTTACCCGTTGCCGGCAGACTTCAGTTTGTCGTTTTCGAATGGCATGTTCGTGGCGCCAGTTCCGTTGATGCGCCTGCCATTCAACTGCCTAGCCCGCTGACCGATGCCGATTTCCCTTTGGACTACCTGACGATACCCAAAGAGTTTCTGTTGAACAGCGCTGTTGTGGATGTCGGTTTTCGGATTCATAACACCCGGCCCGATAGTCCGAGTGCCGACTCCTCAGGGAGTACGACGATCGAAATCGATCGTGACAATCCCGGTGGTGGTGCATTACTGCTACCGGCCATTTTCCCTGTTGACCCGATCACCCAGCTTTACCTGGATAACCATCCCCTGGTACCCATGGAAATTCCATCGGGCTATTTAGACCGTAAGGTCGGTGACCAGGTGCTGATGTATTTTTCTGACAAGAACGCGTTGCCAACGGGCATGCCCACGCTGATCTCGCCACCCCTGGTTAGCAGTACCGGACCCATTTTCGTTGATGTACCCCGTGAGGTATTCCGCAGCTACCCGGGCGCTTTGTGGCTTTTTTGTTTTTATCGTTTGAAGGATCGTGCAGATAATGTGAATCCGTTGTTCTCACAGGTCGCGCAGGTTGGCCTGCAAACCGACCTTCCCCCCATCACCTATCGATCACCTCGTTTTCCACAGTCGGAATCTCACCCGAGTCGGTTCATGACCTGCAGTACCCTACCGGCAATCTGGTTCGGGGTTGAGGTGCTGATCGAACCCGATACGAACATCCTCCACGGGGACTTGATTACGATGAGGTTTCAGGGCTACGGGCAATACCCTGATCAGAATCCAGATCCCAATACAGTGGAAACCCTCACGCATTATTGGGATGGGATTGCGGACGCCTCCGGCTACCTTTTCCGAATTCTCGATGTCGAGCGCGTTATTCGGCCATTGAAGGACAGCGCTGGTGGAGAGGCGAGCTTCATGGTGAGGAGAAACGGAATCGACATTGGGCGTTCTTCTTCCAGGTTTGTACCTTTCGATCGGGTGGTACCGGTCTCGCCACCGCCGCCTAGCCCCATTTTCTGCTGGATCTACGGCAACGGACCTGAGCCCTGAGCCTGGCGGCCCAGCCCACAGGTTAATTGCTACTCCAGCAAGATAACGGATGGGCTTCAGATGGAAGTTTCGAAGCAAAACGTATTTGGTCGTCAGTCATTCGGCTGGCGCAAGTGTGTCCCGGTTTCAGTCTCCCGGCAGTAATTCAAGGACTGAACGCGCGAACAAGGCCCTGCATATTGTGCGGTGCCCATTTCAAACAGCAAAGGAGAGACTGAAATGCCCACTACAACATCAGGGACCCTGGTTCTCAATGCTCCGACGATCGATGAGGCGTTGGATGATGCAACCGGACTCATTCCTGCGGTCGTTGCCCCCGTTGGTATCACCTTGCAATTGAGTACTGGCACAGCGTCCAGGTCAACCGACTGGATGGGCATCGAGATTCGCGATACCAGCGTGACGCCGCCGACCTGGACCACCTTGTTGGCGCCGTACCAAATCAACCAGACTCCGGTTCCTCCCCTCATCAGCAGGTTTGTGGCGGCGCCTGTACCTGAATTCAGACATGGCTTTTACGAGCTTAGAAATACCCAGTACCGTAATCAGGCAGGGGTTCCCGGTCCTTCTTTGGATTCCTCCAACCCAGGCGCGTTTCGGGTCGATACCATTGCGGCGTATGCTGTAGCGACATCACGTGAGCAGCCGACTGTTCCGCGCTTTGGGAATGTGCCGGCAGGCCAGGTGATTGATAACCCGTTTCTGAACCAAGAAGGTGGTGTGGAAATTATCGTCCCTGCCAATACCTTTGGTCCGCAGACCGGGCGGTTTGAAGCAGGGGACACGTTTACGGTGTACTTCAGCCCGGTCATGGACCCTAGGCCGGAGTTCGATGTGAGCGGCCCGGTTAATATGCTGCCCACCGGAGGCACCTATTTCCTGCCAGCAGCCAACATCGTGTTAAGTGGGTTGTTCTATATTTTCTATACCATCACCGACCGAGCGGGAAACGTCAGTCGCCCTTCGTTCGTGGACTTTCGTACGGTTGCCTTGTTGGACGACCCTGTCCCCTTGATACCTGTCCTTCCACGGGCGCCTGATGCAATTGGCGGCGCAGATGATTTGCTCGACATTGCCGATTTCGTCGCTGGCATTGACCTGCATATCGAACAGTATCTTAACTTTGCCACAGGGATTGACAGGTTCGAGACGCAGTGGGAGGCACAGCCCTTTGGTCCGCAATCCCCTGCGCTCGCCGGTTTTGATGTGGTCTTCAATAACATGAATGATGCGATCAAAGCTGCGTACACCAATGCGTTAGGTCCGCAGACGGTTCAAGTACGCTATCGGATTGATCGCAATGGCATATTCTTCCTGTCCCCGGTTAAACCGGTGCGCCTCGATTTGTCGGTAGAAGGGCCTGTATTGCCAGGTACGCTCGAACCAGGGGACGTCAATCCCGCACTGAACCTGCCACAGGTATTTGGCGCGAACTCGCGCCCTGAGTTGAATACCTTGCGGATCGGTGACGCGGATCAGCCGGTGGATATTGAGATTGTCCTCTGGAATATTCCGGCATTACCCCACGCGAATAATCGATTCTTCCTGTTCTGGGGAGCCAGCAAAGAACGTGTCGGCCCATTTACGTTCAGTACCATCACGCCCGGCGGCACGGCGACATTCCAAATCCCTTGGGCCGTGGTCGCACGGCACGGCAATGGCCCCCAACCGGTCAGCTATGTGGTCACCGGTCCCGGCACTACCAACGAAAACCCTTCAGGGGTTACCACCGTCAATGTGATTGATGCGGTAACGGTAGAGCTTGGAGCTGCCAAATTCCAGCGCCTTGACGCCAACGGTGAGTGGAGTTGCCAATCCTTGATCCTTCGCGCCCCAGGAACACCTGCGTCCTACTATGCACAGGTATTCATTCCTGGAGATCCTCGACTGGTAGTCGGCAATACGGTAACGGTACACGTGAGCATCTCGAGCGAAGCCTTCGGTTTCCCTCCTGGCCCCTTCACGCAAGACTTTACGAGTCAACCGTTGACAACAGCTGATGTAGCCAATGGCTTCAACGTCGATATCACTTACCGACCCTTCCTGACACAGGTGGTGCTTGGGCCATGCGAAGTCACCTATACAACCACGGTAAACACCGGCGCGACGGGGCGCGGTGCGTTGGCTGAGATTTATACCGTCTTTTCCAACCCAGATACCTACTGCGATGGTGTTGAAATCGTAAGACCTTAAATTCAAACGCCAGAAACACCCNNGGGTGTTTCTGGCGTTTGAAAAAGATCTTTTCGATGGGTTGTTATCGTCGGTTTAGTTGATTGACCCTTACAGGAGCGCCTATCTCGATTGTCAAGGTTTGTTCAGATAAGTCCTACAGCCATAGGTATGTTCGCTACGTAATCTCTGCGCCGCACAGGTAAGGCTCCATTCCGAGGGAACGAGCCAAGCCGTTTCGAAGGCTCTATCCCAGAGAGTGAATCCCTATGACTGTATTAACTCATTTCGAGCTCAAACCGCTGAGCAAGATCATGAAAGTTCCAACTATTACTTTTCTCATGTTTGCGGCTGTTCAAAGTACCGCATACGCCGGTCATTTGATTAACGAATCACAAACCATTGATAGCAGTGAACTGCAAAACGATTGGCAACTGGACCTTAACTCCGAGCTGACGATGAACGGTGCCCGGGCTAATCATATTCTGGTCAACGACTCGGCACTGATAGCCAATGCCGGCAGCCATATCGATGACATCCGGGCCACCCAGGGATCTTCCGTCAGTCTGAACGGTGCCGTCGTTGATTCAAACCACGCGGTGTTCGGTGCGGTGCGCCTGGACGACAGCAATGCCCAGATTCGCGACAGCGTCATAACCAGCCACACCACGATAGGTCTGCAAGCACTCCAGAGCCACGGCTCTGCAAGCGGTTCGGATGCTGAAGTGTTTAACAGCACAATCCGTGGCGTCATCGGCGGGGCAGTAGCAAATGGCAATAGCACGCTGCGCTTCAATGAAGACACCCTGGTCGAAGGCACCGGCGCCGACAGCTTTGGCGTATTGCTCGACGGTGCAACGGCCATCGCCAGCCAAAGCACGATTGTGGGTGGCAAGAACGGCGTGGTGTTCAGCGATGACTTGAACGACGGCACTGTTGGCAAACTGGTTCTTGATAATTCCAGCGTTGAGGGCCGCACTGGCTCGGCCATCGTGGTCAATGGCGAGCACGGCGCGACGTCGCAAGTTGAAATTGACGTGCGCAATGGTTCTACCGTGACCGGTGGCAACGGTACGTTGCTGGAAGTCAACGGCGGTGCGCTGGCGAATATGAATGTCGACAACAGTCGCTTGAACGGCAACGTCATTGTCGAAGACGGCAGCACGGCACATTTGAACCTGCAGAACAGCGCCGGCCTGACCGGCCAGTTGAAAAATGTGAGCAGTCTGAACGTAGCTGACGCGTCGTTCTGGGAGTTGACCGGCGACAGCCAGGTCGGCGCCTTGAGCCTGGCCGGTGGTACGGTGAAATTCGGGGATACCGATGCGTTCTACCAGCTTGACCTGGATAGCCTTGAGGGTAATGGCACCTTTGTCATGGGCACCGACTTTGCGCGCGGTGTCACCGACTTCCTGAACATCGAGGGCCAAGCCAGGGGTGACCACAGCCTGCTGCTTGCCGCCAGCGGCGCAGAGCCAGTCAACCCGCAAGACATTCGCGTCGTGCATACCGGCGGAGGTGACGCGCAGTTCTCCCTGGTGGGCGACGTGGTCGATGTGGGTGCTTACTCCTACGGCCTGAAAAAGGACGGTACCGACTGGTTCCTTGACCCGAGCAAACGAGTAATCAGCCCAGGCACCCGTTCGGTACTGGCGCTGTTCAACACCGCCCCGACCGTTTGGTACGGCGAGGCGACTTCACTGCGTACGCGCATGGGCGAATTGCGTTTCGAACCCGGCCAGGCAGGTTTGTGGATTCGCGGCTATGGCAACAAGTACAAGGTGTCTGACTCGACAGGTATTGGTTACAGCCAGAATCAACAGGGCTTTACCTTGGGTGCCGATATGCCGTTGGCCGACAGCCAGTGGCTGGTAGGTGTGATGGCCGGTCACAGTACGTCCGACCTGAACCTCAAACGCGGCACTTCCGGTACGGTGAAGAGTTACTACCTGGGTGCCTACGCAACCTGGCTGGACGAGGAAAGTGGTCTTTATTTCGACGCGGTGGCCAAGGTCAACCGGTTCCATAACGAGTCCAAGGTCGGCCTGAGTGACAGCACGTCCACCAAGGGCAAGTACAACAATACCGGGGGCGGTTTGTCGGCAGAGTTCGGTCGCAACATCAAGCTGGATGACGGTTTCTTCATTGAACCGTATGCACAAGTCTCTACGGTGGTGATCCAGGGCGCCAATTACAACCTGGACAACGGCCTGCATGCCAAAGGTGAGCGCACCCGTTCGATCATGGCCAAGGCCGGTGCGACAGTGGGGCGCGATATCCAGCTTGACAGTGGCAGCGTGGTTCAGCCTTACCTGCGGGCAGCGATGGTGCACGAGTTTGCCAACAACAATAAAGTGTCGGTGAACAACAACGTGTTCAACAACGACCTCTCCGGTTCGCGCGCCGAATTCGGTGCAGGTGTGGCGGTGAAACTGTCTCAGAACCTACAACTGCATGCCGACCTTGAGCACAGCAGCGGAGGTAAAGTCGAACAACCTTGGGGCGCTAACGTAGGGGTGCGTTACACCTGGTAAACGTCTGTTAATGCACAACGCCCGTATCGAAAGCTACGGGCGTTTTTTTGGATGAAGGCATCAACTGACCAGGTCGAAGTCCACGTCCACGACATGCCTGTTACCGTTGGGGTCGGCTTCGGTCGCGCCTCTTAACGTACCACTGATCGCGATGACGCCAGGGGTCAGTGTGAGGATCGTCAGCGTCCCTGAGGTGCAGTCCACTGAGTAGTGTTCCGTTGGCGATTTGAGCGAGTACCACACTGCCACGTCGTTGAACTCTTGTTTGGCCAAGTCGATGATGGCGCCGGTACGAACGTTATCGGGGAAGCGTATATGAATCTCTTTGATGGTCACAGAGTTGTCCGCGTGGCGCCCATCAATGCTGTAGAGCGCACGCACAGGGTCATGCTGCAGCGTCGTGGTTTGAAAAATGACCGTGACCAAGTCGATTTTTACATCGAATGGGCCTGTCGCCGTCAGGCGCTTTGGTCGTAGGTACTTTTGCTGCGCTAGGGTGGGTTGTGGTTGCAGTAAGGACATGATCGCTTCTCCATCGCTGGTGAGTGTGCGCGTGGCAGAGTCATCAATGGCTCTGTTTGACCCATCAAACAGCAGCTTGGCCGCTCTGTATACTGTCAAACTTGACAGTATACGGACGCCAAGGCTTATGAAGATCACGCCCGCCAAGGTTCTAAAAACCTGTATCGGCCTATTGGGGCGTTGCCAAGCCAATGCGCCTAAGTGATAACACCCAGCCAGGCCGACGCCAGCAACACGAGTGCCATGCACTGATTGAGGCGGGTCATTGCACCTGGTGCGGTGAACAGTCGTTTCGATCCGGCGCCTAACAGGGCCCAGATGCCCAGGCAAGGCAGGGAGACAAGGAAAAACGCCAGCGACATGTACAGCCTCTGCTGCTGGTGTTCGGCGCCGTCCCCGGCAAATACGCTGGCTACCGCCAACGCCATCATCCACGTTTTAGGGTTAATCAACTGCAGTGTGGCTGCGCCCGCCCATCCGAGTCTTTTTTGCGTTGAAAGCGCATCGATAGCCTGGCCCGGCGTACGGAAGATCTGCCACGCCAAATAACTCAACCAGGCCACGCCAACCCACCGCATCGTGCGTTGCACCCCAGGCATTTGCTCCAGTGATTGTCCGACGCCCGCGCCCACCAGCAGCACAATGCCCGCCGCGCCCATGCAAGCCCCCAGAATGATCGGCAACGCGGCCTTGAAACCGTAGCGCGCGCTGTTGCTGAACACCAGGATATTGGTGGGGCCTGGGGTGATGGATGCGACAAAGGCAAACAGGATAAACGGCAGCATGGCGGGTGACTCCGAACAATCAATCGATGGAGTCGATCTTCACAAGCCCGCGGGTGACCTGTCTGGAAGATTTGAGCATCGCTTGCGGTACGCCGCAGGCGTCAACCCATAGGCACGCACGAACCAGCGACCCAGATGGCTTTGGTCGGCAAAGCCCAGGGCAATCGCCACATCCGCCGGTTGTTCGCCCTTGCCCAGCAAATGCCGGGCGCGGGCCAGGCGCAGTTGCACCAGATAGGCGTGGGGCGGCAGGCCAAACGCGCTCTTGAACGCACGGGTCAGGCGGAAGCGGTCGACGCCACACGCGAGCGCCAGTTCGTCCATGCCCACATCAATGTGCAAGTGGGCATGCAGGTATTCCCGCGCCTTGTGTGCCACCAAGGGCAACCGCGGGTCGTCGCGGTAGCGGGTGCGCCAGTAGAGCTGGCCGGTGAGGCGTTCCAGCAATTGGTCCATGGCGCGCTGGCGCACAATGCGCAGTTCGCCGCTGTGCAGGGTCCGGAAGGCCTGACTGGTGGCCAGGGCCAGGCGTGGGTCGCTGGTCAAGGTGCTGGCGAAACTCAACTGGCTGTCCAGCGGCGCTTCTTCGAACACCGCACTGACTTCCCGCGCCAACCAGTGCGGCTCGAGGTAGAGCATGTGGTAGGTGAAGCCGTCTGCGGTGGGCGCGTCGCCGTCATGCAGCTCGCCGGGTTCCACCAGGAACACCTGGCCCGGCACGCTATTGTGGCGGGTGCGGCGGCAGTTGAATTGCTGCACGCCCTGTTCGGTGACGCCGATCAGGTAGCTGTCGTGCCAGTGAGGGTCGTAGGCGTGGCCTTCAAAGTGCGCGCGCAGGGTCTCGATGCCGGTGTCGGCGTCCTGGGACAGGTCGATCCAGTTGTGCGCGGCCATAAAACACCGAGGCGGGCTAAGTGAAGCTATTAGCGCCCAGCACATGCCGGGCGTCTAGAAGGTTTGTGCAGCGTCAACCGAACAGCCCGGCGGCGATATTGATCGAGAACCCCAGGATCGCCGTGTTGAACAGAAAGCCGATCAACGATTGCCCCAGCACCACTTTGCGCATGCCACGCGTGGCGACGCCCACGTCGGAGGTTTGCACCGCCACGCCGATGGTGAAGGAAAAGTACAGGAAGTCCCAGTAATTGGGGGTGGTCAGGCCCTCGGCAAAACGCAACGCCGGTTCCTTGCCGTCCCAGGTGTAATACAAACGAGCGTAGTGCACGCTGAAAATCACCCCGATCAGCAGCCAAGAACCGATCACGGTCAGCCCGGTGAAACCGTAGTGCAGCAGGCGCTCCGAGGTCGCCAGGTCTTTGCTGCCCACCAGTTCGAAGGTGATGGTCGCCAAACTGGCAATGGCGGCGATACACACCGTGAACAACACCAGGCCGGCGTTTTCATCTTCGACCTCGGCGATGCGTTTTACATCCTCGGCCTTGGCGCGGCGAGTCAGCCATAGCATCAGCACCAGGTAGGTCCAGACGCCGGCGTTCCAGCCAATGAGGATTTTGCTGACAAGGGTGTCGGCCGGCACCAGGATGCCCACGGCAATCCCGAACACGGCGGCGGCGGAGAGGCGGGGGTG
>NZ_JACART010000109.1:0-399 GCF_013386445.1 Pseudomonas sp. P7759
ATGTACACATGGCCAGCTGCAAAAAAAGACATTACCAATAAGAATAAATCATCAAGAAAATAATGAAATCCAGGAATATTAGCTTATGCCCAAATAGCATTATATTTTTAAAATCCATTCCGTTATGTTTGAACTCAACAGCCTACCCCTGACCTCGGATGGTACCAATCTAGATTCGGATTCTGCGCTGCCACCCCCGCAGCAGAATCGTTGGAAGGGAGTTCAACGCATGTTGCCAATTCAAACCTCGCCCCACACCTAGCTTCCCAAATCGCCCCGACACCCCAGAAAAAAACCGAGCACCGCGCCCGCCCGCGTGACTGCCCGACTCCGCGATTTGGAAACGCAGGAATACCTATGAAGCGAGCCCTACAACCCACCGCCGCCCTGGCCCTGGCC
>NZ_JACART010000109.1:431-661 GCF_013386445.1 Pseudomonas sp. P7759
GGCAACCGCGGCGCCGAACAACGCACTGTCACCAGCAGCCCGGTGCCGATCGATGTGGTCAGCGCCAAGCAATTACAGAACACCGGCAAGCCCGGCCTCATGGAAGCCCTGAGCGCCGTGATCCCATCGCTGACCCTGCCGGAAAAAACCGGCTGGGACGCTAGCGGCATCGCCCGCGCCCCGAACCTGCGGGGTCTGAGCGCCGCCGAAGTGCTGGTGCTGGTCAACGG
>NZ_JACART010000110.1:0-1484 GCF_013386445.1 Pseudomonas sp. P7759
AAGCGGCCAGGATCGGCTCGATAATGCTTTCGAGCACCTCGCGGTAGAGGTTGTCCTTGGACTTGAAGTAGTAATAGACGTTGGGCTTGGGCAGCCCGGCTTTGGCGGCGATGTCGCTGGTTTTGGTCGCGGCAAAGCCTTTGTCGGCAAACTCCTCGCTGGCCGCCCGCAGGATCTTTTCTTTGTTGCGCTCGCGAATGGTGCTCATAAACCTGGAGTTTCCTTGCCAAGACTGGCGGTTGCGCATGGTAGCACCGGCCATCCGCGAGCCTCAACAATCTGCCCGCAGGGCCTTGCGCCGCGCTATGCTCGCGTCATCCCACTCTTACGGAAGCCCGATTCATGGCAGGAAGCAGCTTGTTGGTGTTGATCGACGATATCGCCGCGGTCCTTGATGACGTTGCCCTGATGACCAAAATGGCGGCGAAGAAGACCGCCGGCGTGCTGGGTGATGATCTGGCGCTCAATGCCCAGCAAGTCTCCGGCGTGCGTGCGGAGCGGGAAATTCCCGTGGTATGGGCGGTGGCCAAGGGTTCGTTCGTCAACAAGTTGATCCTGGTGCCGGCCGCTTTGTTGATCAGTGCGTTCGCACCCTGGGCGGTGACGCCGTTGTTGATGCTCGGCGGTGCCTACCTGTGTTTCGAAGGGTTCGAGAAGCTGGCGCATAAATTCCTGCACAGCAAAGACGAAGAGCAGGCGCAACATGCGCAGTTGGTCGAAGCGGTTGCGGACCCGGCAACCGACCTGGTGGCCTTCGAAAAGGACAAGATCAAAGGCGCCATCCGTACCGACTTCATCCTCTCCGCCGAAATCATCGCCATCACCCTCGGCACCGTGGCCGATGCGCCCTTGATGCAACAGGTGATCGTGCTGTCCGGTATTGCGATTGTCATGACCGTGGGCGTGTATGGCTTGGTGGCCGGTATCGTCAAGCTGGATGACCTGGGTCTGTGGCTCACCCAGAAGCCTGGCCAGGCGGCACGCAGCATTGGCGGCGCCATCCTGCGCGCGGCGCCGTACATGATGAAGAGCCTTTCGGTGATTGGGACCGCAGCGATGTTCCTGGTCGGTGGTGGGATTCTCACCCATGGCGTGCCGGTGGTGCATCACTGGATCGAGACGGTCAGCCAAGGTGCAGGCGCGTTGGCGTGGTTGGTGCCGGTGCTGCTCAATGGGGTGGCGGGGATCATTGCCGGGGCCGTGGTGCTGGCGCTGGTCAGCGGTGTGGGCAAGCTCTGGAAAACGGCGAAGGCTTGATCGCGCGGCAATAAAAAAGGCCATTCAATCGAATGGCCTTCTTTGTGGGCGTTTACTCGGCAATCTGCAACTTTCGCGACTCCGTGTAGATGTACCGCACCTTCTCGTACTCGAACGGCGAGTTCATCTGACCATAGCGGAAGCTGGTCTGGTAACGCTTGTCCACCGCACGCAACGCCCAGACTTCCGGGTGGTTGGAACTGACTTCGGCCACGTTGAGGAAGGTG
>NZ_JACART010000111.1:0-321 GCF_013386445.1 Pseudomonas sp. P7759
CCCGAGGCTTCGATGGCCAGCTCCACGGCGCGAATCGCATTGTTGGTCACCAAGTACTTCAACTGGGCCGCATGGGCGGCGGGGGTGTGGCCTTCGGCGGCAGCGTCGAGCAGGCTGCGGTTGGCGAACAGCAGGGTGTCGATATGGCCGACGGTTTCCTGGAAGCGCGGCAGGGTCGACAGCGCAGCACCGAGGTTGGACGGCGCGCGTTCTTCCAGCCAGTTCACCAGCCAGTCCCGCGCAGCCTGGGCTACGGCGTCGTATACGGAGGACAACAACACCGACATCCACAGGAAACCTTCGCCATCCAGCTCCGGCGAC
>NZ_JACART010000112.1:0-602 GCF_013386445.1 Pseudomonas sp. P7759
GTGCTGGCCTGTGTGCGTGTGAATGACTTTGCTGAGGCGATCAAGCTGGTCAACGATCACGAGTTCGGCAACGGCGTGAGCTGCTTCACCCGCGACGGCAACATCGCCCGTGAATTTGCGCGGCGTATTGAGGTGGGCATGGTCGGCATCAACGTGCCAATCCCGGTGCCGATGGCCTGGCATGGCTTCGGTGGCTGGAAGAAGAGCCTGTTTGGCGACATGCACGCGTATGGCACCGAAGGCGTGCGCTTCTACACCAAGCAGAAGTCGATCATGCAGCGCTGGTCGGAGAGCATCGAGCAAGGCGCCGAATTTGCCATGCCCGTCTCCAAATAACTCAAGCCAGTACGCGGTCAACTGTGGGAGCGGGCTTGCCCGCGATAGCGGAGTGTCAGTCAACCTTTTGGATTCTGATACACCGCAATCGCAGGCGAGCCAGCTCCCACATTGGCGTCAGGAACAGGCACACGTCTTGACTTCGCTTGCTCTACTTAGAGGAACTTGGCACGCTCACCCAGCGAGCGAACACAGTCAAGTCAATCAATAGGGAAATGCTCGGTTGAGAACGCTTTGAAAACAATCATGGGTATCGCCTTGTTGGC
>NZ_JACART010000113.1:0-332 GCF_013386445.1 Pseudomonas sp. P7759
GGGCCGAAGATTTCTTCGCGGTAGATGCTCATTTCTTGGGTCACATGGTCGAACAGCGTCGCGCCCAGCCAGAAGCCATTTTCCAGGCCCGCTTCAGTGGGCACGTAGTCACGCCCATCCAGCAGCAATTGGGCACCGGCCTGTACGCCTTGCTCGATGTAGCCGCTGATACGCTCAAGCGCCGCGCGGGACACAATCGGGCCCATCTCGGCTTTCAAATCACGGCCGTCGGTGATGCGCAGTTGCTTGGCGCGTTCAGTCAGGGCGGCGATGACTTTATCGCCCACATCGCCTACCAGCACGGCAACGGAAATCGCCATGCAGCGCTCGCC
>NZ_JACART010000114.1:0-3161 GCF_013386445.1 Pseudomonas sp. P7759
CCTACGGGATGGGTGGATCCGTTGGGGTTAAACACTTGTCCAGGTGCAGATAGTTGCAAGCCCCCCCTTAAAGCTCCAAAGCCTTTTGATGCCGTTAGCGTTAACTCTGGCGAGCCAATCACCCCTGCACCGGCGCAGACAACAAGACAGGCGAAAATCGAGGAGCTTACCGAAGCCAATGCTAAACGTCGAATTTTGGAATACGAAACGAAGTACGATATGCACATGATCGGTAAACATGGTCCAGAGGTAGAGAGCGCCAAGTTAAGTCGGCGGTCGATTGATGGAAAAGACCCCATAACAGGTATGATTCCAAAGAACGGAAAGGGAGTTCCAAGTTCGCAATTTAACAGCTGGAAGCTTCAACTTCAGGCATGGACTAAGGCTACTTCTCGATCTGAACGAGGGCTATCGCGCTTCACTGGCGTTGATGACAAGAAAAACGATATTGTGCGAATAGAATTACCAGGGGCTGGGCGTGGATATCGGCCAAATAAAAACGACCCGAACAACCCAATTTTCAACCCGTCCATGAATGGTGCAGAAATGAAATTTCGTGAAGACGGCACGCCCTTTACTCTATTCCCCATTAAGGAATGAAAAATGTTATTTCACCCTTCCTCTGAACAGATACCTTTCGACGCCAGCTTGAACTATTTCATAGGTGTTTTCGATATTTACGATAGGGAGGAAACTCGAGGAGAAGCACTCGCCCGATTTAATCCTAACGAAAACAAAGACAGAGAGGCGCTTATTCTTGAGTATTGCCTAGATCCGTTCAACAAGCTTTCCCATCGTCACAGATACAAACTAATAGAATGCTTACTCAACGCACTAAACACTAAAGACTTCAACTTTCGCTCTTATTTTGAGGACGATCCGGATGCGTATTCAAAAATGGCCTGGGACGAAACAGAAATAGACGACCCCCGAGGTTTCTTCGCCGACATATACCGACTGGCCAACGAGGTTTGGAAAGACGACCTCCAAAAAGCCAGCCTCGAAGACCAATCAACTTGGTAATACCACCTTCAAGGCAACATAGCCTCCTGTGGTGAGCGAGCTTGCNNGGCAAGCCTGCTCACTACAAAAGGATATCAATCAGCGGAAAATCACCGCTTCGACAACTCCATAATCATCCGACTAAGCAAATAAACCCGCGGCACCACACTCTCCACCTCCGCATATTCCTCCGGCGTATGAATATTCCCGCCGACAATCCCAAACCCATCCAACGTCGGCGTCCCAACCCCAGCCGACAGGCTCGCATCCGCCGCCCCGCCGCTGCCTTCGATAGTCAGTTTCTTGCCCAACTCCGCATAAATGCCCTGGGCAATCGCGACCAACTTGTCTGACTCCGGCGTCTGCGGCATCGGTGGCAAGCCACGCTGCAAACTGGTCTTCACGTCGGTCTCAGGGATCAGCTTGTTCGCCGAGACTCGCGCCAGGTCTTTCTCGATGCGATCAAACTCTTCCGGTAATGCCGCACGCACATCGGCTTTGGCAGTGGCCTGGTCAGGAATGACGTTGGTACGGTCCCCGGCCTTGATCACGGTAAAGTTGATGGTGGTTTTTTTCTCCTCATCCCCTAGCTTGCCCAGTTGCAGGATCTGGTGCGCGGCCTCCATGGCGGCATTACGGCCAAGTTCCGGGGCGACGCCGGCGTGGGCGGCTTTGCCTTTGACTTCAACCACGGCGGTGGCGCTGCCTTTGCGCCACACCACCAGGCCGTCGGCTGGGCGGCCGGGTTCGAGGTTGAGGGTCACGTCGTGGCCCTTGGCGGTTTTGCGGATAAGGTCGGAGGCGGCGTCGGAGCCGGTTTCCTCGCTGGCGTCGAGCAGGAAGGTGATCTGCGCGTAGTCCTTGAAGCCCTGGTCCTTGAGGACTTTAAGCGCGTAGATGCCAGCGACGATACCGCCTTTGTCGTCCATCACGCCGGGGCCGTAGGCGCGACCGTCCTTGATGTGGAAGGGACGCTCAGCGGCCGAGCCTTCCTTGAACACCGTGTCCATGTGGGCCATCAGCAGGATCTTGGCTTTGCCGGTGCCCTTGAGGGTGGCGACCACGTGACTGTTGTTGGCCGCTTTGTCCGGCACCAGTTCAATGGAAAAACCGAGCTGTTTAAGCTCATCAACCGCAATGTCGCGCACTTGGGTCAGGCCCGGTTCATAACCCGAGCCCGAGTCGATATTCACCAGGCGCTCCAGCAGTTTCAGGGCTTCGGCCTTGTACTGTTCAGACTGCGCCTGGATCTGTTTATGGGGTTCGGCGCTGTAGGCCGGCAGGGCGAAGGACAAGGCCAGGGTGGCGGCCAGGAGGGGGCGGGGGAAAGTGAAGAGCATGAACCGATCCTTGTTGTTGTTGAAAGGTGCCGCCACACCCTACCCCACTAGATCGATCGCAACCAACTCCCCTGTACCGAACTGACGCGGTTGCGCCCACTGCTCTTGGCTTCGTACAGCGCCTGGTCGGCGTCGTTCAGCCACTGCGTGGAGTCGGCATGGTTCGGTTGATACGGCGCCAGGCCGATGCTCAAGCTGGCGCGCAAGGTCGGGTCCTGGGCGTAGGCCAGGGCGTTGAAACGGTCACGCAGGGCGTCCATCACTTCGGTGGCGCGGTTGAGTGGCATGTCCGGCAGGATCACGCAGAATTCGTCGCCACCGNNTCGTTGATGGTCTTGAAGTGGTCGATGTCGATCAACGCGATGGCGGCACCCGCTGGACCTCGGCGGCAGCGTTGGAATTCGATTTCCAGGTGGTCCTTCCAGGCGCCGTGGTTGAGCAGGCCGGACAGGCTGTCGGTGCGACTCAGGGCGAGCAATTCGCGCTTGTGTCGCGCCAGGGTCACCGCCTGCCGGTAGCAGATCCAGCCCAGCGCCAGCGGGTACAGCATCAGGATCGGCAGGCAGGCGTAGAGCTGTGCCTGAGAGGTGACGGCGATGAATGCCGGGGCAAAGATCAGCAACGCAGTGCCAATACCCAGCGCCTGCGCCACCCAGCCCGCCAGCATGAAGCGCGGACCGCCGATGGCCACGTTGTTCATGGTCATCATCGATAAGGTGGTCACGCTGGGCAGCGGGTTGAAGTGCATGGCACCGACCCAGAACCCACCGCAAAAGGAATCGAACAACAGGTTGCGCCGCTCGCTGCGCAGTGCGTTGT
>NZ_JACART010000115.1:0-1857 GCF_013386445.1 Pseudomonas sp. P7759
TGCTGAACAGCGGGCTGGTGGGCTTGGCCGAATGGCACACGGTGCAACGCTGCTCGATCACGCTGTGGACCTGGCCGAAATCCGTAGTGGCCTGGGCCGGTGCCGGTTCAGCCGCAGGTGCCGCGGGTGCGGCAGGCGCAGCAGGTTTCAAGCCACCGCCCAACGCCGTTTCCGGCAATGGCTGGTACTCGATGGCGGCAGGCGCCTTGGCCACTTCCGGAGCGGTCGACACCGGTTTTGGTCCGGTGACGTACGCCAGGCAAATCATCGCCAACGCGCCCACCGGCAAGGTCCACGCATACTTCTGGCTGTTGTGACGGGTGTTGAAATAATGCCGTACCAACACCGCCGCCACCGCGATACCGGCCAGGATCAGCCAGTTGTATTGGCTGCCGTAGGTGCTCGGGAAGTGGTTGCTGATCATGATGAACAGCACCGGCAAGGTGAAGTAGTTGTTGTGGCGCGAACGCAGCAAGCCCTTGGCCGGCAGTGCCGGGTCTGGCGTGCGGTTCTCCGCGATTGCCGCCACCAACGCGCGTTGCGCCGGCATGATGATGCGGAACACGTTACCGACCATGATGGTGCCGATCACCGCACCCACGTGCAGGTAGGCGCCACGGCCACTGAACACTTTGCTGAAGCCGTACGCGGCGGCAATCAACAGCACGAACAGGATGAAGCCGAGCAGGGCAGGGCGCTTGCCCAGGGCCGAGTCGCAGAGGAAGGAGTAGATGAACCAGCCGGCGAACAGTGAGCCAATGCCCAGCAACACGCCTTCCGGACCACTGAGGCTGCTGCCCGGAGCCAGCAGGTACAAGGTCGGGTTCCAGTAGAACACCACGCACAGCAGCGCAATGCCCGACATCCAGGTGAAATAGGCTTCCCATTTGAACCAGTGCAGGTTATCCGGCATGGTCGGCGGGGCCAGTTTGTATTTTTCCAGGTGGTAGATACCGCCACCGTGGATCGCCCACAAGTCACCGGCCAGGCCGCTCTTGGGGTTGACGCGATTGAGGTTGTTTTCCAGCCAGACAAAGTAGAAAGAAGCGCCGATCCACGCGACGCCCGTGATCATGTGAACCCAGCGCACGCTCAGGTTCAGCCATTCCATCAAATGTGCTTCCACAGTCTTTACCTCTCGCCTGTCACCCTTGTTGTCGGGTGATCAGACCTTCTCTTATTGGTGGGGGGCGAGGATCAAACGCTCATCCTCTTTGAAAAAATGCTCATCGCAGTTATTGCCTGTGCCACTGCGATCAACCACCAGGAAGTCATCCCGCTTTTCGATCGTCAGCACCGGGTGGTGCCAGACGCCGCGATGGTAATTAATGCCCTGCCTGCCGTTGGTGACGAAGGCGCGGACCAAGCCCGATACAGGTTCATCGCCAAGTGGCGCGACCACGATCAGAAAGGGGTTGCCGAGCAGCGGTATGAAAGCCTGGCTGCCCAGCGGGTGTCGTTCCAGCATGCACACGGTCAGCGGCATGTCCTGCGCGTCGGCGCGGAAGATGCTGATGATGGCGTTGTCCTCAGGCGTAGCGGTTTCCACCGTGGCCAGTTTGTGGAAGCGCATGGTCGACCCGTTGTTGATCATGAAGTGATCGCTGCCATCGGTTTCGATAACGTCTCCGAAGGGGGCGAAGGCTTCTTTGGTCAGGGGTTCGATCACGAGTGTGCGCATGGCTGTCTTCTTATCCGAATTTTGTGTTGTTTGATCTGCTTGCTTTTGTAGTGAGCGGGCTTGCCCCGCGCTGGGCTGCGTAGCCGCCCCAAAATCAGGGCCGCTTCGCGCCCCAGCGCGGGGCAAGCCCGCTCACCACAGGTTTAGCGATTACTTCGAAACTTTACCGAAGACCC
>NZ_JACART010000116.1:0-313 GCF_013386445.1 Pseudomonas sp. P7759
GGCCAGCGGGTTTGACGGGGCGCCTGAGATCAAAATCAAGAGCGACTCGCTTCGCATCGTGGATGCGCTTTTTGGTTTCTGTAGATACCGGCTTGCCGGCGAAAAACGTGAGGACGCCGTGTTCAGGCAGTGGTAGGCGAAGGTTTCAGGCACGCGATGGAGCGATCCACCGTCGTCTTGGCCATTTCCAGTAAATGCCACACCGCCAGGATCTTAGCCCGCTCGGGGCTGGGCAGCAGCTCGCCGCAATCCAATGCAGTCGCTGAAGCGCTGTCGAGCAAACTGGCGGTGTAGAGCAGGGCGTCTTCGAAGC
>NZ_JACART010000117.1:0-3208 GCF_013386445.1 Pseudomonas sp. P7759
GCCCCACAGGTGCCCGCCCATGGACCAGGTGCCGAGGGCAATCCGCGAGACCGCTTGGTCGATGCCGGCAATTCTGATGGTCTCAACGTGCATAAAAAAATCCCATGGCGCGCAATAATGCTTAGAAAAACAATTACTCTAAGTCATCTACGGTTGAATCGGGCTCAACGCCGCATACAGCCGAATTCCTGCTCAAGAGACTTGAAATGGCTGCTTTCAACCGTTCCGAATTGGCTGACCTCAATGTGTTCATGGCGATCATCCGTCGCCGCAGCTTCCGCCACGCCGCCCATGAACTGGGGGTGACCACCTCGGCGTTGAGCCACACCATGCGCAACCTGGAAACCCGCCTGGGCGTCAAGCTGCTCTATCGCACCAGCCGCGCCGTGGAACCTACCGATGCGGGCTCCCTGTTGGCGGAAAAACTCCTCCAGGGGTTTGCCACCATCAAGGACGGCCTCGACACTCTGGAGCTATATCGCGAGGCACCGATCGGCCGCTTGCGCCTGAATGTGCCACGGGACGCGGCGGTCTTGCTGCTGGCGCCGATTCTTGGGGACTTTTGCGCGGCTTACCCGCAACTGCGCCTGGACCTGATCGTGCAGGACCAGATGATCGACATCATCGCTGAAGGCTACGACGCGGGTATCCGCTACGGCGCCACCGTGCCCCAGGACATGGTCGCTGTACCGCTGACGGCTGAGCTGCGCTGGATCATGGTCGCCTCCCCCACCTATCTCGCCCGACGCGGCACGCCCCAGGCCCCCAAGGACTTGCTGGAGCATTCCTGCGTCCGCATGTACCTGGGCGACAAGACCACCTACAAGTGGGAATTGGGCAACGGCACACGGCAACAACGCATCGACGTGCCCGGCCACTTCAGCGCGGCCGATACCGAGACCATCGTCAATGCCGCACTGCAAGGGGTGGGGATTGCCTACTGCCTGTCCAACCGTGTGGAGCAGGAGCTGAAAGAGGGCCGCCTGGTGGAGGTAATGCCTGACTGGGCCTGCATGGGCGAGCCGTTGTGCATGTATTACCCCAGCCGGCGCCAGTCACAGCCGGGGTTGCGGCAGTTGATGGATATGATCCGGATGAAAACCATTGGCTCACAGATGATCGAGTGACGCTCAGTCCTGGTTTTCGGTATTGCCCACATCCGCCGCGTCATCCAGATCGTTCAGCGGCACTTCTGCATCGTCCATCAATGAACCGGGGTCTTCGTTGCCTGGGTCGTTGAGTTCATCATCAAGTTCTTTGGACATGACCGTCTCCTCTAACCGCCTTGGGTGTCGATATCGGCATCGGTTTCAGGCTTGGGCTCAGGCTTGGGCTTGAAGTCTGGACTGTAGTCGTTTTCCTTGGCCTTGGGGTCTTTGGCCGGCACCGGGTCTTTGGGCGCATCCGCACCGGTGGCGGGTTGTTTGTCTGTGCTCATGGTTACCTCTCGGAAAATATCGCCTGGGTAGAGTTAAGGTCATGCCCAGGGCGGTGAAGTTCCATCGGCTTACGACCCAGGGTTGTCGACCTGGATATAAAACGCATACGCGGCGAGCAGTACCCAGAACACCATGAACAGCCAGGGTGCGCGCATGGAGAACAGCAGCGACTTGCGGTAGCCCTTGTGGGACGACTCCATCTCGGAAAACAGCGGTGATTCGTCGTACGCCATACCCATCACCGGCTCGCTGCGCAACAGCTCGCTTTGCTTGAAGTGCCAGTGATCGATGATGTCATACGCCGCGCGGATCCCCGGCCAGGCGTTGAGGGAACTGAGGATGCCCAGCGCCGCGAGGAAAATCGGCACCACCACGGTGAACAGCTTGCCCCACTCGGGGTTGAGGTTGCCCATGCCGGACACGAAGGCGATCACCAGGAACGACTGCGCGGTGAGATAGGCGTCGGTGCGGTTGGCGAGGATGGTGGTTTCGTATTGGATTTCGCGCCGGTAGAAATCCAGGCGGTCCTTGGGCGAACCGAAGATCTTGGCGTTGTGCTCGCTGTGATCGGGCAGGCTCGATTCCGGGGTTTCGGGTGAGATGATTCTGGGCACGGCGGTGCTCCATGCAGGTTCGTGTGCCGTTAGAAGAATCGCGGGCGGATGAAGTTCAAGTTTGTTCATGCACCAAGTCGGAGCATGGCGTGCACTGTAGTGAACGGGCTTGCCCCGCGCTGGAGTGCGTAGCGCTCCCGCTTTTGGTCGGGCCGCTGCGCAGCCCAGCGCGGGGCAAGCCCGCTCACTACAAAAGCCTCTCAGCTCGACAGCTTGAATAGGGTTTCCGGCACAAGCATTGCTTTATCCATTCATCTGCCCGGATACAGGAGCATTGGTTACCTCCCGACCCAGAGCCGACCCCCATAAGAAAGTAAGGACCAGGCCCTTTGGCACCCACCGCCACGGGCTCATAAAAAATGCGTTTTTTGAAACGGCAGTGCCACCTGCTCCCCTCGGCACTGACAAGGTACTGGAATGGCTCGATCTTTCTTTGATGAAATGAATGACGCAAACGGCGTGTGCCGTGCGCATTACCAGGATTTTTCCCGCTGGCTGGCGAATACGCCGCCGGAGCTGCTGGCCCAGCGTCGCCGTGAAGCCGATTTGCTGTTCCACCGCGCCGGAATCACCTTCACCTTGTATGGCGACGAGCAAGACACCGAGCGCCTGATCCCCTTCGACATCATCCCGCGCAGCATCCCCGCCAGTGAATGGAGCGTGATCGAACGCGGCTGTATCCAGCGCGTCAATGCGCTGAACATGTTCCTCGCCGACATCTACCACGACCAGCGCATCATCAAGGCCGGGATCATTCCGGCAGACCAGGTGCTGGGCAACGAGGGTTACCAGAAGGCCATGGTCGGGCTGGACCTGCACCGCGACATCTATTCGCACATTTCCGGCGTGGACCTGGTGCGCGATGGTGACGGCACTTACTACGTGCTGGAAGACAANNATGATGATGCGCCTGTTCCCCGAGGTGTTCGCCAAACAGCGCATCGCACCGGTGGACCACTACCCCAACCTGCTGCTCAAGACCCTGAAAAGCTCAAGCCGCCTGGACAACCCCAACGTGGTGGTGCTGACGCCGGGTCGCTTCAACAGCGCGTTCTTCGAGCATGCGTTCCTGGCCCGTGAAATGGGCGTGGAATTGGTAGAGGGCGCGGACCTGTTCGTGCAGGACCTCAAGGTGTTCATGCGCACCACCGACGG
>NZ_JACART010000118.1:0-1676 GCF_013386445.1 Pseudomonas sp. P7759
AAGTGTTTATGAAGTGCTTATGATGTAGATCAGATCCAGTTCAGATCGGTGATTATGAACGTCCAGGCGAAAAAAAAACCGGTTAAGGGGCTTGGATTTTTTGAGTCTCTATCAGTCGATGGTGCGTCTGAATTCTGCATCTACGTCATCCAGGTAGGATTTAAGCACAGGGTCTGTCAAAGCCTTCAAGCGCAGAATGCACATGCGCTCAACGTCAACGCTGACTGAACTGCTCACGTACCCTTTGCCATAGCGCTTGTTGTTGGTGATGGATTCGAAAGCCTTGATAGCGCTATCGGTCTTGTCTGTGAACGCGAAGCTGCGAACGCTCAATTTGTTGCCTTCTGGCAGGGCTTTGTGTTCCTTCAAAGCTTGGTCAATTTTGAAAGCCAAGACCTTTTGATCGTGGATAGCTTTTTCAGCGGCTGCTTGCTCGATCTCTGCTTGAATCTGTTCTGGTGATTTTGGAGCTGTCTTTACCAAAGTGATTTCAGATTCTGGTGGTGTAGTTGGTGCTTCGGCTCTTTTAGCTTCTGCACGGGCTTTTGCTGCTTGTAAGTCAAATGTCATGATAGTTATCTCATTTTAGTTAGTTTGTGATTGATTCGTTTTGGGCAGTGGCGACCACTGATGTTTCAGCAAAGGCTTCAAGAATCGCTTTCACCACAAGATTGAATTCAGCTTGTGCAATTTTGGCCGATTCAGTCGTGGCGTTATAAATGGTCTGCCCTTTGTTGAATTGGTTAGGGTATATCGAGCGGAAAATCAAAGGTGCTTCCAACGGCTTCTGGTGTTCACCAAACGCATCACCAAATGCCCTAATGTCTGCATCAATCTGGTTCTTACGGTCGATTTCCTTCAAGGCTTTACGTTCTGCATTACGGGCAAGTCTTGCTGCATTCGTGGATGTATCCGTCAAGGTGAGGTTAGCGCTGACCTCTTTGGAATTTGCCTTGATGCGTGCTGGATCGAAAGCCAACAAAGAGCGTACCTTTGTGGTGAATTTTCCGCCTAGGCTCACGGCGTCGTATTTCAAATCCTCAATGATTCCCGACACGGTAACGGCAGTCACTGCGTTCTGCGTGTCGCCCTTGTAAGGTGTAATCACCAAGTCACTAAAGCTGATGAGCCTTTTAATCTCCTTGATTGGATTGTTTTTCGAGTCTAGAACCTTGGCTGGAACATCTACAATAATAAAGTCGAAGTGAGCGTAGTCACGTTTGATTACGTCAAATTGTGCGTCCAGCTCATAAAGGCTGCGGGCAATAACGATAGGACGGTTTTCAAGTGCGAATTCATCGTACTCAAGTTGATCCAGCAAGGACTGGTTTATAGATCTACCTTTATTTTTAAGAAATTCCACCTTGGCTTTGTTTTTGATAATGCGTTTTTCTGTTACTTCTTTGTTCTGCTCGATATGCATTTGAATTGCTGGTACGCCATCAGTGTCGATAATCAGCGTGCGATAACCCTGAAGCGCCAAGGAGTGGCTGAGATTTGAAATGGTCGTTGTTTTAGTAATGCTTTTATGACTGATTAAGGCCAAAATTTTAGCTGGTTGGTTCATGATTAAATTCCTTTAGTTTTGGTTTGTTTTTAAAATAATAACATTTTAAAAAAGAAAACAAGCCGTTAGTGTGAAATATTTCATAAATGGTTATGAAATACTTATGAGG
>NZ_JACART010000119.1:0-1139 GCF_013386445.1 Pseudomonas sp. P7759
AAGCCACCCGCCCCACCGCATACCGATTCACCGGCACCGGCAACCCCAAATGCCCCCGCAACGTGCTGTGACTGTACTCACTGCGAAACAACCCCCGCTCCCGCAACAACGGCAATACCTGATCGGTAAACCGCGCAAAATCCTCCGGCGCGCCCACGTGGATATTGAACCCATCCACCGCCCCCTCCACAAACCAACGCTCGATCTCATCCGCCACGGTCTTGGGCGAGCCGACGAAACTGGAAAAAGGCTTGGCAAAGCGCAACGCCGCCTGGCGCAACGTCAGCCCCTGTTCACGAGCAACCTGCTTGATGTTCTCCGCATGACCGCGATACCCGTTACTCCCCAAGTCGCCCAACTCCGGAAACGGCTCATCCAGTGGGTACTGGCTAAAGTCGTGGTAATTGAACGGCCGCCCCAACTGCACCAGCGCCTTGCCAAGATCCAGCTCGCCATTGCGTTCACGATCAATGGCCTGCGCCTGTTCATCGGTATCCGCAATGATCGGCGAAATACCCGGCAGGATGGTGACGTGGTCAGGGTTACGCCCAGCGGCGGCGGTACGCTTTTTGATGTCGCTGTAGTACGCCTGGGCATCTTCGAAATTGCCCACGCCAGCGAAAATCCCTTCGGCATAATTCGCCGCCAGGCTGCGCCCGGATTCGGAGATACCCGCCTGGAAAATCACCGGTTGACCCTGGGCAGAACGGGCAATATTGAGTGGCCCGGTGACCGAGAAAAACTCGCCGTGGTGATCGAGGCGGTGTTGGCGCTGCGGGTCGAGGAACACCTTGGCTTGCTTGTCGCGCACAAAGGCGTCGTCTTCATAGGAATCCCACAGCCCCTGCACCACGTCCAGGTGTTCGGCCGCACGGCGATAGCGCTCGGTGTGGTCGATATGTTGCTCGCGGCCAAAGTTTCCCGCCGCACCTTCCAAGCCGGTGGTGACCACGTTCCAACCGGCACGACCGCCGCTGATGTGGTCCAGAGACGCGAACTGCCGCGCCACGTTGAAGGGTTCGGTATAGGAAGTCGTGAGCGTCGCCACCAGGCCGATTTTCGAGGTCGCCCCGGCGATGGCCGAGAGCAGCGTCAAGGGTTCCAGGCGGTTGAGAAAATGCGGCGCGGAATCCGGCGTG
>NZ_JACART010000120.1:0-2251 GCF_013386445.1 Pseudomonas sp. P7759
GATGCCACGACCAGTGAAGGTCTTGGCCCCCTGCCGCGAGCTAAAGGAAGCGCTCAATGAACAAGGTGGGCAACATGAACAAAGTGACGTTCCCCAACGCCTGCCAGCTGATGCGCTGGCATTTTCATCCGATGGGTTTCGAGGGCAGCATGGATGCGCCTGGCAGTATGATCGCCCGATTGTTCGACCGAGCCAGCGGCGAGACGCTGATCGCCATCGCCGGAATTCCCTGCGCCACCGTGATGAATGCTGCCGATGTGGAGCGCATCATTGAGGCCGTGGAGGATGAGCTGGAGTCGTTTGTGCCGCCGGTGTCATTGCGGGCCTGAGTGATCAGCGCCTAAACGCGCTGATCATCGAAAAACGCCTTCTTGCCATCCACCCGCTCCGAGGCCCTGGGCACATTCACGGCCTGGCCTTCGGGCTTTTCCACGTACCAGTAGCAATGGCTCACGGCGCGGGTTATGCCCACGTACGCCAGGCGCAGCACTTCGTCCCTTTGCGCATTGTCATAGGGTTCGCTGTCGCCAGCCTTGCCCAAGCCTGCCATCCGGTACACCTGGTTTTTATACGGCGAGCTGGTGACATGCTGGCAATCCCCAAGCAAAAACACCGCGTCTGCCTGAAGCCCCTTGGCACTGTGATAGGTCAACTGCTTCAACCTGCGCGCCTGGGGCGGCAAGCTAGAATCCACATTAACTAATGATTGAATATGCTCTTGAATCAATAGCTTATCGCTACTTTTTCGATAAAGCATCAAGATCGATTCACCCTTCTGATAGTGCTCCGACAACTGCCGCCCCAATGCCGCATCGTCGCGCCCCAACACCTTGACCGGCACCAATGGCTTGGGTGCGCCACTGGCCTTGGCCTTCTTGCCAGGAATCGCCGGTGCGGCGCGCACGATGTGCTCGGCCGCATCGATGATGTGCTGGTGACTGCGGTAGTTCTCGCCCAGCATCACGCGGGTGGTCGACGGCGATGGGAACTCCTTGTCGAACTCCATGAAGTACTTGGGCGAACTGCCGCGCCAGCCATAGATCGACTGCCAATCATCCCCCACACACAGCAAGGATGAGCGCTGGGCACCGCGCCCCACATGCATGGCCGGGCCACGGCTGCGGATCTCGCGCAGGCTGGCACGGATCCACGAGACAATTTGCGGCGAAACATCCTGGAACTCGTCGATCATCAAGTGCGACAGGGGACGCAGCAGCGGATCGCTCAGCAGCTTCAAATTTTCCGGGGTGTTTTCGCCAAACAGCGAGAACATCCGGTTATAGGTCATGATCGGTGGCGACTGGTCCAGCAAGTGATCTTCCAGGGTTTTCCAGAAAATACTCAGGGCTTCGAAGAAGAAGCGGTCCGGGTCATCCTTGGCGAAGCTCATCTGCCCAACGGCGGTGGGTACGTCCAAGCCGAGGTTTTCGATGAATCCGGCGGCCATCACAAAACTGTCCAGCAGCGGCGCTGAAGCCAACTCGCCTTTGACCTTGTAATCAAAGCCGGGGCCGGCGGTGGCATCGCCGGCCAGACTGCTTAGCAGGCGCTTTGATGATTCGTAGCTATCTAGCCATATCAAAGGCTTACGACAGAAAGCTTGAAACAAGGTGCGCTTTACCGCCCATTCTGCGCGCACGGACAACTTCGAATTTGGCCGGCTGGTCTGCGCGTTTTCCCGTGAGTCGAAGCCCAGGACCACCCAGGCATCCAGCTCGGGAATGTAGCCATGGCAGTGAAATTGCGCACCGTTGATTTCCACGGTCTGGCGGTTGGGTTCAATGCCCTTGATTGGCCAGGCGCCTGCGCGAAACCACAGGTCCTCGATCACATCGCAGAGTTCTTCGTCGCGCTTGGCCGCCAGTTCGGTCACGGCCACGCGTTTTTGCACATCCGGATGATCGCGCTCCAGCTCCTTGAGCTGCAGCCCGTGGCGCGCCAGTGGCGCAATCAGCTCACGGAAACGCGGGTGCTGCCCCTGCAACCGGTGATAGCAGGCATTCATCTGCTGGCGCTGGGCGTCGTTGATACGCAGGTCAAAGGGGTTGCTGTCAGCGTCTTCAAAACCCGAATTCAGGTTCTCGAAGGCTTGCAGGCGCTCAAAGCCCGGCAGGCTGCGCACCATGGGCAGGATGCGCGAGTGAAAGGTCCGCACCACGGCTTGCGCTTCTTTCATACCAAGGGGTTGGCCCCAGAGGTTGAGAATCTCCATGAGCTTGTTGATGAAGTCCTTGCGCGATTCGCGGGTGAA
>NZ_JACART010000121.1:0-1054 GCF_013386445.1 Pseudomonas sp. P7759
GCGCGAGCAAGCTCGCTCGCTCGCCACAGGGGCTCATTTGCCTTGGCGAGCGGGGTTGCTGTAAATGGGCTCGGGCGCTCGCGTTCAACTATTAGACTTGGTCGTGTTGTGATACCGCTCTAAACAAGTCAAAAGAATTTGTATGAATTTTCTCTGATCAGTTACAGGCGCGCTGAAGTAGGTTGCCATATTTTTAAAAACCTCATCAAAGTCATCATTTATAGCTAGGTAGTGTGTGATCGAGGTAATGAACCACTCTTGCTCGGCCCTGCTGTAATCTAAAAATTCTGGCTTGGTCAATTCATCAAATAGCTCGATGAGTTCTTTTTCGTTATTTATGTCCTTTGATGCGATGAGTTTTTCTCGCTCAAAGTCATCCGTATTTTCAATGTCGTAGGTGAACAGTAGTCCACGGATTATTGACATGCTCGGCTTGTTTGTCATTTTCTAGTCATTTCTCCGTGTATGCGGTTTTCGGTTTGCCTTGATTATTTAATATCACTCTTGCTTTACGCTGCTGACTATATTCCATATTGGTTTTGGAATATCCCTCACCAACTGTTTTGCCCATGTCCATAGGTTGTAGCGATGCTGCGAGTCCATTTCTTCTAAAAATAAGCTGGGCTCGATATATCGAGTTTAACTGATCCCTGTGACTGAGATAATGCGTTGCGGCGGGCGGATATTTAGGCTCCCCTACGTTCGGCCCAGATGTGTAACGCTCAATAGTTCCTGTCGTCGGGTTTCTTGCGGTGTTCAAACGTTCGAGTTGAGACGCGAGTGTAGTCTGTGCTCCGTGTTTCTCTAGAAAGTGTGCTCCTGGCGTTGCCTTCTCCAATTCGTCTAGGCGCCTATATGCGTTCGCCTCAGCAAGCTCATCAATTCTTTCCTGACGCTTAGCGCGCGTCAGTTGCGGTAAAGTGGGCTCTCCGACGTTGACGCTTGGCGAAGAGCGTTGAGGGGTAGCGCCTTGTTTGTAGCCGTCTCCACCAGGGCATGAGCTCAACCCTAACGGATCCACCCATCCTGTTGGATTGGGTACGTATTGGTACGC
>NZ_JACART010000122.1:0-1296 GCF_013386445.1 Pseudomonas sp. P7759
GTGCTGCACACCCACACCCGCGACGGTATTGCGGTGTCGGCGCAAAAAGACGGCCTGCTGCCGATCTCCCAGCATTCCATCGGTTTCTCCGGGCGCGTGGCGTACCACGGGTATGAAGGCGTTGCCCTCGACCTTGACGAGCGTGAGCGGCTGGTCGCGGATTTGGGTGACAAGAGCGTGATGATCCTGCGTAACCATGGGTTGTTGACGGCGGGCGTCAGTGTTGAACATGCGTTCCAGCAGCTTCAGCAGTTGGAGCGGGCGTGCAATATCCAGGTCGCGGCGCAGGCGGCGGGGAATGCGGAATTGATTTTCCCGCCGAGGGAGGTGGTGGAGAAGGTTGAGCAGCAGGCCAAGGTGTTTGCCAGTGGTGATGGGCCGGGTGTGGCGCGGCATTGGAATGCGTTGATCCGGCAGTTGGAGCGCAGTGATACCGACTACAAGAACTGAATCTTCAGTGGGGGGAGTTGGCTCACCAACTCCCCTGGGGATCAAGCCACTTGCTGGGCCTGCTCGCGTTCAGCGATCAGCTGGCGGGTGAGAGGAATCAGGCGTTTGCCATAGTCAATGGCATCATTCAACGGATCAAACCCACGGATCAGGAACGTGGTGATCCCCAGATCGTAGTAATCCACCAACGCCTCCGCGACTTGCTCAGCGGTGCCTACCAGCGAGGTGGAGTTGCCCTGTGCACCGAGCAACCCCGCAATCCCCGTCCACAAACGCTTATCCAGCCGAGATCCCTGCGCGGCTGCCGCGAGCAGTCGGCGCGAGCCTTCATTCGGCGGTTCACGCCGCACAAAGCCATTTTTTTCGGCCAACTCGGTGGCCTGCTGCAAGATGCGCTCGGCCCGTGCCCACGCCAGTTCTTCGGTCTCGGCAAGGATCGGCCGCAACGACAAACTGAAACGAATCGTACGCCCGTGCTTGGCCGCTTCGGCCCGCACCTGGGTCACGATCTCACGCACTTGTTCGTAAGTTTCGCCCCACAGCGCGTACACATCAGCGTGCTTGCCCGCTACTTCGATTGCGGCTTTGGACGAACCACCAAAATACAGCGGGATGTGCGGTTGTTGCGGCGACTTCACCGTGGAATGCGCGCCTTCGACCTGATAGTAGGTGCCCGAAAAATCGAAGGGCTGTTCGCGGGTCCATTCCTGGCGCACCACGCTCAGGTATTCGTCGGTACGGGCGTAGCGTTCGTCTTTACCGATGTGGCTGCCGTCGGCGCGCAATTCGCGATCATCGCCGCCGGTGATGATGTGCACCGCCGTGCGTCCACCGTTGAACACGTCC
>NZ_JACART010000123.1:0-1034 GCF_013386445.1 Pseudomonas sp. P7759
CTGAGCGTCGAGCGTAGCGACGGCGTCGAAACCGGCATCTGGGAATGCACCCCAGGCGTCTGGCGTCGGCAGATCAAATCCCAGGAGTTTTGCCACTTTATCCAGGGCCGCTGCACCTTCACCCCTGACAACGGTGAAATCGTCCACATACAAGCCGGTGACGCACTGATGTTGCCGGCCAACAGCACCGGCATCTGGGACATCCAGGAAACCGTGCGCAAGACCTACGTATTGATCCTGTAACGCTTTGATCCTTGATCGCCTGCCATAAAAACAGCCCTAAAACCGCCAGGAAATCGAACCATGAAAGCCATTGCCCTGTTGCCCTTGATGTTGGTGGCCTCTATCAGCCAGGCCGCCGAGACGGTGAAAATCTACAACTGGTCCAGCTATATCGCGCCGGACACCACCAAGAACTTCCAGAAGCAGACCGGCATCGGTTTCAGCTATGACGTGTACGACAGCAACGAAACCCTCGATGGCAAGCTGATGACTGGCAACTCCGGGTATGACGTGGTGTTTCCGTCCAACCACTTCATGGCGCGGCAGATTCAGGGCGGTGCCTTGAAGAAGCTCGACAAGAGCCAATTGCCCAACTGGAAGAACCTCAACCCGGTGCTGCTCAAGGCCCTGGAAAACAACGATCCGGGCAATGCCCATGGGTTCCCGTATCTGTGGGGCAGCACCGGTATCGGCTACAACATCGACAAGGTCAAGGCGGTACTCGGCGACAACGCGCCCGTGGACTCCTGGGACCTGATCTTCAAGCCCGAGTACATGGAGAAGCTCAGCAAATGCGGGGTTGCCATCCTGGATAACGGCCCGGAGCTGCTGCCCATCGCCCTGAATTATCTGGGCTTGCCGCCGCACAGCAAGAACCCGGATGACTACAAGAAAGCCGAAGCTCTGCTGATGAAAGTGCGACCGTATGTAGCGTACTTCCATTCCTCGAAGTACACCGGCGACCTGGCCAATGGTGACATCTGTGTGGCCGTCGGTTTTTCCGGCGATGTGCTGCAGGCCGAGAGCCGCGC
>NZ_JACART010000124.1:0-870 GCF_013386445.1 Pseudomonas sp. P7759
GTCGAGGCCACGGCAATGGGCTCGCCCAACGGCACGGCGACGGGCGACGAGTCCGGCAGGTGGGCGTTCAGCGTGTCTTTGAATTGCGTGATGCTCATGGGGTTTTCCCGTGTGAGTGAAACGACTTAGTGCATGAAACCTTCCATGAACCCGGCCACGCCGGTCGCCAGTTTGCGGCGCCAAGGGGCGGTGTTGGGGTTGGCCAACACTTGGTCTTCATGGACAAAACTGCGAATGATCGCGTTGTAGCCCAGCCAGCGGCAGGGTTCGGGTTCCCAGGGCTTGAGCGCGTCCAGGCCGCGTTCGCGGATTACCCAGGGTTGATGGATCAGCGGCGTGTCACGGCCGAGGATCAGGTCGGCCAGGGTGCGGCCACCCAGGTTGGTGGCGCCGACGCCCTCCCCGCCATATCCGCCGGACAGTGCGATGCCGGTCTTGTGGTCGCACAGCATGTGCGGTCGGAAATTGCGTGACATGCCCAGGTTGCCGCCCCAGGAATGGGTAATCTTCACGTGCTTGAGCTGTGGGAAAAGCTCACCGAACAGGTAGCGACGCAGTTCCACTTCGCTGTCAGTCAGATCAAAGTTGTGCCGCAGCTTCCCGGCAAACTGGTAGCCGCCACGGGCGCCGAACACCAGGCGGTTGTCCGCCGACCGCTGGCCGTAGGTCACCTGGCGACTGCTTTCGCCAAAGGCTTGGCCGTGGCTCAGGCCGATTTCATCCCAGGTGCTGGCCGGCAACGGCTCGGTGGCGACGATCAAGCTTTGCACCGGCAGTTGATAACGGCCCAGGGGCGGTAAGGTATTGGCGTAGCCCTCCACTGCCGGCACCACCCAAGCTGCACGAACACCGGCCTTCGCCGTGCGTAGG
>NZ_JACART010000013.1:0-20843 GCF_013386445.1 Pseudomonas sp. P7759
ACTTGAGCCAAGGCCCCAGCCGCTGGCCATCGGCACTGACCACCCGCACCCGGTCCTGCTCCATGCGCACGCGAAACTGCTGGCCACGCACCAGCGCCTGCCACTGCTGTTGAACCCGCAACAGCCCTTGCCGGGGCCCGCTCGGCTCGGCACCCGGCAATGCCTTGGGCCAGGGCTTGGGGAAGCTTTTGAGGCTCAACGCCCGCAGCCGCGCCTGCAATTGCGGGGTCAGGGTGTTGCGCGAATTGGCCCACGAGGCGGGAGCGATGAACTGCGCAGGCGCGGCAATCTTGGTCGGCAGCACCGCCGGCGGCTCGACCTTGGGCGCGAACACTGGGTGTTCCAGCTCCAGGTGTTGCTGCCCATCATGGGGCGTGGACTGGTGCGCAACGATCACCATCAGGTTCACCAACATATCCAGCAGCGCCGCGTTGCGCGCCTGCTGGTCAGTGCCTTGCAGCGCGATGATGTCCTGCTCGGCACTGTCCAGCAGTTGCACCAACCAACCAGCCAACATCAAGGGGCCGGACAGTAACGGTTGCAGCGTGCCGAACAGCAACCAGCCGAGCTGCTTGAGACCGGCCCAACGCTGCTCGGCATTGGACACCGACTGACGGTCCGCCAGCGTCACCAGCGCCTGGGCCGTGGCAGCGAACAGTTGCTGGGCCGGGTCAGCCTCGGCCACGGTTTTACTCAGTTGTGCCGGGGCAGGTTTTTCGAAACGGGTAAACTCGTCGCCCACCAGAAAATGCCGTACATGGGGCTCGCGAAACCCACCGTTGGCATACACCGCCTGGCGCCGGGAGGGGATCCAGGTCAGGACGCTTTCCTGCACGGCGCCGGGCAGCTTGATGGCCTCGAACAACGCGTCCAGCGTGGCAAATTCCAGCAACGGCGGCTCAAACAAAGGCCGGTACAGCAGATGGCAACCCGCCTCGCCTTGTTGCGGCCCGATGATGAACATATTCGTCACCGTATCCGCCGTCGATGTGGCCGTGGCCTTGAACGCCAGCGGCCACAGCGCCATGCCCTGGCCATGCACCTTGCGCTCGGCAGCCGTGGCTTGCAGCGCCGCCCGCAGGCGTCGGAAACCTTCGCGGCTGAGGCCGTGCTCACCCTTGAGCTGCCATTCCAGCGCCTGCATCGGCAATTGAATGCGCAACTGCTGGCTGAATCGCAACCCACGACGCGCCACTTCGGTGCTGTCATCGATCAGGTGTTTTTTCAACAACGCCGGGTAGGCCTGGCCGACATCGACTTGCGTCACGCAGGCTTTGAGCGACTCATAACTCAACCAGGCCGGGTGGATCGCCTTGACGGTATAGGGAAAGCCAGCAAGGTTTTCCAGGGCCAGCTCGGTCAGGCTCACATCGATGCGATGCACCTCGCCCGCCGTAAACCCTCCCGGAACCGGCACCGCCGCAGCGATCACCTGCTCGAAAGTCAAAGAGACGTCTTCGGGAGTCAGGGTGGCCGCCTTGGGCAATTTGCGCAGGCAGGTTTGCAGGTGCTCATTGGCATAGCCTTGCAACGTGGGAATGTCCTCCAGAAAGTTCGCGGTGCCGTGTTGCCGCCGGTCGAGCACCAATGCCTGGAGCAACTGCGCATAGGCGATGCACGCATCCGCATCGGCATGGGCCAGCCATAGCGGCAGCTTGTCCAGCCAGTACTGCTGGCGCTCGCTGACCGGGGGCACAAACCAGCGATGGCTGTCGGTGATCATGCCGAGCAGTTGCTGATACTCCGCCAGCGGCCGCGGCACCTTGGGGTTGAGGCTGGCAATGTCGAGCAACTGGCGCTGCAGGTAGCTGGCGGCCAGGGCGTCGAACGGGTCACCCAGGGCGTCGGCGGTAAACCATTGCGTGAGGTGGGTGTAGCTCGGCAGCAGCACTTGCAATGCATCGAGATTGTCCAGCGCCTGCACGCCCGTGGCCGGGTCGAATAACCACAGGCCCGCCACGTTCGGCTGGCTGAACAGCAGCAGCGGCAGCATCTGCGCCGGTTGCCGCACATGCACCGTCTGCACCTTCAGCGCCAGGCTGTTGGCACTCCACATGCGGTTTGGTCGGCGCGCATGCAGCGTGGACCTGGGGAACACCGCGTCAAACCGGGCCTGGGTCATACCTGCCGGAGGGGTTGCGTCATAGAGCAGCTCAAGCAGTTCATCCGACAAGTAGCCCCAACGCGTCATGTTCACCGGTACAGCTTCACGCCACCAGGCTTGCAAACGCTGGGCATACAGCCTCAACAGCTCCGTACCGCAGTGGTTGATCAACAACTCGATGTCGTCAAGGCTCGGGCCACCGGGGACGTAGATTTCGCGCACGCGTTGCATCACCTGGTGATACTGCGCCACGAGCAAGGTCGGGGAGGCAGCCGCCAGGCGCTCCAGCACCTTGTCCGCCAGCGAACGGTAAGGGCCCGTCGGTGCAACCACATACAGGCGCGCGGCCAAATAATTGCGCCCGGTAAAGTGCAGGTCGAGGTAGGCCTGTGCACTGTCGGTAGCCACATCATTCAGCGAAGGCGCCTCGCTGAACAGCGCCTGGACTTTATCAATATGCACTTGGCGCAAGGAGGTTTGGGGAGCGGTCATCAACGTCAGTCTCGGGGTCGTAAACCCCCACCCTAGCGCGGCCCAACGGCCGCCCCGCGCTATCTATCTACCCACTACAGGCATAGGTATCTGGGCCGGTATTCCGGTCCCTCCAAAAGTGAGCCGCTGTAAGAGCGGAACCCTAAGTGGCTGTGACCGCAGCAATGGATATGTACTCCGACCAAAAAGCTCCAGCGCCCGACACATAGCCTTCGCGAGCAAGCCCGCTCCCACATTTGGACCGCATACACCCAGTAAAAATAGCCCGACTGCCAGGCCGTCACGGGAGCAAGCTCCCTCGCCACAGGTCCAGCAGCCATGCTCAAAGTGGTGTAGATACCGATGCCACTACCGACTTACCGGCGCTGGTGTCGCGCTCCGACACAGCGCGATGCCTTGGACGATGGCGCCCATGCGGTGAGGTTTCTAGATTGAGCGCACACCCACCCTTATGAGGCACCGGCCATGGATATCAGGCTGAACCACCGCAACATGACCCGCGAACAGAAAGCCGCTTTTATCGAAGCGCTCCTGCGCTTGAAGAACGACACGCCCAGCGTGCTGCGCCCAGGCCATCAGAATCGCTATGACGACTTTGTCCAGGTGCATAAAAACGCCATGGGCGGTGTCGACCAGTTCCTCCCCATGCCACACCGCAGTTCATTGTTTTTCCCCTGGCACCGGGTGTTCCTGCGCCAGTTCGAACGCGCCCTGCAAACAGCGGCGAATGACATCAGCATCACCCTGCCGTTCTGGGACTGGAGCATGAACGGCCCCAACGACCCGTTCACACCGAATTTCCTCGGTGGCAATGGTGACCGCGCGCAGAACGATCGCGTGGTCACAGGACCATTCGCGCACCAGGCCGACCGCTTCCCGGTGCGCATCTGGGACCTGGATATCGGCGACCCTGGCTTGCGTCGGGTGTTCGGCACCGAAGAAGGGGCCCACCTGCCCAACACCGACCAGGTGACCACGGCACTGTCCAAGACCCCCTATGCCCCCGGCCCGGACTCTTGGGTAAATTTCTGCGAAGGCATGCTGCACGACCCCGTACATCGCTGGGTCGGCGGCAATATGGGCTTCCCCACCTCGCCGAACGACCCGGTGTTTTTCCTGCACCACTGCTACCTCGACCTGCTGTGGGAACGTTGGAAACGCCAGCACCCGACCCTCCAACCCTACCAGCCGGAGCAGGAGCTGGATGCGACACTGGTCTTCCACGCCCCCGACAAAACCGCGCCCTGGCCCCAGACCTGGACCGTGCGCGACGTGCTGAACAGCGAAGCGCTGGACTACACCTATGGCCTGTTCAGCAATGGCCCCGTCGCCTGCCAGGTAATCCCGCCTTGCCCAACCCCACCGCAGCCCACCGGGCCGATCGTCGACCTCGTCGCTGACGACCTAACTATCTAACCCAGGGCACACAACAGCCGGCCCTAGGCTGATGACCTTGTTCACGACTCAAGGTCATCCGCCATGCCCAAAGGCCCGCATTACCCACTGATCAAACACCGTCTGCCCGACTGGCTATACACCACCGCCTGGCTACGGGCGCAGCCGTTGGGTCAGGTATCGATGGCACACTTGCCGCCCCTGCTGCGCAGCGCAGCGAAAAACCATGGGCCGATCAAAGCCGCCAACGCACGGTCAAGGGCGAACGGGGGGTGATGCAGTTTTATCGACTGCGCATGCAGGGCACCTTGCTCACAGGCATTCTGCTGATTTCTGCGGACCTCGACCGGGCCCGCGGCGTCGTGCCCATCGTGGTGTACAGCCCCCACGACCCCCATGGCGCAATCCAGTATTTCGCCAGCACCCTGGCGTTTAGCAACGCCTTGGCCGAGCGCCTGCAACAACCCGCCTACCGTCAGTTCTTCAGCCAGTTCGTCGATCACGCGCAGCGCGAAGGTTTTTTCGCCAGTGTGCTCAAGCGCCCAACCCTGGCCGCCGAACGCATCCTCGCCGCCGGTTTCACCGAAGACGTGCCCAGCGAACAACACCTCGCCCGCCGCCTGACCCGGGAAGTGTTGCTGCAACTGGACACCTACGAGCCCTACCCCTAACCCCCGCGTAACACCGCTCGCTACGGCGCAATCGCATCAAACACCATATGCACCGTGCCAAAATAATGCCCCGGCCGGTAATCGTCGTCCGGCTTGATCGCCGCGATTTCCAACCCTACCCGCTTGCCCGGCCGGGCGTCGGCGGTGGACACCACCTCGCTCTGGGTGAGGCCCAGCTCCACCTCGTTGAACATGACCCGCAGGGCCACGCGGTCGGTGCCGTTGAACAGAAATGCCTCCTGATCCAGCCGAGCACCAATCGCCCCGCCGACGTTTTTCACATCGAACGGCGCACGCAGCGGCGCCAGTTGCGAAGTCACCGGGTTGTACGCCAACTTTTGCTCACGCTGCACCAGTTGCGGGTCCACCGGCAGCACATAGAAGTCGGCGGTGGGGATGGTCACGGAGACCTCGAAGGTTTCGCGCTCGACGGCAGCCTCCAGTTGGCTCACCGACAGCCCGAGGACGATGACCAGAATGACCAGCGCTAGGATCTTGTACATGTGTTCACCTGTCACGAACGGCCCGGGCATCAGCCCTTGACCTCGATTTTTTTGGTCTGGTCGCCTTCGATCAGGCTGAAGCGGTATTCACGCCCGGGCTGTTTGTCGAACCCGTAGGAGCGACCGGCGCGGATGTGATGGCGCAGGGTCGGGCGGCACTCTTGCGGCGATGCGGCGGAGCAGTCCTTGAACTCATCGACCACCACCACGCTGTTGCCATTGTTGTTGAGGGTGTAGCGCTTGCCGTCGTCCTGGATCGCCGTGTCGAAGCGGGTGTTTTTCGGCCGCACGAAGAACACCGTGCCGTACCCCGCCAATACCCGTACGCCTGCCGCCAGGCTCTCTTTGTAGTCGGCGCGCTCTTCATCGGTGACGGCAAAGTCGTCCTCGGCCTGGGGCACCACCGGCACAAAACGCACGCGGAAGTAGCGCTCCTTGTCGCGGTTGCCCATGAACAACAGGCGCGTGCCCTGGGTGCCATTGGCCGGCACGATCAGCCGCGCCGGGCTGGCCATCAAACCGTCACGGGCAGCGGCGCCGACCTGGTTCTGCAAAGGCACTTCGCGGTAGCTGCCGTCATCGGAGTAGATCATTTCAAGGATATTGACCTTGACGAATGCAGTGGACGTACCGCCATTGAATACCCGTTTCATGTAGGTACTTTTATCGCCGCTGAGGTAGTCGTACACCACCCCCACATTGATCTGCGGCCCGGCCTGCGCGCCAAGGGATACCAGCGAGAGCGTGCACAGCATCAACAAACGTTTCATTCACTCAACCTCATTTTTAAGCGCTTTAGACTTCCGAATCCCACACCACAGTGACAGTGCCCGTGTAGGTGCTGCCGGGCTGCCCGAGCATCTGCTCGACGGCATCGGCCTTGATTTCGAAATGCAGGGTGGAAGGCTTGCGGTCGACGTACATCGACGGCTGGAACTGTTCGGTGCCGCTGCCATCCAGACGCAAGGGCAGGCGGTTGACCGGGCGACCGGCCGCGTCGCTCAAGCCGGGCGGCAAGCTGACGGCGACGTCGAGCGGCACTTGGTGACCGGCCGCGTTGCGCACGCTGCAGGTGTTGCCCAGAGGCTCACCGCATTCGAGGGTCATCTTGAATTGCGTGCTGGTCCACAGGTTGAAGGTTTGGTCGCGGAACAACCGGCTCGGCTTGCGCCCATTCTGCAGCCAGGCCTGCCAGCCGCCCTGGGGCTCAAGCTGGATGCGGTTGCCGCCGGGAGGCACTTCGACCTTGAGGTGGTGGTCAACGTCCAGGATGAAGTTGAAGGTCAGGGTGTCGTCGGTTGGGATCATGATGTCGCCGAAATCAAAATCCGCGCTCGGCCCGATGGTGTAGGTGGTGGTACCAACGTATTGGCCTGCGTCCATTTTCAATGGATTGGGGGTTTTCAGCTCGTACGAATACTCGAACGTTTCGTAAAACAGAGTTGAAATGTCCTTGGCCGCAGGTACTGCGCAGGCACCGATGCCGACCGGCGTAATCCACGACCACAACAAATATCGATCGTTGCCAATCGCGTAGCCTGTGGGCAAGCAAGGCCTAGTCGCGTATTGCCACCCACCAGTGCCGTAGAGCCAAAGCCACCGGTCTGAGACTGGCAACACGTACTTACCCCCAATGCCCGCAATTCTGACTTGCAGCGTTTCAGTTTTCGCGGTCACCACATTGGTCACCACCAAGTCCCGCCATTCGGTAGGCACCTTGAACATTGCGCCTTTGCGTGGATCCGTGTGATTGCCCACGATGGGGCCATTGGAGTTGAACTGAACAGCAGTGGTCCGAATACTGAAAATCCCCAACTGCTTGCACCGCTCGGGAATATGCCAAGGGCAAACGCCGCTTTCCGGGGTGGTGTTCTTGAACCGGTTGATCATCGGGTTGGACGGGTCAGGGCGAAATTGCGCAGTTATTTCCTGAACCAACGCCTGGGCGGTTCCAGCCGCCAGGCACGCCCACAAGCCCATGACATACAGTGCGGTTTTTCCAGCGCCCCGCGATAGCTTGACTACAGTCATCCGGCTCACCCTGCTGTTGCCAGGTTGGAACTGTTTTCCGCCAGGGTGTCCGGCGTACAACGCAAATCCCCAATCATCAACACATCACTCTCCTGTCGGGTATTACTCGGGTCGAGCCGGAATTGGCACAACAACTGGTTGGCATAGCGCACTTCCAGGGTGGGCGCGCCGGCGGTCATTTCCATCGAGAAGAAACCGTCCACTTCGCTTACCGCACGGCTGGCGTGGTTGATCACCTGATGGCCCCGCAGCGGCTGGCCGGTTTCATCCACCAGGCGCCCGAGCACGGTCACGGTCTTCATGACGCTGACCTTGCGGTACTCCACGCCGCCCTTGTTCAGGTGGTAGTTGCTGCGTGGCGGCTGAATGTTGGCGGCCGGTGGGTGGTTGCCTTCGAAGTCGAACGCGAGGGTGCTGTTCTTGTAGGCGGTGATCGGCACAAAGTTGCGCCCTGGCCGCAAGCGCGTGCTGCCGCCGGTCAAGTCATCGGCGCGCAGAGTGATGTCGTCGACGTCGGTTTCGACGTCCACGATCATCCCTGCCCCGCCGCCCTGGGGCTGGCTGCTCAGCACCACCGCGCCGCCGCCCACTGCCACGGTGCTGCTGAGGTTCAGGCCACCGGACAGGCGACCGTTGAAGGACGACCGCTGTGCGTAGGTGTCACCGTAGAGCGCATCATTCTGAAAGCTGGCGCGACCGGACAAACCTACGCCATAGGTATCGGCCAGTACCGTGCCGGAGACGCTTTGCAGCAAGTGGTCTTCAAGGGTCTTGGTGTAAGTGAGCGAGCCGTTATGGTCGCGGGTACCATCGCGCGCGGTACGGGTGCCGATGCTGGCCGACCACTGCTCGCCCGGTGAACCGAGGGCCACGCTGACACTGAGATCGATGCCACGGTTGCGGTTGTCACCGGTGCTGGCAGTAGCGGGCCGGTCGAATACCGAGAGGCGCCAGTTGGCATCGCTGCCAAAGAACGTGCCGCGCTCGGTCCAGCCCACATCCAGGCCCACCCCCTCGATGTTGCCTTGGCTGTAGGACAACCGCGAGTTGATCGAACTCGTGTTGCTCAAGCGATGGTTAAGGGACAACGACGTATTACTGGTCTGGCCGATGAACACGTTGCGCTGACGCACGCGCGTGCCGTCCGGCAGCACTTCATAGGTATTGGTGGTATCGAGCCAGCTGCGGTTGTGGCTGAACACCACGCTGCCGGCGCCATAGCTATACAGGGTTTGCAGGTCCAGGCCGGTGCCGTGGTCCTGGGTCTGGTAGACGTTGGCGTAGAGACTGAGGCTATTGCCCAGGGTCCAGTCGATGGACGTGCCGTATTGCATGGCTTCGCGCACTTTGCGCGTCGACAGGCCAAGGATCACCCGTGGGTGCGCCAAGTAATTGAGGCCGGCGCCGTAGGTCAGGAACCCGCTGGACTGCTCGTCCCAGTTGCTCAGCAGTTTGCTTTCGCGCCCGACAAAAGTGTTATAGCGCCAGCGCTCGTCGAGGTTGCGCCAGTTGTTGGGCTTGTAGATCAGCTCCTGGGTGGTGGATGTGGTGAGGCCATCTTCGATCAGGCGCACTTCCACTTCGTAGATACCGCCGGGCAAGGGCCGCGTATCCAGGGTTTGCAGGCCGGCGGCGACCGGCTGCGTATTGATCAGCAGGCCGGCACGGTAGATCTCCACCGAGGCCTGGCGGCTGGCGGTGACATACACCGGGTACACGCTGGGCTTGGGGTTGTTGACCACCAGGCTGTCGGAACTGCCGTACATCAGCCCCATGGCGGTGTCGGGGTTGGCGCCGAACGAGCGGATCTGCCGGGTGAGCCCGTTGGAGCCGGGAGTGAAATAGCCCAGGCGCACGAAGTTGCCTTCGAGTTCGCGCTGGGTGTAGAGCTCGTGCATGGCGTGATACAGCGTGGTGTCGTTGCCGCCGATACGCGACAACTGCAGGTTCATGGCCTGGGTCCAGTTGCCCATGCTGGAGCTGGCGACAAGGCCATAACGGCCGCCGACGGCTTCGTTCTCGCCACCGGTAACGTTCAATTGGTTATTGACGATCAGGCCAAGACTGCCGGTGTCCGGTTGATCATAAAACTGTTTGATCTGGGCGTTGCGCTCGACATTCTCGGTGAGAATCGACACCAGTGAGTTTTCCAGGCTGTAGTGCACGGCCAACAGTTGCGACGGGCAACTTTGCTGGCAACTTCCCAGCAGCAAACCTTGTTGCAGAAGTTGCTCCCAAGTTGAACGGGTGGTGGCAGAGACGGGGCTATCGCCGATATCATTGAATTGCAGCAAGGTAATACGATCATCGCGTCCTAATACAATCATGGCTTCGCCCAGGAACTGTTGATCCAGTTCCACGCGCACTGCCAATGGCACATCGAAAAAGTGTTGTTCAAAATCTTCTGGCAGTCCCTTGGACTGAGATAACAGACTGCCGGGCGTGGTGCCGGGGGTCGCTGGCGCGGCCAGCGCACTGGCGCACAGCAAGAGCGCAAGCGCGCCCGCAATTGGCGTCATCGAAAACATGGACGGAATACTCGTCGGTACGGACAGTCGGGACGGTTGAACCAGGCCGGCGTTCGGGGAGGAAGGCGCCGGCCGGTCTTTTCATACCCCCATGGCCAGGGCGGCCTGGGGGTTACACACCCGCTGGAATCAACGTGGTACTGCGTCGAAGATCACGGTGTAGCTGGCGGTGTACAGGCCGTTCTGGGTGTCTGCCGGGCGAGCCGGAGCGATCACCAGGTCAGCCTGGGTGCCTGGGGTAGATTGTGGATCATCGACCACTTCCTGCGAGGTGCCCGTCAGAACCACGCCGTTGAAGGTGTTGGTCAGGGCAATGCTGTCCGAACCGTTGTACAGCGCAGCGGCGGTTGGGCCGCCTTCGATGTAGGCATTGACCGAACCGTCGGTGTTTTTCACATCGAAGGTTGCCCGCAGGGAACTGAGTTCACCGCTGACAGGGTTGTAGTTCATGGTCTCGTCTTTACCGAAGTTCGGGTCACGAGGCTGCGCGTGGAACTGCTTGGTTGGAATATCGGCCGTGATGCTGATGGACGAGCGTGCGTCATCGGCAGCGATGGCGATGGAGGAACTCAGGGCGGCCGCAACGAAGGGGACAACTACGGCGAGTGTCTTGAACATGGTGATTACCTGTCATCTAAAGAGGGGTTCTTAGAAGCAGTTGAAAAACGACATGCTTTCCAACTGTTTGCATTGCAAGTCGGTGACTTGTTCAACGCCAGGTAAGTATCGAGTTCAACATCCTGAAAGTAAGCAGGTAAATTCAATTAGTTGCGTAGCCTTATGACACTACCATCGATAGGAAACTTATGGCATTTTGCCAAAACTTAAAATCCGACTGTAAGACATAGACTACGCGAGACTTAATGAGAACTCTTTAGTTGCGCGCTTATCCGTAAGAATAGGATTACACCCAATAAAAAACAACCGAATTTATTAGACTTAACCCACTCAACGCTTAACTTGAGTAGTTGCTCTAGCTTATCTCGCCGTCACGCGCGAGCGACCTGAGTGACGGAATGCCGTCCGTCGGACGCTCTTGCCAGCCACTTAAGATATATCTTACGCTATATCTAGACATACACAGAGGCGCCTACTCATGCGAGACCATCCTCACCAGCGCGACGGCTTTGACCCGCGCGCAGGCCGCAGTCGCGGCCCACGGGTATTTGCACCCGGCGACTTGAAATTGCTGCTGCCGGCGCTGATCGCCGAGCAGCCGTGCCACGGCTATGACCTGATCCGCCGCATCGAAAGCCTGTTCGACGGCGCCTACACCCCCAGCCCCGGCGTGATCTACCCGACCCTGACCTTCCTGGAAGAAAGCGATTTGATCCAGGGCGACGCCGATGGCGGAAAAAAACGCTACACAATCACCGACGCCGGTCGTCTCTTCTTAAGCGAGCAAGCGGTCGCCCTGGACGGCGTGCGCATGCGCATCGACGTGAGCAAACGCTCACTGCGCGGCCATGACCGCCCGCCCGAGATCCACGAGGCTGTGCACAACCTGCGCCACGCCTTGCACTCGCACCACGGGCGCTGGAGCCCGGAAGAAATCGTTCGTGTCGCGGCGCTGCTCAATCGCACCGCTCAAGCCATTGCCGACGGGAAAGACCAATGAATACTCAAGTCATCCATCGCGTTACCCACGAAATCAAACGCCGCCGCCTGCAAGTGTTGCGGGTGGTCGACATCACGCCACGCATGCGTCGCATCACCCTGGGCGGGCCTGAGCTGGCGGGGTTTGTCAGCCTGGGGGCCGACGATCACATCAAGCTGCTGTTCCCGCAAAACGCTGCTGAACAGGCTGCGCTGGAAAGCCCGACCTTCACCATCAAGGGCGACGGCCCGCAGCCGGCCATGCGCGACTACACGCCGCGTCGCTTTGACCTGAGCATCGGCGAACTGGATATCGACTTCGTGCTGCACGGCGATGGCCCCGCGTCCACTTGGGCCGAGCAGGTGCAGGTCGGCCAACACCTGTATATCGGTGGGCCACGGGGCTCTTTGATCGTGCCGGATATCTTCGACAGCTACTTGCTGATCGGCGATGAAACCGCCCTGCCCGCCATCGCGCGGCGCCTGGAAGAATTGTCGGCGGGGCGTAAGGTGCTGGCGGTGATTGAGATCGCCAATGCGCAAGAACAGCAGCCGCTGCAAAGCGCCGCCGATGTTGAAGTGATCTGGGTGATCCGTGGCCAGGATGACCTGCTCGAAACCGTTCAAAACCTCACGTTGCCGAGCGGTTCGCTGTACAGCTTCGTGGCGACTGAAACCAAGTTGTCGCGCCGCGTGCGCCGTGTGCTGCTGGACACGCACAAGGTCAATGAGGACTACCTCAAGGCCGTGGGTTACTGGCGTGCCGAAGGTAGCGAAGAGGAATGATCAGCGCCGGGGCTTGATCAGCTTATCCAGCCCCACCACCGCCAACGCGATCAGCACAAAGCCCATCAGAATCCCCCCGGCATTCACAAAGACCTGTGGATAGCCGAGGGTGCTCACGTCAATGAACGGGTACTGATACTGCCCGAGCAAATCCCCCCGCAGCAGTGCGTAAGCGAAGTACACCAGCGGGTAAATCACCCAGCCGCCGATGTGCTTCAAGCGTAAATCACCCTTGGGCACACATCGCCACCAGTAGATGAAAAACAGCACTGGCATCACGTCGTGCAGCAACTCATCGGCGATGAACTGGAAGCCTTCGGGCTGCCACAGATGGCGCAGCAGCAGGTTGTACGCCAGGCCTACCACCAGGATGCTCACGGCGATGCCACTGCAGATTACCGGCGCAAGGAAAAACCGCTTCGCAGGGGAATCACGTTTCACCAGCGCATAGCTCAACACCACCACCGCCAGGGTGTTGGTGAGCACGGTGAAGAAGCTGAAAAAGTTGATCAACCCGCCCAACAGGCTGGCACCGGATTCCCAGCGCGAATAGAAAATCAGGTATTGCTGGATCGCCAACCCCGCCCAACCGGCCAGCGCCGCTGCCGCCACGAACCGCTTCATCGAATCAATCCAGCGGGCGTTTGGTGCGCATCAGTTTTACGTACAAGCCTTCGACTTTCTCCCGTGCCCAGGGAGTTTTGCGCAGGAACGTCAGGCTCGACTTGATGCTGGGGTCGCTCTTGAAACAGCGGACATCAATGCGCTCGGCCAGGCCTTCCCATTCGTAGTGTTCCACCAGGGTGGTGAGGACGTGCTGCAAGGTCACGCCGTGGAGTGGGTCGTTGCTTGTCGCGGTCATGCCGGGCCTTTTACAAAAAAGTAGAAATACAGCCGGTCACTTTAGCACGAAGAAAAAAGTTCCCGTTCTCAACGAAAAAGAGATGTTATATTGTAACTATAACTTTCAAATCTTTTAGTCGTTTTGCCAAGGAATGTGTCCGATGTCCCTCTCTTCTCTCTGGCGCTTGTCCCCGCTTGCCGCCGCCCTGTTGATAGGCTCCGAAGCCCACGCGCTTGAACTGCAACCCCAAGTCATCACCGGCAACCCGTTGGGCAGCGAACAGCTCGCCTCGCCCACCACCGTGCTGGAAGGCGATGACCTGACCCTGCAACAAAAAGGCAGCCTCGGCGAGACCCTCAACAAGCAGCCGGGTGTGTCCTCGTCGTACTTCGGCCCCGGCGCCAGCCGGCCGATCATCCGTGGCCAGGACGGCGACCGCATTCGCATCCTGCGCAATGGCGTGGGCGCGCTGGATGCGTCGTCGCTGTCCTACGACCATGCGGTGCCGCTGGACCCGGTCAACGTCGACCGCATTGAAATCGTGCGCGGCCCGGCGGCGCTTTTGTATGGCGGCAGCGCCATTGGCGGCGTGGTCAACACCTTCGACAACCGCATCCCCACGGAAGCCATCGAAGGCATCCACGGCGCTGGCGAATTGCGCTACGGCGGCGCCGACACCACCCGCAGCAGCGCGGGCAGGTTGGAAGCGGGTAACGGCACCTTCGCCCTGCACCTGGATGCCAATGCGCGGGAATTCAACGACCTGAAAATTCCCGGCCAGGCCCGCAGCCGTCACGCACCGGAAAGCGACGACGCACCGGGTAAAAACGGCCGCCTGGGCAACAGCGATGGGCGCCAGGACGGCGGTGCCGTGGGCGGTTCCTACACCTGGGACGACGGTTATGCTGGTTTGTCCTACAGCAATTACGACGCGAACTACGGTTCCCCGGCCGAGCAGGACGTGCGCATCCGCATGAAGCAGGATCACTACGCGTTCGCGTCGGAGATTCGCAACCTGCAAGGCCCGTTTACCTCGGTAAAACTCGACGCGGGTTACACCGACTACGAACACCGCGAAATCGAAGGCGGCGAAACCGGCACGATCTTCAAGAACAAAGGCTACGAAGCGCGCGTTGAAGCCCGCCATCAGCCGATTGGCCCGTTCGATGGCGTCGTCGGTGCCCAAGTCACCCGCAATGAATTTTCGGCCCTCGGTGAAGAAGCCTTCGTGCCGCAGACCGACACCAATGCCGGCGCGCTGTTCATCCTCGAAGAAATGCAGGCCACCGAACGCCTGAAACTCAGCCTCGGCGGCCGCCTGGAACACACCAGCGTCGACCCGGACGCCAAGGGTAACGCGCGTTTTGCCGGGGCCGACAAATCCAACGATTTCACTGCAGGCAGCCTGTCGTCCGGCGCGGTCTACACCCTCACGCCAGTCTGGTCCCTGGCCGCAACCCTGGGCTACACCGAACGCGCGCCGACCTTCTACGAGCTGTATGCCAACGGCGCCCACGTCGCCACCGGCACGTACGAACTGGGCGATGCCAACCTGAAGAAAGAAAAAGCCGTGTCCAGCGACCTGGCGCTGCGCTTTGACAACGGCACTCACAAGGGCAGCTTCGGCGTGTTCTACAGCCGCTTCTCCAATTACATCGGCCTGTTGGGCAGCGGTCGCACGCTTAACGATGAAGGTGAAGAAGACGCCGGCGGCATCCCCGAGTACAAATACTCCGGCGTGCGCGCCCGTTTCGCCGGCTTTGAAGCCCAGGATCACTGGAAACTTGGCGAAAGCGCCTACGGCAAGTTTGCCTTGGAGCTGTCGGGCGATTACACCCGCGCCACCAACCTGGACACCGGCGAAGCCTTGCCGCGTATTGCACCGCTGCGCTTGAACAGCGGCTTGCTGTGGGAACTGGACCGCTGGCAGGCACGCATCGACGTGGAACATGCGGCAGGCCAAGGCCGTGTGCCGGATAACGAGAGCGGCACCGATGGCTACACCACCTTGGGAGCGAGCGCGGGTTATCGCTTCAACATGGGTGGCAGCCAGTGGCTGGCATTTGTGAACGGTGAAAACCTGACCAACCAGACTGTGCGGTATGCCAGCTCGATCCTGCGGGATATTGCGCCGGCGCCGGGGCGGAGTGTGCAGTTCGGCGTGCGAACCACTTTCTAAAGCTCCACCCATTCAAAGGAAGCCCGCTCACCACAATCACTGTTACCAATTCAGAAAAGATGCATATCGCGATTCGTCCTTTCTCTCCAAGACAACTCCCTTTATCCTTGCCCGCAACAAACTGAAACGTTTCACTTCCGCGGTCGACCCCATCTTGCCGAACCCCCCATTCTTTCAAGACAGCGCTGTCTTACATCGACCTGCGCCTGGGGATAAATCGCCCGTCTGTGGATAACCCCACTTATCCCCAGAAAAACCGAATTTACGCTGAACCAAGCCCGTGTCGAATCGTCATCTACAGTGAAGAAACACGGGGATACATAATTCCAACGTCACGGAGAAACACACTATGAGCACTGATGGTGCTTCGAGCCCTAGCCGCCTGCTGCCCAGGCTGCTCGGCGTCTTGCTGCTGATCATGGGCCTGGCCTTGCTGGCCGGGGGTATCAAGCTGACGATGCTTGGCGGGTCGCTGTATTACCTGCTGGCCGGTATCGGCATCACCTTGACCGGCATCCTGCTGCTGGCCACCCGTCGCGCCGCGCTGGGCCTGTACGCACTGGTGCTGTTCGCCAGCACGGTGTGGGCCCTGTGGGAAGTCGGCCTGGATTGGTGGCAGTTGGTGCCGCGCCTGGCGCTGCTGTTTGCCCTGGGCATCGTCATGTTGCTCCCGTGGTTTCGCCGTCCGTTGCTGCGTGGCCAACCTGCCCCGCTGGGCACTGGCGCGCTGAGCGTGGCCGTGGTGCTGGCGGGTGCTACCGCCCTGGCCAGCCAATTCACCAACCCCGGTGAAATGGTCAAGACCGGCCAACTCGACCGCGATGCAGTCCCTGGCATGGCCAGCGCTGCACCGACACAGGCGGATGGCGACTGGAACTCCTACGGCCGTTCGGCCTACGGCGATCGCTACTCGCCACTGGCGCAGATCACTCCGGAAAACGTGGGCAAGCTGGTGCCAGCATGGACGTATCGCACCGGCGACATCCCTGGCCCGAACGATCCAGGCGAGACCACCGCAGAAAACACCCCGCTGAAAGTCAACGGCATGCTCTACGTGTGCACGCCGCACAGCCAGGTGATTGCGCTGGACCCGGACACCGGCAAGGAAATCTGGCGCTTCGATCCGAAGATCAGCAGCATGGGTGCCGAGAACTTCAAGGGCTGGGCGCACATGACCTGCCGTGGCGTGTCGTATCACGATGACGCCGCCTACGCTTCCGAGCAGAGTCCGACTGGCAGCGCCAGCCCGGCTGCCGCACCGAATGCCTGCCCGAAACGCATCTTCGTGCCGACCGCCGACACCCGTCTGATCGCCCTCAACGCCGACACCGGCAAGATGTGCGAAGACTTCGGTGACAAAGGCCAGGTCGACCTGCGAGCCAACATTGGTGGTTTCGCCCCTGGCGGTTACTACTCCACCTCGCCACCGGCCGTGACCAAGAACCTGGTCGTGATCGGCGGTCACGTCACCGACAACGTCTCCACCGACGAGCCGAGCGGCGTGATCCGCGCGTTCGACGTGCACACCGGCAAGCTGGTGTGGAACTGGGACAGCGGCAACCCGGACGACACCACCCCGTTGGCCGAAGGCAAGACCTACACCCGCAACTCGCCGAACATGTGGTCCATGTTCGCCGTGGATGAAAAACTCGGCATGCTCTACCTGCCGATGGGCAACCAGATGCCCGACCAATACGGCGGCGACCGTACCGAAGATTCGGAAAAATACAGCGCCGGCCTGACCGCCCTGGACATCGACAGCGGCCACGTGAAGTGGACCTTCCAGTTCACTCACCATGACCTGTGGGACATGGACGTGGGCGGCCAGCCGTCGCTGATCGACATCAAGACCGAAGCCGGCGTGAAGCAGGCGGTGATGGCGTCGACCAAGCAAGGCAGCATCTACGTGCTGGACCGTGCGACCGGCCAGCCGGTAGTGCCGATCCACGAAGTCGCTGTACCGCAAGGCGCAGTGGCTGGCGATCACACCTCGCCGACCCAACCGAAGTCCGACCTTAACTTCATGCCACCGCCGCTCAAAGAGCGTGACATGTGGGGCGTGACGCCGTTCGACCAACTGCTGTGCCGCATCGATTTCAAATCCATGCGCTACGACGGGGCCTTCACGCCACCTTCGCTGCAAGGTTCGATCGTTTACCCAGGTAACTTCGGCGTGTTCGACTGGGGTGGCATTTCCGTCGACCCGGTGCGCCAGATCGCGTTCGTGAACCCGAGCTACATGGCGTTCAAATCCAAGCTGATCCCAGCCGCCGACATTGCCAAGCAAGGTCCACGCGTCAGCGAAACCGAAGGCGTGCAGCCGAACAAAGGCGCGCCGTACGGTGTGATCCTCGAAGCGATGCTGTCGCCAATGGGCCTGCCGTGCCAGGCACCGGCGTGGGGTTATGTGGCGGCGGTCGACCTGACCACCCACAAGACCATTTGGATGCACAAGAACGGCACCGTGCGTGACAGCGCGCCGGTTCCGATCCCACTGACCATGGGCGTACCTAGCCTGGGCGGCACGTTCACCACCGCCGGTGGCGTGGCGTTCCTCAGCGGTACGCTCGACCAGTACCTGCGTGCCTATGACGTGAAAAACGGCAAGCAACTGTGGGAAGGCCGCCTGCCAGCAGGCGCGCAAACCACCCCGATGACCTACACCGGTAAAGACGGCAAGCAGTACGTGCTGGTCATGGCCGGCGGTCACGGCTCCCTGGGCACCAAGCAGGGTGACTACGTGATGGCGTTCAAACTGCCGGAGTAAGCTTCACTGGCAGTAAAACAAAGGCGGCTACCGGTCTAGGTAGCCGCCTTTTTTGTGCCGGTTAAATCGGCACACGCTCGCGACGCATCCACATCTCGAACGCCATGGCATTCAACGGCCGGCTGATCAGGTAACCCTGGGCAGTGTCGCAATTCCACTGTTTGAGCAGCTTGAGGCTGGGGGCGAATTCCACGCCTTCGGCCACTACCTTGAGACCGAGGTTGTGGCTCATCTCGATGGTGGAGCGCACGATCACCCCGTCGCCACTGGTGCTGTCGAGGTTGCGTATGAAGGATTGGTCGATCTTCAACTCCTGCACCGGCAGGCGCTGCAATTGCGCGAGCGATGAATAGCCGGTGCCAAAGTCATCCACCGACAAACTGATGCCACAGCCGCGCAGCTGCTCCAGCACACTGAGGGCCTGTTGCGGGTTGTGCATGATCGCGCTTTCGGTGATCTCGAAAATCAGCTGCTCGGCCTCCACCTGATATTGCATCAACAGCGCAGTGACCCGAATCGCCAGGTCATCATCGGCCAAATCGTCCACCGAGATATTCACCGACAGCTGGATCAGCATGCCGCGTTGTGCCCACTCGGCGACCTGGCGGATGGCTTCTTCGATCACCCACAGGGTCAGGCTGCTCATGCTGCCGGTGCGTTCGGCCAGGGGGATGAACTCTGCCGGAGACACCTGCCCGAGGGTCGGGTGCTGCCAGCGCAACAAGGCCTCGGCCTGGCGTACATGGCCGTGCTTGAGATCGAGTTTGGGCTGGTAGCACAGGAACAACTCGCCCTCGATGGCGGCGCGGCGCAGGTCGCGGATCAAGGTGATCTGGCGTTGGTGGGCCAGGTCGCGGTCCTGCTGATAAATCTGCAAATGCCCCGGCAGGCTGGCCGCGTCATGCCTGGCGATGGCGGCGCGGCCGATCAGTTCCTCCACCTGCTGGCCGTCAGCCGGGTAGGCGGCGATGCCGATGCTCACCTCGTGGCGCAACTCGTCATTGCCGATGCGCTGGGGTTCGGTGAGCAGTGCGTAGAGACGGTCGGCGCGGGCCACGGCGCGGTCGACCTCGGTGTTTTCCAGCAACAGCAGGAACTCACTGCCGGCGATACGCGCCGCCGTATCGCTGGCCAACAGGCTCATGGACAGGCAGCGACTGGCTTCGCGGAGCATTTCCTCCACGCCTTCAGGGCCGAAGCCTTCGTTGATCACCCGGTAATTCTCGATGCCGACGTACAACAACACCACGGGCCGCCGCGCACTGATCGCACTGCCCAGGCGTTCCATGGCCAGGGCGCGGTTGGGCAAACCGGTGAGCGGGTCATGCAAGGCGTTGTGCGCCAACTGCCGCTCGCGCACGGCGATACCGCTTTGCATCGCGTTGAAGGCGCGGGCCAGCAAGCCGAATTCATCATGGCTACGCACCCGCACCGGCGTGCGGTAATCACCGGCACCGATACGCTCCGCCGCCTGCACCAAGGCGTTGAGCGGGCGCGATACCCGTCGCGCCAGAAACAACGCACCGGCCAAGGACACCAACAGCACTGCCAGGGCAATCCCGAGGAACTGCCGGTCCAGCGGCGCAAAGGATTCCAGGGCGTGGTCCAGCGGACTCTGCAGCAGCACCCGCACGTCATCGCCGTCGCCAGTGTTGGCCAGCGGCAATACCTGGCTGAGTACACGCTGACCATAGAACACGTGGATCTTCGGCTCGGGGTCGACATGCCCTTCGCGCAACAAGCTGAGCGTGCCGGCCTGGTAAGCATCCGGCTGGGTGCTGTACAGCGGGCCCGGCGTGCCGTTTTGCACACTGAGGAACGACACCTCCAGGTTGCTCATGGAGCGCAGTTCATTGGCGAACAGTTTGTCCATGGGGAAGCCCATGACGATGCGCGCGATAGGCAACTCTTCGATCACTTCATCCTGCACCAGCAGGTACGGCCGTCCATCCATGGCCACGATCAGCATCTGCAGGCCTGAGCGTCGTGCATGGCGCAGGGCGTCGTCATAGGGGAACGGTTGGCCGCGCGTGAGGATGGGCAAGGTGCTGACCATGACCTTGCCATCCAGGCCCAGCACAAACACTTCGCTGGAACGGATGCCCGTACCGTGGCGACGCAGGGCGGCAAGAATCGGCACAGTCATGCCTTCGGCCACGGCTTGTTTGAACGGGAGGTCGACGGTCAACCAGTCGAGACCGTATTGCAGGCGACGCCCGCGCAGGTCGATCAGGCGCTCGAACACCTGGCTGCCGGTTTGCAGTTGGACTTGCGCCTGGTTTTCCACAGCGCGGGTGGTGGCGGTCTTGACGGCGAAATAGGTGGCGGCGACCACCACCAGCAGTAACAGCGCCAGCACCCCGGCGATGCGGGTTTGGAACGTATGGCGCCACCTCATTGCAGTGCCCTCTGGCAGCGTTCGCCTCTCTCTGCCACTACGTCCCTTTGTCATGTGCATTCCTTGCGACTGCTGACCTGGCGTCAAAAAAATATCCATTTGGATTGAATATTAGGTCTTAGGAGATTAGCTGGGACTTGGGTTAAGTGCACCCAATAAAATCGGGGAGTTTGGTGGCGGTTTTTTGGCGACAATGGGTTGGCTAGGGGGCATATCCGTTATTTGGGTAATGGCTGATAGGGGTTCCGCCCTTACGGCGGNNCGCCTAGGCTCGGTGTGCCCTCACTCCGGCCAGCGTGTTTAACGGGGCGCCTAAGATCAAAATCAAAATCAAAAGCGCGGCGGCCTGGTAGCCGACCGGTTTCTGGAAGCCGCTCTCGGTCCAAATGTGGGCTTGCTCGCGAAGGCGGTGTGTCAGCGATTACATCTCTGACTGATCCACCGCTTTCGCGAGCAAGCCCGCTCCCACAGTTTTGATCTCCTATATCAGGTAGATATCAATCTGCTCTAGCTCTGGCTCTGGCTTTGTTTTTGATTTTGATCTTAGGC
>NZ_JACART010000013.1:20918-23060 GCF_013386445.1 Pseudomonas sp. P7759
CTGTAAGAGCGGAACCAATATCCGCCGTTACCGAAGAAATGGATATGTACTCAATCAATCAATCAAACACACCGAGCCCGCATAAAATCCCCCCACCTGCGCACCAGATAATTATGCTCATCCATCACCGAATTCCACACCGCAATATGCCCCATGCGCGCCTCATAAGACCCCCCATCCCGCACCTCACCCACATCAATCAACGGCAACCCATCACTCCCAAGCAACTCCTCCCGAGCAGGCTTGCCGGCATACCAGTAATCCCACTCCGCACTGCTCAAGTGATCCCGACTGCGCGCCGGGTTGCCAATGTAATACCCCTGGCGCGCCATCACTGCCCCAGGCCACCCCGACAACCACCAATTCAAATACGCATAGGCCGCATCCAACACCGCCCCCTTCGCATGCCGCGACAACGACAACCCNNCGCGGCACCGCCAGGCGGTACTTCACCCCCGCACGATGCAGGCGCATCAAGGTCGGCGACCACAGGCTCTGGATATCGATGCTCGGGCTGAGCATCAATTGCGCCGCCTCTTCATCATCAGACCAGAACGCCGCAAAGTGCCCCTCCTTCTGCTTGCGCACCAGGATATCGGCGAGCACGTCGATCTCCTCGATGCTCATATTGCCGATGTCCCTGAAGCTGGCCAGCCCCGCGCCCTGCACCGCCAATGCAGCATCCAGCGCGCCAATGGCCGCGTCACTCTGCAAGGCCGTGCGCGCACGCCAGGCGGGGTCCAACAGCCAGCCCCAGCTTTCGTTACCGTGGCAAAAACCTTCGGGCAACCGTTCGGGGCGGTAGGCGAAACTGTCGGCGTTATGGGTCAGGGGCAACATGCTGATGCGCTCGGTGACCGTGCTGCCGAGGCTGCCATCGTGCTGCACGAACAACCGTTCGCTGGGCACGCTGCCGCTGCCCAGTCGGTCGTCCGGTGATAGGCGACCGCGCTTGGGCAAATCATTGATTTCGTGCCACAGCGCGATGCGTCGGGTGTCGATAGGCTGGATCGCACGGGCCGGCCACACGAAGTCGACGTTGTGGAACCATTGGTCGTAGAGGTCGTAGCTGTCGGGTTGCATCACCGCGATGCGCTGGGCCTGCTCGACATCGTGCACTTGGTAGACCAGGCGAATGCCTAGCTCCTGTTCCGCACGGACGCGCAGGCATTCAAGCAGGGTGACGGATGTGCCGAGGACGCGCAGAGTGATCATGCCGCGAACCGCCGCGAGAACACGTTGAAGGAACGTCGCAACAGTTCGGGGTCTAGGCCACGCAGGATAAACACCAGGCGCGACTGCCGATCGGTGCCCGGCCATGCAGGCAAATGAACCGGCGCATGCAGGCAATGCTGCACACCATGAATGACGATAGGGGCGTTACTGGCGTTCACGTTGAGCAGCCCTTTGACACGGAGGATTCGTTCGCCGTGGCATCTTAACAGCATCGACAACCACACCCCGAAACCCACCCAGTCCAGCGGCTGGTCGAAGGTCAGGCTGCACACTTGGGCGGCGCCGTGGGTAGCGGTGGTAGTGCGATGCAGTTGCCAGCGACTGACTTCCACGGCGGGTTCGGCGCTGCGCAGGCCCTCACCGAGCAGCAGTTGATCGCCGCTGTGGATGTCGTGGGTATCGAGGATCGGCGTACCGGCATTCAGCGCCTGCAAGTGAGCGCGCAACGCCGTGCAATCGCCGGCCAGGTCGGTCTTGCTCAACAGCAGGCGATCCGCCGCCGCTACCTGCGCCAGCCATTCCGGGTGCAGGCGTTCTTGCAGGTCGGCGTGGCTGGCATCGACCAGGGTGATCACCAGGCCAATATGGAAACGCCCGCGCAGTTGCGCGTCGTTGTTCAGGGTGGCGAGGATCGGTGCCGGGTCGGCCAAGCCGGTAGTCTCCAGAATGACGCGCTTGAACGCCGGGATTTCACCGCGCTCGCGGCGTTGCAGCAGGCCGAGCAGCGCGTCTTTCAACTCGCCTCGGATCGAACAACACACGCACCCGCTGGGCAGCAGTACGGTGTCCGGTGCCACCTCTTCCACCAGCAGATGGTCGATGCCGACATCGCCGAATTCGTTGATCAGCAGCGCGGTGTCGCCCAGGCTCTCGCCTTGCAGCAGACGCTTGAGCAAGGTGGTCTTG
>NZ_JACART010000125.1:0-418 GCF_013386445.1 Pseudomonas sp. P7759
ACCCAAATTTTTAAAGAACGATCTAATCAAAGACTAGAAATCAACATTCACCATCATTTTGATGGAATGCTCATTTCTAAGCTTTCAAACTTCAGAAGCAGTAGTGGTGGAGCCAAACGGGATCGAACCGTTGACCTCCTGCGTGCAAGGCAGGCGCTCTCCCAGCTGAGCTATGGCCCCATATTTCTACAGGCGTTTCCCACACAAAATTGGTGGGTCTGGGCAGATTCGAACTGCCGACCTCACCCTTATCAGGGGTGCGCTCTAACCAACTGAGCTACAGACCCAATTTCGAGCTGCTAAGGCCGACCTCACCCTGCTCTTTACCACAGAGCATGGGGTGCGCTCTAACCAACTAAGCTACAACCATTTAGGCTGCTTCTTATCGTCTTCTTCAATGAATCAAGCAATTCGTGTG
>NZ_JACART010000126.1:0-759 GCF_013386445.1 Pseudomonas sp. P7759
TGGCCATCGACAACAACTACAAGGTCTGGCGAGCGTTCAACAACCAGTACTGGCCGGCCCATTACTTTGCCGATGCCAAGGGGCAGATCCGCTATCACCACTTTGGCGAGGGCGACTATGCCGAGTCGGAGCGGGTGATCCAGCAGTTGCTGCGTGAAGCCGGTGCCCAGCACGTCGCTGGCGGCTTGATCGAAGCCGACGCCAAGGGCGTGCAGCAAGCGCCGGACATGAACGAAGTGCAATCGCCGGAAACCTACCTGGGCGCCCAGCGCGCCGAGAATTTCGTCAAATCCGGCCCCCTGGCCCTGAACAACTGGACCCTGGAAGGCCAATGGAACGTCGGCGGCCAGCAGGTCACCCTCGACCAGGCCGGCGGGCGCATCGCCTACCGCTTCCATGCCCGCGACCTGCATCTGGTGCTCGGTCCTGGCGCCGATGGAAAACCGGTGCGCTTCAAAGTCACGATCGATGGCCAGGCCCCAGCCGACGCCCATGGCACCGACGTGGCCCCGGATGGCCGCGGCACCGTCACCGAACAGCGCTTGTATCAGCTTGTGCGCCAGCCGGGCGCCGTGCAAGACCGCACCTTCACCATCGAATTCCTCGACCCCAACGTGTCGGCGTATGCCTTCACCTTTGGTTAACCCGGAGTGCCTGTCATGAATGTATTCAAATACCTGCCCGCACTGGCTTTCGCTGCCTTCGTCGGCCAAAGCTCAGCCTTCTCCTTCGGCGCCTCCGACGATGCCGTCGTCATCG
>NZ_JACART010000127.1:0-3150 GCF_013386445.1 Pseudomonas sp. P7759
CCGCGCCCGCAGCGGGTGCACGATAGATCATTTGGTCTCCCAGATGCTGGTCCAGGCGCTCGCACATTTCGTCTGCCTGCTGACGCAGCTGCTGGCGCAGCCCACGCAGGTGCTGGTCGATCCGCCCGCTGTGATAAAGACGCGCAATGGCACGCTGGCGAATCGGCGACAAGCGAAAGGAGCGCAGCAGGAAATGGCGCTGCAGTTCGCTGTTCATACGCCTTGACAGCAGATAACCATAGGGCGCTTCCGAGCCCAGTACTTTCTCGAACGAGGAAAACACCATCAATCGCTCAGGGTTCACCAGCTCGCGCAGTGCGACCTGTGGCTCGTGGAAACCCAGTTCACCAAAGGTGTCGTTCTCCAGTAACCAACAACCGTACTGATCCAGCATTTGCGCGATGGCCACTCGATCCTGGGGCGGCATGGAAACCCCGGCTGGCACACTGACCCTGGATGACAGCACCACCAAATGCACCGACTCGGCGCGTAACAATTGATCAAGGCACACCCGATCGAGTCGCCCTTCTGGCGTCCAGGGCAGCTCGATGATACGTACCCCGGCATCCTGAAGCAGGCGCAGGACCAGCCAATCACACGGCGACTCCACAACCACCGCTGCCCCCCTCAGGCCCAAGACTTCGATGAGGATGTCCAATACTCCGCGCAGGTCAGCGCCGATATAAACGTCATCGGCATGCCAGCAGCGGGTCGGCGACGACGTATAACGCGCCGCCAGTGCTGCGCGCAGCTCCCAGACCCCGCAAGGCTGGGACCAGGGTTGAAGATATTGCGGATACTGGCGGACCAGTTCTCGCTCCAAACGCAACAGCGTGCCATCCAGCGAAGCCAGCAGCGCCGGTTCATCGCCGCTGAGCACCACCATGCCTGGGCGCCGTGCCGCTGCGTAGAGCCGATCCAGCAGGTCGCCGCTGGCGCCTGCCAGCGGGTTTGCCGAGAGCGGCCAGGCGTAGTAACCCGATTTGGCCACCGAATAGACCCTGCCCTCTTTTTCAAGCAACGAGTAGGCGTACTGGACCGTCGAGATCGACACGTTCAAGCGACCCGCCAATTGCCGCAGGGACGGCAGTTTTACCCGCGCGTCGGTACTGACTTCATTGATCAGGCTGATCATGTAGCGATAGACCGCCTGATACGCGAAATCTGCCTGCCGTTCGCCGCGCAGCGTCATCGCCCGGACAATTGACAGGCCTGCGCGCTGTCATGGGCCGTAGTACCGACACTGCGCAATTTGCCACTTGTGTAGCCCAGCGGACGTTTGCGATAGAGGTGTTGCAACAAAGTCATCGGTAAGCCGCTGGTGTCGGTGACCCACTGTTGCAGCATCTCGGCGGACGGCTTGCCTTGCAGGACCTTGTGCAATTCGGGCAAGGCCACCAGCATGCCGGGGTGGCATTGGCGCAAATAGCCTTCCAGGCGTTCACCGTGATGGATAAACGGCGAAAACAGCAGGCAAATCAATTGAGTCTCGTCCAAGCCAAAGAACTGCTGGGCGTAGGCGCCTGACTGGATGCGACCTTCGCGGCCCCCCACCTGCGCAAGCAGTTCATCGGGCATGCAGTGTGGGACCTGCTGGATAAAGCGCTGTACCCCCTCCTCGTAATCCAGGTCCCGCAAGCACTGGGCTTGCAGCCCACGTAGATGTGCCATAAGCCGCGGGTTGGAATACGCGGGATGACTGAAGTGAAATTCCTGCGGGTCGGGTGCGAAGGCCATGAATTCGTTGAGCATGGCCGAGGATGAAAGGTCGACATCGTCCAGCAAATCGGCAACGCCAATGTAAGCCAAGTGGCGATGACCGTTCCTGCTGGGGTTGTCACTTGCAACATAATGCTCCCCATACACATCACGGTAATACCCGTCGCTCCATTCATCCATGCGCGCGAACAACCCGGTGAGTGACGACGGCCAGCCTTGCGGTATAGCGATACCAGCGCCCAACGCGGTGTTCTTGAGCCAGGCAAGGAACTGACTTTGCTTGCGCGGGGAGTCACCGCTCACCAGTGCGTGCACCCCACCATTCCAGGTGGTGATGCGCTGGTAGAAATCCCCCAGCGCCAGGTACGTATCACTGCTCAGGGTGGCGCGGCAGTCGCCCGAACTCAAATGGCCCACCATCAACATGTTGCGCTGGCTGATTTCTCGCCCCACGGTAGAAGCAGGTCGCAAGTGGTTGAAGGGCAACACTTCCTGGTTTTCCACCATCAGCAGGTCAACCCTTGGGTCATCGTGCAGAAACAGGCGGCCGTAGCCCTGATTGATGCCGTCGAGCATGCCCTCGGTCATCCCCGCATGCCGTAATGTCGCGATGCGCAATTGAAAGGTTCGTGGGGATCGACCCGCGATGGTCAGTTGCGCGGCCCGCAACAAGGCCAGCGTGTAGCTACTCACTTTGCCACCGCCATGGACCACCAGCACTTTGTAGCCACCCACTTGCTCCATGCCGCCTGCCGCCACAACGATTCGCTGGACCAGCAACTGAAGTGCCGTTCGCTCTTCGCGAGCGAAGTGCCCGATCAAGCGTTGTAGAACTTGCTGATAAACATACGTCATAGCCTGTTCGTGAATAGTGCTCATCATTCTATTACCTGAGTTTGGATATTCAGTTTCAAGCAACTGCTGGCAGTATTTGCTCGACCTATTACACGTGTAAGAAATTCGCGCGCAGCCCGTACGGTTATGACTAGACACTAGCACCATGCAATAAAATGACATCAGTGCCATCGTATTGGGGGCATGCCCTGCAAACACGAGGAAACCCCGTATTTGCTGGACCAAGGCGAACATAATCGCGACCCTAGGATCTTTCCCACAAACCCTTACACGCATCTAACCAACTATTCGAGGAAGCGTCTTACAAATAACTGCGACCAACTTTTCAACTTATTGCATTGCGTCTTTTCAAGGGCGCATGTATTTCCCTGGCGCCCGGCACTTACCGCGAGATTAGTTTCAACTACTCGCAATAGCGGTCTCGGATAGTCAATCATTGCTCAGTCCTTGAGATGAAAGTGAAGGCGCAATTATCAGTGCTGGAATAATGATTAATAGATACAGAACCCTGCCGAAAACCAGTGCAGATGACTTACAGCCGCCACCTGAATCACGCGCACACGAAAACGCCGCGCT
>NZ_JACART010000128.1:0-308 GCF_013386445.1 Pseudomonas sp. P7759
CGATGCCATGAGCGACCTGCCGGCGACCGCGCGGTTCATGGTCTGGTGGGGCGAGTTGGTGGAGCAGCAAGGTGGCCTGCTGATGGGCGGCCTGGCGCTGCTGATCGCCGCCCTGGTGCTGCTGGCGCGAACCGCGGCGGTCAAGCGCCATCTGGCCGCCCTGTTGTGGAAAATCCCCAGCCTCGGAGCCCAGCGCACCCTGTTTATCCTCGCGCGTTTCTACCGCACCGCCGGCATGCTGCTGATGGGCGGGATGCCCGCGGTATCGGCCCTGGACATGGCCGGCGCGCTGTTGCCGGCGGAGCGCC
>NZ_JACART010000129.1:0-856 GCF_013386445.1 Pseudomonas sp. P7759
TGTGGCCTTTCTCGGCAAGGTGCTTTAGTTCAAGGAGTGACTGCCCATGCTTATCTCTACCGCTCGTATCGCCCTGTTGACGCTGGCCGTCAGCACTGCGCAAAGCGCATTCGCCGTGCAACAGGTCGACCTCAGCCCCGACCGCCCGCGCATTCATGTACCGCGTAACGAAGCGGCCATCGCGCAGATCCCACCGGGCTTCAAGTTCGCCCAGCCGGGCAAGTTCACCGTGGCCGTGTCCGGTGTGGCCGGACCGCCCCTGGCGCTGCTGGCCAATGACGACAAGACCACCATCGGCAGCGAGGCCGATACAGCGCAGTTGGTCGCTGACAGCCTGGGCCTGCAACTCAACGTGGTGCAGACCAGCTGGGAAGACTGGCCCCTGGGCGTCAGCTCGGGCAAGTACGACGCGGTGATCAGCAACGTCACGGTGACCGAGGCGCGCAAGAAGCGTTTCGACTTCGCGACTTATCGCCAGGACGTGCTCGGGTTCTATGTGAAGAGCACCAGCAAGATCAGCGCGATCAAGCAGGCCGAGGACATTGCCGGGCTGAAGATCATCGTCGGCTCCGGCACCAACCAGGAAAAGGTCCTTCTGGCCTGGAACGACGCGAATGAAAAAGCCGGCCTCAAGCCGGCGCTGTTGCAGTACTTCGACGACCAGGCCGCCGCGCAACTGGCGGTGCAATCCGGGCGCAGCGATGCGCTGTTCGGGCCCAACTCGGTGTACGCCTATTCGGCGGCAATCACCGGCGGTATCAAGCTTGTCGGCACGGTCAATGGTGGCTGGCCTTTGAAAGCGGATATCGCGGTGACCACGCGCAAGGACAACGGCCTGGTCAAGCCGATCCACACG
>NZ_JACART010000130.1:0-929 GCF_013386445.1 Pseudomonas sp. P7759
GGGGGCGTTTCTACTGAGCAAGTGGACGCGTTGTTTGCGTCTTACGCTGGGCTGACCGGGGATCTGGAGCAGTGGCTTCGGGCACAGTGGTCGGATTTTAAACCGCGCTGGGAGCAGTCCACCGCCAGCGCGATTGGCAGCGGCGTGCTGGCGGGCAGTTGGGCGGCGATTCGTGATGTGTGGGACAGCATCAAGCTGGTGCAGGCGATTCTTGACGACCCGTTGAAGTACGTCGAACAGCTGGGTGCAGAAGCGGCCAAATTGGCGCAGCTCGCCACCGATGCGCCCAAAGTCATGGAACAGGCGATGCTGCTGGCCAGTGATGAAGCGGCGCTGTTCCTGATGGTGCGCACGGCAATGATCTGGTTGGACGCATTGCCGCCCGGTGAAATGGCCGAGATGGCGGCTGGGTTTGTGGTGTCGTTGCTGATTGATCTGGTGATTGGCGTGGTGTTGACCATCGCCTTGCCGGCGGCGGGTGTGGCGTATTTGAGTCTGCGGTTGGTCAAGTATGGCGGGCAGATTCTTGAGGCGGCGGTGGGTTTTGTCAGGGGGCTTTTGGGAATTCTGACAAAGTTCATGCAGGCCGTGGATCGCTACAAGGCGGTCGCGGTTCGCGGTGTGGTGGGTGGGTTGAAGCAAGGCAGGCTGCAGATGCGCTGGAAGGCGCGGCAGAATGCAGTGCTGAAGCAGGCGGAGCCTGTGGATGATGTACCTGTTTCTGCTCGAAATCCGGCTGGGGATGCGGCGGCATCTTCGGACAAGACAGCCACTAACGGCTGCCCAGTGTCGATGGTTACGGGTGAGGAACTGCTGACGCTGACCGATGGTGTGCTGGACGGGATCTTGCCGTTTGAGTGGACGCGGTTGTACCGCACCAGTGCGGTGGACGTCGATTGCGGGTTGGGGTTTGGCTGGAGTCACTCGCT
>NZ_JACART010000131.1:0-685 GCF_013386445.1 Pseudomonas sp. P7759
CGCACACCCTCAGCGACTGGCTCGGCCATGGCGACACCGTGGTGCTGGACTTCACCGCCAGCGCCAACTACGTCAAGCGCCACATCCCCGGTGCCTGGTGGGCCCTGCGCGCGCAACTGCCCCAGGCCCTGGCCAAGGTGCCCGCCGCGCAACGCTACGTGCTGACCTGCGGCAGCAGCCAGTTGGCGCGCCTGGCGGTGGCCGAAGTCGAAGCCCTCACCGGCAAGCAGGTGTTCCTGTTGCAGGACGGCACCGCTAGCTGGATCAACGCGAAACTGCCGTTGGAAGAAGGTGAAACTCACTTGGCCTCACCGCGCATCGACCGCTACCGCCGCCCGTACGAAGGCACCGACAACCCCAAGGAAGCCATGCAGGCCTATCTGGATTGGGAATTCGGCCTGGTCGACCAACTGGCCCGCGACGGCACCCATGGTTTCTACGTGATCTGACTCACCCAACCTGCCTGCCCCCACACCGGGTGCAGGCCCGACATCCGACCCCTCTCCAGGCGGAGGCTGAACCCACATACGAGAGGACACCCGCATGACCCTGCACATCACCCGCCTGGAACCCACGATTGGCGCCGAAATCGCCGGCATCGACCTGCGCCAGCCGCTGACCACCGCCCTGCGTGACGAACTGCGCGAACTGCTGCTGAAGCACAAGGTGCTGTTCTTCCGCGATC
>NZ_JACART010000014.1:0-65625 GCF_013386445.1 Pseudomonas sp. P7759
TCCCTCGCCACAGGGGATTCAGCAATGGCAGATACCTCGTTGCCTCCGTGAAATAAATCCTGTAATTTTTCATGAAATTTATCGAAATAAATTTCATGACACCTCAAGAAGAACTTGCCACCCTCGCCGCGCTGATCCACGACCTGCGCAAGCACAAGAAGCTCACCCTCGCCCAGCTCGCGCATAAGATCGAGCGTTCCGTGGGCTTCCTGTCCCAGGTCGAGCGCGGCCTGTCGCGGCCGACCGTGGCGGACTTGACCGCTATCAGCCACGCCCTCGACGTGCCCACCACGTATTTCTACAGCCAGCCCAAACCCAAGGCCGTGGACTGGATCACCCGCCCTAACGAGCGGCGCACGGTGTATTACGCCAATGGCATCACCGACATCCTCGTGTCGCCGAGCATGAACGGCGCCTTTTCGATGCTCGACAGCCTGTTGGCGCCAGGTGCCAACAGCGGTGAACAAACCATGAGCGACCGTGCCGAACAGGCCGGTTTTGTGCTGGAAGGCGAGTTGACCTTGTGGGTTGAAGGTGAGGCCGATTCGGTCACCCTCGGCCCTGGCGACAGTTTCCACTTGGCCAGCTTCGCCCATTGCCGCTACGCCAACCTGACTGACCTGCCCGCCCGCGTGCTGTGGGTTTACAACTAGGAGCTACACCCGTGAAAAGCCATCCTGCCTCCCTACTGGCCGAAGTCCGGACCTTTCGCCAGAACCACCCCGACGTGCGTTACGTCGACCTGATCGCCCTGGACATTCCCGGGCATTTCTACGGCAAGCGCTACCCGGTGGAGATGCTGGAAAAAGTCGCAGCCGGCAGCCCGTTGAAACTACCGCAAAACGCAGTGTTGCTGGGGGCCCAGGGTGGCCTGTTCAAGATCGGTGACTACTGCTTCAACGACGGCGACCCGGATGCCAACCGCCGCCTGGTGCCAGGCACGCTCAAGCCGGTGAGCTGGGAGTCGCAACCCCTGGGCCAGATGCTGATCACCTCGGACGGCACCGAAGCGCCCATCGAATTCGAACCCCGCGAAGTGCTGGCCAAGGTGCTGGAGCGCCTGCACCACAAGGGCATCCACCCGGTGGTGGCGTTCGAACTGGAGTTCTACCTGTTCGACAAAAAACTCGACAACGGCCTGCCGCAATTCGCCCGCGACCCACTGAGCGATGACGCCGACGACCAGCCCAACCTGCATATCGAACGGCTGTCACGCTTCAGCGAAGTGCTGGATGACATGGCGCACACCGCCAAGGACCAAGGCATCGATATCACGGTGATCACTGCCGAGATCGGCCCCGGCCAGTTCGAGATCAACTTCGGTCACCTCGATGACGGCCTGCGCGCCGCCGACTGGGCCGCCCTGTTCTGCCGCAGCACCCGTGGCGTGGCGCTCAAGCACGGTTACCGCGCCAGCTTCATGGCCAAGCCGTACCTGCAATACCCCGGCAGTGGCATGCATGTGCATGTCAGCCTGTATGATGGCGCGGGCAATAACCTGCTGGCGGCGCACCAGCAGCAACCGTTGCGGCATGCCGTGGCCGGCTGCCTGGAGTTGCTGCCCCACTGCATGCCGATCTTCTCGCCGAACCACAACGCCTTCCGCCGCCTGGGCGGTACGGTCAACGCCGCCACCCGCGCCAGCTGGGGCTTTGAAGACCGTGACGCGTGCGTGCGCATTCCCGAGTCCGACCCACGCAACCTGCGCATCGAGCACCGCCTGGCCAGTGCCGATGCCAACCCGTACCTGGTGCTGGCGGCGATCCTAGTCGGCCTGGAGCACGGCCTGGAAGCCAAGCGCGAACCCATCGCCCCGCTGAACGAGGACCGCAGCAGCGGCACCGACTTCCCCCTGGACATGCTCGACGCCGTGCGCACCATGCAGCATCAAGCGGTATTGCGCGATAAGCTGGGCGCCGAATTTGTCGACGTGTACTGCGAAAACAAACGCCAGGACCACCTGGCCTTTCAACAAGAGATCAACGCGCGGGAATACCGCTGGTTTCTCTAACCGCCCAGGAATCATCGATGACCGAACAAGCTGCCCCGGCGCTGAAGGAAATTTTCAATGTCGAACGCCTCCACCATATCGCTACCGAGATGACGGCGGTGTACCCGGCGTTCGACGCCAAGGGCTTCCTCAAGCACGCCAAGGCCGGGTTGGCCGAGTTGTCGGTGATGCAGCGCATGGCGCGGGTCAGCGAGAGCCTGCATGCGGTGATCCCGCTGGATTACCCGCAAACCCTAAAGGTGCTTTACGCGTTGGCCCCACGCTTGAACAGCGCGTTCGTCAGCCTGTTCCTGCCGCATTTCGTGGCAAGTTACGGGTTGCACGACTTCAAGCGCTCCATGGCTGCTCTTAAATACTTCACCACCTTTGGCTCCGCCGAATTCGCCATCCGCCACTTTTTGCAGCACGACTTCCAGCGCACATTGGCGGTGATGCAAACCTGGTCACTGGATGACAACGAACACGTGCGCCGCCTGGCCAGCGAAGGTTCGCGTCCGCGCCTGCCTTGGTCATTCCGCCTGGCACAGGTGCAGGCCAACCCCGAGCTGTGCGCGTCGATCCTCGACAACCTCAAGGCCGACAGCAGCCTCTATGTGCGCAAGTCAGTGGCCAACCACCTCAACGACATCACCAAGGACCACCCGGACTGGGTGCTCAGCCTGATCGAAGGCTGGAACCTGGAGAACCCTCACACCGCCTGGATCGCCCGCCACGCCCTGCGCAGCCTGATCAAGCAAGGCAACACCCGTGCGCTGACGATCATGGGCGCCGGCGCCAAAGCCCAGGTGAAGATCCACCACCTACAGGTCACGCCGGCGGTGATCAACCTGGGCGAACGCATCAACCTGTCCTTCAGCCTGGAGTCCACCTCTGCCGCGCCACAGAAACTGGTGGTGGACTACGCCATCGACTACGTGAAAAGCGCCGGCCACAGTGCCGCAAAGGTGTTCAAGCTCAAGGCGTTTACCCTCGGCGCTGGCGAACTTCACAGCATCCGACGTGAGCAACATATCCGCGAACTGACCACGCGCAAGCACTATCCCGGACGGCATGTGGTGCACGTGTTGGTGAATGGGGATCGGCTAGGCAGCGCGGAGTTCGAATTGCGCGCCTGACTCGATTGAGTAAACCTGCACAGTTCCAAATGTGGGAGCGGGCTTGCTCGCTCCCACAGTTTTAATCCGGTTACGGTCAGTCAGATCTCGCCGAGCAACAACCTTTGCTCGCGCGCGCACAACTCCACCACGTAATCCCACAACACCCGCAGCCGCACCGATTTGTGCAACTCCCGGCGCGAACTGATCCAGTAGCTGCGCTGGATCCCCTCCCCCGGCAGCAACGGCACCAAGTCCGGATCGCCCGACGCCATAAAGCACGGCAACACCGCAATCCCCAACCCGGAGCGCGCTGCCTGGTGCTGGGCGATCACGCTGGTGCTGTGGAACACCACCTTGGGGTTGCGGCAGAAGCTGCTAAGGAACTTGAGTTCCTGGCTGAACAGCAAGTCGTCTACATAATCGATCCACGCGTGCGCGGCGAGGTCTTCGCGTTTCTCGATCGGTGGGTTGCGCTCCAGGTAGGCACGGCTGGCGTAGAGGGCCAGGCGGTAGTCGGTGAGTTTGCGCGTGACCAGTTGGTCGACGCTGGGGCGTTCAAGGTGGATGCTGATCTCCGCTTCGCGGTTGAGGATGCTGACAAAGCGCGGCACCGCCACCAGTTCCACTTCCAGCCCGGGGTAGCGGTCAAACAGTCCGCCCATGCGACTGGCCAGGAACATCACGCCCAAGCCTTCGGCCACGCCGAGGCGGATCTTGCCCAGGGGCGCGGCGGAGTGGGTCAGTTCGTCTTCGGCCAGCAGCGCGACGTTTTCCATGGCTTCGGCGTGCTTGAGCAGGGCTTCGCCAGCGGGCGTCAACTCGTAGCCCTGGGCATGCTGCACGAACAGCGCAGTGCCGAGGCTTTTCTCGATCGCCTCGATATGCCGGGCCACAGTGGCGTGGGTGGTTTTCAGGCGTTGCGCGGCGGTGAGCAGGCGGCCGCTGCGCTGCAGCTCCAGAAAGTACCGCAGGTCATTCCAGTCGAACATGACGCCTCCCTCCGATGGACATAAATACTGACTAAAGTCGTGCCCGGTACCTGTGGTGAGCGAGCTTGCTCGCGCTGGGCTGCGCAGCAGCCCCAAAACCGGAAGCCTCGTTGCATCTGAAAAACCGCGTTTGTAGGCAAGGGGGCCGCTTCGCGCCCCAGCGCGAGCAAGCTCGCTCACCACATAGAGCAAAGTCAAAGGGTCACGCTGTTTAAAAACGCACAGCAGCTGGGTAAAAACTAACATTTTTAAGACGAAAACTAACAACTAGGATGGAACGCATAAGAAAAACAAGCGAGACCTTCAGATGCCCATTGCAACTGCTGAATACGATTACATCGTCGTAGGTGCCGGCCCCGCGGGCTGCCTGCTGGCCAATCGACTGTCCGCCAACCCCGCTCACCGCGTGCTGCTGCTTGAAGCCGGCGGCCGCGACAACTACCCCTGGATCCACATTCCCGTCGGCTACCTGTTCTGCATCGGCAACCCACGCACCGACTGGTGTTTCAAGACCGAAGCCCAAGAAGGCCTGCAAGGCCGTGCGTTGAGTTACCCACGGGGCAAGGTGCTGGGCGGCTGCTCGTCCATCAACGGCATGATCTACATGCGCGGCCAGGCCCAGGATTACGACGGCTGGGCGGCAGAAGGCAACGCAGGCTGGGCCTGGAAAGACGTGCTGCCCCTGTTCAAGCAAAGCGAAAACCATTTTGCCGGCGGCTCGGAGTTCCACAGCGACGGTGGCGAATGGCGCGTCGAACAGCAGCGCCTGCACTGGCCGATCCTCGATGCCTTCCGTGATGCGGCAGCGCAAAGCGGCATTGCCACCCTCAACGACTTCAACACGGGCGACAACGAAGGCTGCGGCTACTTCCAGGTCAACCAGAAGGCCGGCGTGCGCTGGAATGCGGCCAAGGCGTTTCTCAAGCCTATCCGTCAGCGCCCCAACCTCACGGTGATGACCGAAGTGGAAGTCGACCGCGTACTGCTGGAGAACGGCCGCGCCTCCCAGGTGATCGGGCGCCAGCAGGGCCAGCAGATGAGCTGGAAGGCACGCAAGGAAATCGTGCTGTGCGCCGGCTCCGTGGGCTCACCGGGCATTTTGCAGCGTTCGGGAATCGGTCCGTCCAGTGTGCTCAAACCCTTGGGCATCGACGTGCTGCACGAACTGCCGGGCGTCGGCGGCAACCTGCAGGACCACCTGCAACTGCGGCTGATCTACAAACTGGAAAACGCACGCACCCTCAACCAGATCGCCGGTACGCTATGGGGCAAGATGGGCATGGGCCTGCGCTACCTGTATGACCGCAGCGGCCCATTGTCGATGGCGCCCAGCCAGCTCGGCGCATTTGCCCGCTCGGGTCCGGAACAGACCTCGGCCAACCTCGAATACCACGTGCAGCCGCTGTCACTTGAGCGCTTTGGCGAGCCGCTGCACGCATTCCCGGCGTTTACCGCATCGGTCTGCGACTTGCGCCCGCAAAGCCGGGGGCGAATCGACATTCGCTCAGCCAACCCGGCGGATGCACCGCTGATCCGCCCCAATTACCTGAGCCACCCAGAAGACTTGCGCGTAGCCGCCGACGCGATCCGCCTGACACGCCGCATTGTTGCCGCACCCGCCCTCAGCCAGTTCAAACCGGTGGAATATCTGCCGGGCGATTCCCTGCAAACCGAAGACGAGTTGCACGAAGCCGCCGCGCGCATCGGTACGACCATCTTCCATCCGGTCGGCACCTGCCGCATGGGCAGCGATAAAGACGCGGTGGTGGATGCGCAACTGCGGGTGCATGGCGTGCCGGGCTTGCGCATTGCCGATGCGTCGGTCATGCCGCGCATCACGTCCGGCAATACCTGTTCACCGACGCTGATGATCGCGGAAAAGGCCGCGCAGCTGATCCTTTCGCCGAACACAAGGAGTCTCGCCCCGGAGAAAGAACTGGTTCATGCAATCTGAATAGCGGCGCCAGACCTGGCGCCGACAGTGGAACAACAATAAATAATCACTGTGAGGGCTACCCGATGTCAGAACATGCTCAACCCCTGGGCTCGGCGGTCAACAGCGCCGTTACCCGCAACGACTCAAAGAAGGTCATCTTCGCCTCGTCCCTGGGGACGGTGTTCGAGTGGTATGACTTTTTCCTCTATGGCGCCCTCGCGGCGGTGATCAGCAAGCAGTTCTTTGCCGGGGTCAACGACACCACGGCGTTCATCTTTGCCTTGATGGCCTTTGCGGCCGGCTTTGTGGTGCGGCCGTTCGGCGCGCTGGTGTTTGGCCGCCTGGGCGACATGATCGGGCGCAAATACACCTTCCTCGTCACCATCATCTTGATGGGCGTGGCGACCTTCTGTGTCGGGCTGTTGCCGACTTACGCGAGCATCGGCATTGCGGCGCCGATCATCCTGATCGTGCTGCGCATGCTGCAAGGCCTGGCGCTGGGCGGTGAATACGGCGGCGCAGCAACCTACGTGGCGGAACATGCGCCCGCCGGCAAACGCGGCTTCCACACCAGCTGGATTCAATCCACCGCGACCCTCGGCCTGCTGCTGTCACTGCTGGTGGTGTTGGCATGCCGTTACTTCACCGGTGACCAGTTCGAAGTGTGGGGCTGGCGTATTCCGTTCCTGTTCTCCATTGTGCTGCTGGGTATTTCCACCTGGATCCGCATGAGCCTGCATGAGTCGCCAGCGTTCCTGAAAATGAAAGAGGAAGGCAAGGCCAGCAAGTCGCCGATCCGCGATTCGTTCGGCAAATGGGAAAACCTCAAGATCGTGCTGATCGCGCTGTTCAGCATCAACGGCGGCCAGGCGGTGACCTTCTACGCGGCGCAGTTCTATGTGCTGTTCTTCCTCACCCAGTTCCTGAAAATGGACCCGGCCCTGGCCAACATGCTGTTGATCATCAGCGTGGTAATCGGCGCACCGTTCTTTATCTTCTTTGGCTGGCTGTCGGATAAGGTGGGGCGTAAGCCGGTACTGATGCTCGGCCTGCTGCTGGCCACCGCGCTGTACTTCCCGATCTTCAAGAGCCTGGCGCACTACACCAACCCGGCGATGGACCAGGCCAGCAACCAGGCCCCAATCACCGTGCTGGCCGACCCGGCCACCTGCACCTTCCAGTTCGACCCGGTGGGCAAGGCCAAATTCGACAGCCCGTGCGACAAGGTCAAGACCTTCCTGGTCAAGCAGGGCCTGCCCTACAGCAGCGCCGCCGCACCGGCCGGCAGCCCGGTGCAGGTAAGCGTGGGCGACGTGCGGATCGACGGGTTTGACGAAAAAGCCCTGCGCGGCGCCGTGACCCTGGCCGGTTATCCGTCTTCGGCGGATGTGGCCCAAGTCAACAAGACCATGGTGGTGGTGCTGATCGTGGCGCTGATCCTGATCGCCGCCATGTGCTACGGCCCGCTGGCCGCGTTGATGGTGGAATTGTTCCCGACCCGCATTCGCTATACCTCCATGTCCCTGCCTTACCACATCGGCAACGGCTGGTTTGGCGGGTTCCTGCCGACCGTGTCGTTCGCCTTGGTGGTGTACACCGGCGATATCTTCTACGGCCTGTGGTATCCGGTGGTGGTGACCGGGGTGAGCCTGATCGTGGGGCTGTTCTGCCTCAAAGAAACGCGGCATGTGGATATTGATAACAACTGACTGAAGGCGCCCCCTTCCCTTACCGGACGGGGGCGCACACAAATTGCTGTATATCCATCCAGATAATGGTTGATCAAATCCCTTCTTTTGCCCATCCTGCTCTCCATTCGACGGTGTAACGAACGGGCTGAGCATGCGGCTGTACCTCTGTGAAAAACCTTCCCAGGCCAAGGATATTGCGGCCGTACTCGGTGCCAGTCGCCGGGGCGATGGCTGCTGGCTGGGCAATGGCGTCACGGTCACCTGGTGCATCGGCCACCTGCTGGAAACCGCCCCGCCTGACGCCTACGACGAGAAGTACAAGCGCTGGGTGCTGGCCGACCTGCCCATCGTCCCGGAAAAATGGAAGATGCGCGTCAAGCCCAAGACCGCCAGCCAGTTCAAGGCGGTCAAGCGTTTGCTGGGGGAAGCCCAGGAACTGGTGATCGCCACCGACGCCGACCGCGAAGGCGAGATGATCGCGCGTGAGCTGGTGGAGCATTGCCGCTATCGTGGGCCGATCCAACGGCTGTGGCTGTCGGCGCTGGACGACGCCTCCATCCGCAAGGCCCTGGCCGCCCTCAAGCCAGGCGCCGAGACCTTCAGCCTGTATCACTCGGCCCTGGGCCGTTCCCGCGCCGACTGGCTGATCGGCATGAACATGAGTCGCCTGTTTACCTTGCTGGGGCGCCAATCCGGTTATCAGGGCGTATTGCCTGTGGGTCGGGTGCAAACGCCGACCTTGCGCCTGGTGGTGGACCGCGACCGCAGCATTGCCGATTTTGTGCCGGTGGCGTACTGGGCCATCGATGTCGACCTACACCACAACGCCATGACCTTCACCGCCCAATGGCGCGCGGCCGAGGATGCCTGTGATGACCAGGGCCGCTGCCTCAACCCGCAACTGGCGCGAGACGCCGCCGACGCCATGCGCAACGCCGCCACCGCGCGGCTGGTAAAACTGCGTACCGAACGCATGCGTGAAGTCGCGCCCCTGCCATTCGATCTCGGCACCCTGCAAGAAATCTGCTCCAAGAAGCTCGGCCTTGGTGCCCAAGAAACCCTGGATATCGCCCAGTCGCTATATGAAACCCATAAAGTCATCACCTACCCTCGTAGTGATTGCGGCTACCTGCCTCTGAGCCAGCACAGCGACGCGCCGAAGATTCTTGCTGCCATCGCGCGCGCCGATAGTGCGGTGAACGAATTGATGGCGCATATCGACCCGCAGCGTCGCTCGCGGGCGTGGAATGACGCCAAGGTCAGCGCCCACCACGGCATCATCCCGACCGGCGCCGGCAAAGATGTAGGGCAACTCACCGGCAAGCACCGTGCGGTGTACACGTTGATTCGTGCGCGCTACCTGGCGCAGTTCCTGCCCAACCACGAATACGATCGCACCCAGGCGGACTTCGAGTGCGCAGGCCAAGCGTTGCGCGCAGTGGGCAAAGTGGTCATCGAACCGGGCTGGAAACGTGCCCTGCCCGAAGCCCTCGCGCCAGCAAAAGGCCGCGAAGCACCAGCCCCACAAGCGTTGCCGGCATTGGTGCAGGGCCGGGATTACGCGGTGGCCAAGGTCAACCTCAAGGACCTGTGGACCCAACCGCCCAAGCCCTTTACCGAAGGCGACCTGATCAAAGCGATGAAAAACGTCGCCAAGCTGGTGGAAGACCCGCTGCTCAAGCAAAAGCTCAAGGACACCACCGGCATCGGCACCGAAGCCACCCGTGCCGGCATCATCCAGGGCCTGCTGGACCGTGGCTACCTGGTGAAAAACGGCAAGGCGCTGTCGGCCACCCCGGCAGCGTTCAGCCTGATCGACGCCGTGCCCCGCGCCATCGCGGACCCTGGCACCACGGCGATCTGGGAGCAGGCGCTGGACATGGTGCAAAGCGGCGAAATGAGCCTGGAAGAATTCGTCGCCAAACAGGCGGCCTGGATGAGCAAGCAGGTGGCGCGTTGCAATGGCCTGCGCATGACCATCAGCGGCCCGGCCAGTCCGGCAGGACCCGGCGCCGCGCCATGGAAAAAGAAGCGCAAGAGCGCGCCGCGCAAGACAGCAGCCAGCCCAAAACGGGCGAAAAAGCCGACAGCTGCGGGGTAAAACCCGAAAAAATCCGGCGAATGACGTTTTTCGACGGGTTTAGCGCCGCTTTGGACCTTGCCGCCGCGCGGGCCGTCTAGGATTCTGTAGGGGGAGCCTGACTAACTAACAAAAACCGGAGTGGCCGCCATGAAAACCGTTGCACAAGTGCTCAAAGCCAAGGACCAGAAAAACCAGGAAGTCCATGTCATCAAACACGACCACACCGTGTTTGAAGCACTGGTCCGGATGTCGGAGAAAAACGTCGGGGCCTTGCCGGTCGTCCAGGATGGCGTGGTGGTAGGCATCATCAGCGAACGTGATTACGCCCGCAAAATCATGCTCAAGGGGCTTTCGTCGGTCACCACGAAGGTGCATGAGGTGATGAGTTCCCCGGTGATCACCGTCGACACCCATAAAAAGGTCGATGAGTGCATGAACATCATGACCGACAGTCACCTGCGCCACCTGCCGGTGGTGGAAGACGGCAAACTGTTGGGCCTGCTCTCGATCGGTGACTTGGTGAAAGAAGCCATTGCCGACCAGGCTGACCTGATCAAACAGCTGGAGCAGTACATCCGCGGCGAATAGGGGAACCCATGCTCGACACGCTGGAACATCAAGAGGACCACCTCGACACCCTGCACCGGGCCATGGCCGAACGGCGCTTTCTGGTGTTGACCGGTGCAGGGATCAGCACCTCGTCGGGCATTCCCGATTACCGCGACAGCGAAGGCGTGCGTCGGGGCAAGGCGCCAATGATGTACCAGGAATTCCTCGCCACCCCGCAGGCGCGGCGCCGTTACTGGGCGCGAGCGATGCTGGGGTGGCCGAGGGTTCGCATTGCGCAACCGAACAAGGCGCACCTGGCGTTGGCGATGCTGCAACAACGCGAGCGCATCAGCGGGTTGATCACCCAGAACGTCGACACCCTTCACGATCAAGCCGGCAGCCACGACGTCATTGAACTGCACGGCAGCCTGCACCGGGTGCTGTGCCTGGATTGCCAGTTGCTCAGCCCGCGTGAGGCGGTCCAGCGGCAGATGGAAATAGACAACCCCTATCTGTCGCAAGTCCACGCGGTGCAGGCGCCGGATGGCGACACCTTGCTTGACCCCGCCTTTGAAGAACATTTCCAGGTCCCGCGCTGCCCCCACTGCAATGGCGAGCGCTTGAAACCGGATGTCGTGTTTTTTGGCGAAAATGTAGCGCCAGCAACAGCGGCCAGGGCGATGGCTGCGGTAGAGCATGCCGAGGGGTTGCTGGTGGTGGGCTCGTCGCTGATGGCCTACTCGGCGTTCCGCCTGTGCAAGGCCATGGTCGAACAGGGCAAACCCGTCATTGCCATCAACTTGGGCAAGACCCGAGGGGATGAGCTGTTTCAGGTGAAGATCGAAGCCGAGTGTGAGCGATTGTTGCCCTTGCTGACAGAGCGACTGGCCTGATATCTGCCTGACCTACACCTCCAGAAAATGACGCCCAAGTCACGTTTTCCCGCATGCTCCCGTCCCCACGGCGATTTATGTAGTGATCAAAAATAATCACTACATAACCGTTGACGTAACCTTTTTGTCCTTGCATTATCGAGACGTCTCCCGGATCGGGAGCGTTGGCAACAAGCGTTTTGAACAAGCTCGTCTGACCGCCGAGCTGTTTTTTCCGGATGTGCACTGCCCACAAGGCGGATTGATGAAGCTGACCGGCCCGAAGGGCTCGGTACAAGGCGCTCAAATGCGGCTTGTCTTCGTTATGAAAGCATTGCGTAGCAGTTCATCAGCAAGACTACATGCATCAGGTTCAAGACCCTGCCCGTATTCGGCAGACAGTCGCTGACGCCCGGTTTTCGCAACCGGAGACAACTAAAGATGTTTTAACGAACCAACTGATAGATCGCCAACTGGTCAAGGGGCTTACACATGAATCTGAACAACCAACCAACTATCGATGAATTGGCTGAGATGTTCGCAGCGCAGAAAGACACACTCGACGACCATATCCTGTGGATTGGCAAATCGGGCGAAGTGCAACTTGACTGCCTGGAGCCCAATACCGAAGAGGCTGAGTTCGACCGCAATCACCGTGAACTGGCGGCACGCCTGAGGGTTTACCGTCGGGGCCAGGGTTATGTCGGCAAGAAAGCCGCCGCCGATCGCAACTTTATCGAGCAGGTTTTCCACACACTTAATACCGAATGGCAGAACCTCAAAGGCCAATCGCACGTTAAAGTGATTGATAGATACTGCTGATAACAGCGCATTAAATATTTAAGCCCGCTTGTTCATTCAAGCGGGCTTTTTAATGCCTGAGTTATAACAATGCCGGAAACCGCCCCTTTGTCGCTTCATCCCGGAAAATATCAAACAATACCTGCGCCGCTGCCGAGAGTTCATGCCCCGGCTTGGTCAGCACACCAATCGGCCGTTCGATCACCGGATCGCTCAAGGTGATGCAGTGCGCGCCCGCCTCTTCCATCTGCCTTGCGCACAACGCCGGTACCGCGCTGACACCCAAGCCACTCGCCACCATCTTGCCCACCGTTGCCAACTGATGGCTTTCCAGGGCTACCGGCAGCTTCATCTGTAGCGCGCCCAAGTGCTCTTCCAACATCACCCGTACCGTAGACGGCCGTTGCAAGGTGATGAACGGTTGTTCCAGCAAGGTTTTCCAATCGATCTCGGCACAGTTTGCCAACGGCGAATCGCCCGGTACCACGGCGATGAAGCGGTCGAGGTACAACGGCGTAAACGCCAGTGATGAACCTTCGGCAGGCTCAAACGCTACGCCCAACTCCACCTGCCGGTCGCGCACCATCTCCAGCACCTGCTCATTGATCAAGTCATGCACGGTCACATTCACCTGCGGGTAACGTGCGCGGAATATCTTCAGGATCGGTGGCAGCAGGTTGCCCGCAAAAGACGGCATCGCTGCCACAGTGACTCGACCACGTTGCAGTGTGAATCGCTGGCGCAGTTCGTCTTCGGCATTGTCCCAATCAGCAATCAGCCGGCGCGCCAGGGGCAGCAAGGACTCGCCTTCGGGCGTCAGGGCAACGTTGCGGGTATTGCGGCTGAACAGGCGCCCGCCCAGGCCTTCTTCCAGACCCTTGATGGTCAGGCTCAGCGCCGATTGGGAGAGGTGCAGGCGCTCGCAGGCGGCGGCAAAACTCAGGCTCTGGGCCACGGCGAGAAACGCGCGCATCTGTTTAACGGTCATGACGCTACTCCAAACGGTCGGGCGACTATGCTGTTTTTTAAATCAATCAACCTTAAAAAACAACTTAACAAATCAATCAGCCGGAGCAACACTCGGTTCATTGGCTGGCCCACAAACAATAAAAGAGGTGCATATGGCAGGTTTCGATAAACGCGTGGCGTCCTACGAGGAAGCACTGGCAGGCCTGGAAGACGGTATGACCGTACTCTCCGGCGGTTTCGGCCTGTGCGGTATTCCGGAAAACCTCATCGCCGAGATCAAGCGCAAAGGCACCCGCGACCTGACCGTGGTTTCCAACAACTGTGGCGTCGACGGTTTCGGCCTGGGCGTGTTGCTGGAAGAAAAACAGATCAGCAAGGTGATCGCTTCCTACGTCGGTGAAAACGCCCTGTTCGAGAAGCAATTGCTCAGCGGCGAAATCGAAGTAGTACTGACGCCCCAAGGCACCCTGGCCGAAAAAATGCGCGCTGGCGGTGCGGGTATCCCGGCCTTCTTCACCGCAACCGGCGTCGGCACTCCGGTGGCCGAAGGCAAGGAAACCCGCGAGTTCAACGGTCGTCCGTACCTGATGGAAGAATCCATCACCGGCGACTTCGCCATCGTCAAAGGCTGGAAAGCCGATCATTTCGGCAACGTTATCTATCGCCACACCGCCCAGAATTTCAACCCACTGGCCGCCACCGCCGGCAAGATCACCGTGGTCGAAGTCGAAGAAATCGTCGAACCGGGCGAGCTGGACCCGGCGCAGATCCACACTCCTGGCATCTACGTCGACCGGATCATCTGCGGCACGTTCGAGAAGCGCATCGAACAGCGCACCGTACGCAAATAATCCGCCTCCAGCCCGAACAATAAGGACACCTGAAATGGCTCTTACCCGCGAACAAATGGCTCAACGCGTCGCCCGCGAAATGCAGGACGGCTTCTACGTCAACCTCGGCATCGGCATTCCGACCCTGGTGGCCAACTACATCCCCGAAGGCATGGAAGTGATGCTGCAATCGGAAAACGGCCTGCTCGGCATGGGACCGTTTCCTACCGAAGAAACCATTGATGCCGACATGATCAACGCCGGTAAACAAACCGTGACAGCACGCATCGGCGCCTCGATCTTCTCCTCCGCCGAGTCTTTCGCGATGATCCGGGGCGGCCACGTTGACCTCACTGTGCTTGGCGCGTTTGAGGTGGACGTACAAGGCAACATCGCCTCGTGGATGATCCCCGGCAAGCTGGTCAAAGGCATGGGCGGCGCCATGGACCTGGTGGCCGGTGCGGAAAACATCATCGTGATCATGACCCACGCGTCCAAGGATGGTGAATCCAAGTTGCTCAGCCAGTGCAGCCTGCCGCTGACCGGTGCCAACTGCATCAAGCGTGTATTGACCGACCTGGCCTACCTGGAAATCGAAAATGGCGCTTTTGTCCTCAAGGAACGCGCACCTGGCGTCAGCGTTGAAGAGATTGTGAGCAAGACCGCCGGTAAACTGATCGTCCCGGACCACGTTCCAGAAATGCACTTCCAGTGAGGACAGATCCCATGCAAGACGTCGTGATAGTTGCTGCCACCCGCACCGCCGTGGGCAGCTTCCAGGGTTCGCTGGCGAACATTCCGGCACCGGAACTGGGCGCTGCCGTGATCCGTCGCCTGTTGGAACAGACCGGCCTCGACCCAGCCCAAGTGGATGAAGTGATCCTCGGCCAGGTACTCACCGCAGGCTCAGGCCAGAACCCGGCGCGCCAGGCTTCGATCCTCGCCGGCCTGCCCCACACCGTGCCGAGCCTGACCCTCAACAAAGTCTGCGGCTCGGGCCTCAAGGCCCTGCACCTGGGCGCCCAGGCCATCCGTTGCGGCGACGCCGAGGTGATCATCGCCGGCGGCATGGAAAACATGAGCCTGGCCCCGTACGTACTCCCCGCTGCGCGCACCGGTTTGCGCATGGGCCACGCCAAGATGATCGACAGCATGATCACCGACGGCCTGTGGGATGCGTTCAACGACTACCACATGGGCATCACCGCCGAGAACCTGGTGGACAAGTACGGCATCAGCCGTGAAGCCCAGGACGCGTTCGCTGCGGCGTCCCAGCAAAAAGCTGCCGCCGCTATCGAAGCGGGCCGCTTTGTCGATGAGATCACCCCGATCCTGATTCCCCAGCGTAAAGGCGATCCAGTGGCCTTCGCCGTGGATGAACAGCCTCGCGCCGGCACCACTGCCGAGTCCCTGGCCAAACTGAAACCGGCGTTCAAGAAAGACGGCAGTGTCACCGCCGGCAACGCCTCCAGCCTCAACGACGGCGCCGCTGCGGTACTGCTGATGAGCGCCGACAAAGCCAAGGCCCTCGGCCTGCCGGTGCTGGCGCGTATCGCCAGTTACGCCAACGCGGGCGTCGACCCAGCCATCATGGGCATTGGCCCGGTCTCCGCAACTCGTCGCTGCCTGGACAAAGCCGGCTGGAGCCTGGGCGACCTGGACCTGATCGAAGCCAACGAAGCCTTCGCCGCGCAATCTCTGGCGGTGGGCAAAGAACTGGAGTGGGATGCAGAGAAGGTCAACGTCAACGGTGGCGCCATCGCCATCGGGCACCCGATCGGCGCCTCAGGCTGCCGCGTGCTGGTGACCCTGCTGCATGAAATGATCAAGCGTGATGCCAAGAAAGGCCTGGCAACGCTGTGCATCGGTGGCGGCCAGGGCGTCGCGCTGGCACTCGAACGCAGCTGATTGTAGTGAGCGGACTTGTCCCGCGCCGGACTGCACAGTAGCCCTGCATTGAAGAGCAACACCGAAAAGGCCTGGTTCCACGAAAACCAGGCCTTTTCTTTATGGTTTTCACTGAGGTTGCGGCACCGCAAACACCGCATTCGCCCGCGCCACCACCTTCTCCCCCACCTGCAAGCTCACCGTGGCAAACGCCATCTGCCGCCCCCGTTTGTGATGCTCCAAGCGCACCACAATCCACTCCCCCACCTGCACCGCCCCCAGGTAATCCAAGGTCATACTTGCGGTAATCAACGGCAGCGGCGGCTCACTGGAAAACGCCATCGCATAGCCCATGCCGATATCCGCCAGGGTCGCCAACACCCCGCCATGCACGGTGCCGCGTCCATTGGCGTGGCGATTGTCGGCGCGCAGGCCGATCTCCAGTTGCAGGCCCTCCCCTCGGCAATAGGCCGGGCCGAGCAGGTCCAGCAACGGACTGCTGCGGGGCAGCGAAACAAAACCTTCAGGCACGGCGTGAGCGATCATGGCGGATTCTTCCCTGGTGTGAAGATTGAGATGTACGCCTGGCCGCTGGCAACGGCCATTACCATCCACCGCGCAAATCCCGCGCGATGCTTTGCGTTAATCCACCAGACCCGCTTTAATCGCCGCATCGACCCCTTCAAGGAACTGCAATGCGCCACCTGGACGGCAAATCCCAGCCACTTCGTGCCCCCTTTTTGATGCTGCTGGCCGGCCTGGCGTTGGTCGGCTGCTCGCCCAGTGACCACTCCCGTGCGCGGGTGATCAACGGTGAACAAAGCCGCGCCGGCGCACAACTGGCTTATGAGCATGAACTGAGCCTGGCCCTGCCCGGCGCCCTGCTTGCGCCGCGCATGCAGGCCACTCGCGAAGCCTGCGAAACCGCGCGCTTTGGCGCCTGCAATATCCTCGGTATCACCGAAAACGACAGCGGCGGCCAGATCATCCTGCGCATCGCGCCGACCGGCGTGGAGCCAATGGTCGCGATGGCCGCCGAAGGTGGCAAACTCGGCCAGCGCATCACCACCGCCGAAGACCTGGCCGATGCCGTTGCCGATGTGCGCCGTCGCCAGGACCGCCTGCAAGCCCAGCAACAACGCCTCGACGAGCTGGCCAAGCGCAAGGACATCACCGTCAGCGACCTGATTGCCCTGAGCAAGGAACAGGCGGGCATTGAAAACGAGCTGCAGGAACTGGCGCAGGTCGCCGCCGGTCAGCAACGCCGCCTCGACACCAACCGTGTGACCCTGAATTTCAGCTCCTCTGATGGTGCGAACCAGCAGTCGAGGTTCAGCCGCATGTTCAGCAACTTGAGCGATAACCTGGTAGACGGCACTGCCGACGCCCTGGAGCGCTCGGCCTATGTGCTGCCGTTCGTGATCCTGGCGTTTCCGGTGGTATGGTTGTGGGTGTGGTTGTGGCGCCGCTTTGTTGTGAAGAGCCGCCCTGTGGTGAACGGGCTAGCCCCGCGCGGGGGTGCGAAGCAGCCCTAGAACGATTCACCGAGGGAGGCGTGATACACCGCGTTGTATTTGATTGGGGGGTGCTACGCACCCCAACGCGGGTGCAAGCCCGCTCACCACAAAGCTGATCAGCGCTTCATGCACCGCTGATAACGTTCATCCACCCGCTTGGCGAACCAGGCGGTGGTGAGGTTGCGGGTGATCTTGGGGCTCTTGAGCACGATGCCCGGCAGGATCGCCCGTGGCATAGGCTTGCCCGCCGCCTTGTCGGCCAGGGCAAACACGCGGTTGTAGAGCGTGGTGTTCTCGAAATCCAGTTGCTCGCCCTGCTCCAGTTGGCTGCGGATGCTGGGGTTGCGCATGTCCAGCTTCGCGCCCAACGAACGCACCGCCAGCTCGGTAGTGCCCGGCAGCAGTGAACCGTAACGAATCAAATCCCCATCCAGCGCCAGGTCGGTGCCCGAGGCACGGCTGACGGCAGCCTGGAACGCGGCATTGCGGCTGGCGTACCAGCCAGCATTGAAGTCGGCAAAGCGGTACAACGGCTGGTCATAATTCACCGGGTAACCGAGCAAATGCGCGATGCCGAAATACATGCCGCCCCGGCGGGTGAACACTTCGCGGCGAATGCTGCCGTCCACCGTGTAGGGGTAACCCCGCGCCTGTTTCTGCGCGAAGTCGATACTCACCTGCATCGGCCCTGCGGTATGCACCGGGTTGAAGCCACCAAACAGGGTCTTGCCCAGGGGCACCATGCTGATGAAGTCATCGAAGATGCCGCTCAGGTCTTTTTCCGTGCGTGCAGCGCCCAGGCGATCGGCGTAAGTCTTGCCGGTGGGCGAACGCAGTTGCAGTGCGCTGCGGACCACAAACGCCGGCACGTGGACTTTTCCGGCGCGCCGCAGGATTTCATCCTGCGCGATCTTGCCCATATTCGGCACGGGTGGGTCCACTTGGTAAGTGGACTCCTGCTCGGTGACCGCCAGCACCGCGCAGATGTTTTCCGTGCTGGGGTAGATTTTCTGGGTATCGAAGGCGGTGTAGATGTCCTGGGCCCACCCCTTGCGGTCAGACAACTGGGCGGGTAGCAACCGCACGATCTGCGCCTTCACCTCGGCTTCGCTGCGCTCCGGCTGTTGCGGGTTGCGTGTGGTGGAGCAACCGGCCAGCACCAGCAAAGTGGCAAGGCAGAGGATCAGGCGACTTGAATACATGGGACATCCTTGAGCGACGATCAACTATCGACGCCCAAGGATAGCGGCAGTTCCGCAGCAGAGTGTGTCAGATCCCGGCCAACGCCAGGTCCATCGCGAAATAGGTAAAGATCAAGTCCGCCCCCGCGCGCTTGATCGAGCCCAACGTCTCGCGCACCACACGATCCTCATCAATCGCACCCGCCTGGGCGCCGAACTTGATCATCGCGTACTCGCCGCTCACCTGATACGCCGCCACCGGCAGGCGTGAGGCTTCGCGGATGTCGCGGATGATGTCGAGGTAGGCACCGGCGGGCTTGACCATCAGCGCGTCCGCGCCCTCCTGCTCGTCCAGCAACGATTCGCGCACGGCTTCGCGGCGGTTCATCGGGTTCATCTGGTAGCTTTTGCGGTCGCCCTTGAGCGCGCTGCCGCCCGCTTCGCGGAATGGACCGTAGAGGGCCGAGGCGAATTTGGTCGAGTACGCCATGATCGGGATATGGGTGAAGCCGGCGTCATCCAGGGCGCGGCGGATCGCCTGGACTTGGCCGTCCATCGCTGCCGACGGCGCAATCACGTCAGCACCTGCACGGGCAGCGGCCACGGCTTGCTTGCCAAGGTTGACCAAGGTCGCATCGTTGTCGACATGGGCACCGTGCATCACGCCGCAGTGGCCGTGGTCGGTGTATTCACAGAAACAGGTGTCGGACATCACGATCATCTCCGGCACGGCGTCCTTGATGATCGAGGACATGCGCGAGACCAGGCCACGTTCTTTCCAGGTGTCGCTGCCGCTGGCGTCCAAGTGATGGGACACACCAAAGGTCATCACCGACTTGATGCCGGCGCGGGCATAGCGCTCGATCTCGCCGGCCAGTTTCTTCTCAGGGATGCGCAGCACGCCGGGCATGCTGGTGATGGGCACGAAGTCGTCGATTTCTTCTTCGACGAAGATCGGCAGCACCAGGTCGTTCAGGGTGAATTCGCTTTCCTGGAACAAACCACGCAGCTCCGGGGAGCGGCGCAGGCGGCGTGGGCGGGCTTGGGGGAACTGGCTGGTCATGGTTTTCCTACAGAAGGCAAAAATCTTGGGGGCAGAAGGCAGAAATCTTTGGGGCGAAAGCTTATGCCCCTTGGCCCCGGCAGCACAAACGCCGAGGGGCCAACAGTGTATTGCGCTGCACGTAACAATTCATTGATCTAGAGCTGCAATCGCCCTTCGATACACACCGCCACGGCGCCGCCCACCCAGATTTCATCGCCCTGGCGTTCGACGCGAATCCGCCCCGCCCGCCCGATGGCCGTGCCCTGGCTGACCACATAGCGCTCAGGCGCCAGGCCTTCGGCCAGCAGCCATTGGGCAACGCCAGCGTTCAGGCTGCCGGTGGCCGGGTCTTCCTGGGCGCCGTCACCCGCGATGAAGGCACGGACTTCAAACTGTGCGTCCACATCGTCCCGCGTGGGATCGCAGGGAGCGATGACACCCACCGCCAAACCCAGCAGTTGCGAATAGTCCGGTTGAAGCTCCAGCACTTGATCTCGGTCCGACAGCATTACCGCAAGCCAGCCCGCGCCGTTGTCGACCCACTGGCTGCGCACAATGGCTTCCGGCGCCAAGCCCAGCGCCAGGCGCACGCGCTCGATCAACGAGGCCTCCACCGGCCCTGAACGCAATAACGGCGGCGCGATAAATGCCAGCTCATCGCCCTGGCGACGGATCCGTACCAGGCCGATTTCGCACTCCTGGATGATCTCTTCGCCTTTCGGAACTCCTCCTGCCTGCAGCCACGCGTGGCAACTGCCCAGCGTCGGGTGTCCGGCGAACGGCAGCTCCTTCAAGGTGGTGAAGATTCGCACGCGGTAGTCCGCTTTCGGATCACGCGGCGTCAGCAAGAACGTGGTTTCGCTGAGGTTGGTCCAGTTGGCGAAGTCCGCCATCTGCTGGTCCGTCAGGCTGTCGGCACCGAACACCACCGCCAGCGGGTTGCCCTTGAGCGCCACGCGGCTGAAGACGTCCAGCTGTTTGAAATCAAAAGTCGGCATGCTTCAACTCGGAATACTGAGGCCACGGATCACTGCCGGCCGTGCGACGAAACCGTCCAGCGCGCGCAGCACATTGGGGAAGTCGGCTATGCCCACCAGGTCGCCGGATTCGTAGAAACCAATCAGGTTGCGGATCCACGGAAAGGTCGCGATGTCGGCAATGCTGTACTCGTCGCCCATGATCCAGGTGCGACCCAGCAGGCGTTTCTCCAGCACGTCGAGCAAGCGCCGGGATTCGGCGGCGTAACGGTCTCGGGGACGTTTGTCTTCGTAGGCCTTGCCGGCGAATTTATTGAAGAACCCCAACTGGCCAAACATCGGGCCGATACCGCCCATCTGGAACATCAGCCACTGGAGGGTTTCATAGCGGGTGGCCGGGTCTTCGGAGAGCAACTGGCTGGTTTTTTCCGCCAGGTAGATCAGGATCGCACCGGACTCGAACAGCGCCAACGGTTGGCCGCTGGGACCATTCGGGTCGATGATCGCGGGGATCTTGTTGTTGGGGTTCAGGGACAGGAACTCGGGCGATAGCTGGTCCTGGGTCTCAAAGCTGACTTTGTGGGCTTCATAGGGCAGGCCCAGCTCTTCGAGCATGATTGACACTTTTACCCCGTTGGGCGTCGGCAGCGAGTAGAGTTGCAGGCGCTCGGGATGCTGGGCGGGCCATTTGCTGTTGATCGGGAAAGCGGCGAGTGGGTTCATCGTAAGCCCCTGTTCAGAAAGTCCCCATGATAGCCATCACTACGGTGTCCTGCATGGGTCATCAATACGCAACAACCGCTGGCTATTATCCCGCGTGGGCGAACCAATAGGCCCGCGGGCACTCTTAAGTGCGCTCAAACGGTGAATGGAGGCAACGCGCTATATCGACAGGGAACACCGCAGGACGCCGGATGCGTCACTGGGGCCGGGCTTGTCCGCCTTAACCTGATGCACTGAAGACTCGACACTAATGACCATCAAGCCTCTGTGCCTTGCGCTGCGCCTGAAACGATATTCATACATCATGTTGCCGCTGTTGCTCGTAGGTGGCGCCATCGGCCTGACCCTGGAGTCGCGCACCAGCAATGCCGAACAGGCAGACGGCGTGCAAACCCTGGTGTTTCTGCGCCACGGTGAAAAACCAGCCGGCGGCCTGGGCCAGCTCAATTGCCAGGGTCTCAACCGGGCGATGAACCTGGCCACCCTGCTCCCGGAAAAATTCGGCAAGGCCGACTTCGTCTTCGCCGCCAACCCGACACGAAACGTGGAAGAAGGCGAGCTGGACAATTCCTACAGCTACATTCGCCCACTGATGACCATCAGCCCCAGCGCCATCAAGCTGGGCCTGCCGGTGAACATCAAGTTTTCCGCCAATGACACCAGTGACCTGGCTGACGAACTGGTGGAAGACAAGTACCACAACGCGACCATCTACACCGCCTGGTCCCACGGTTACTTGCCGGAGCTGATCAACAAGGTGGCGAGCGAAGCGTCGGGCGAGAAACACACCATTACCGACGACTGGTCCGGCAGCGACTACGACACGCTCTACGTGCTGACGCTGACCTGGCACAACGGCAAGGCCTCGTTGCTGAGCCGCAACTACAAGCAAGGCTTGAACAACGGCGATGAGAGCTGCCCGGATCCTACACAGCTCGGCGCAGAATCCTGACAGCAAAAGGCCGGCTGGGCTCTGGTGAGCGCAGCCGGCCTTTTGGTTTCAGCCGTTATTGCCGGGCAGCAAGCAAACGCTTGTGACGGTTACGGCGGGCAATGTTCAGACATTCAATCGCCGCCGAGAACGCCATGGCTGCGTACACATAGCCTTTAGGCACATGGGCGCCGAAGCCTTCGGCAATCAACGTCATACCGATCATGATCAGGAAGCCCAGGGCCAACATCACCACGGTCGGGTTGTCGTTGATGAACTTGGCCAACGGCTCAGCGGCCACCAGCATCACGATCACCGAGGTCACGACGGCGATAATCATGATCGGCAAGTGCTCGGTCATGCCTACGGCGGTGATGATGCTGTCGATGGAGAACACCAGGTCGAGCAACAGGATCTGGCCAATGGCCGCGGCAAAACCGATGGCCACGACGTTGCCAGCGTTGGTTTCCTTCTCTTCCGGCTCCGGGTCCATGCTGTGATGGATCTCGGTGGTTGCCTTCCACACCAGGAACAGGCCACCGGCGATCAGGATCATGTCCTTCCACGAGAACGCCTGGCCAAACACTTCGAATACCGGCGCGGTCAACTGCACGATGAACGCGATGGTGCTCAACAGGCCCAGACGCAACACCAACGCCATGCTGATACCGATGCGTCGAGCCTTGGCCCGATGCTGCTCCGGCAGCTTGTTGGTGAGGATCGAGATGAAGATCAGGTTATCGATGCCCAGCACGATCTCCATGACGATCAAGGTCGCCAGGGCAACCCAGGCGGTGGGGCTGGCGGCCAGTTGTAAAAGGTAATCCATAGGTCAGTCCTGACGTTCTTCGTGAATAAAAAGTGCGGGGAAATTAGGCTTCTTTGCTAGAAGATTCGCTTTCTTTGTCTTCCTGATCATCCTTTTTCTGCGGGTTGATCAGGCCGTTGGTCGCTTCACTCAATGCCTGTTCGGCGGCCTTGTGGGTGTCATCAATGGCTTGCTTGGCCGATTCAGTGGCTTTGCCCAGCACCTGCTGCGCACTTTTCTCGACCTGATCGCAGCCGCTGATCACTACCAATGAAAGCGCAAGCAACGATGCCGCGCACAGGGAATTGAGTTTCATGATGTCTTCCTCGTTAGAACCATTGGGTCCAAATAGTGGCCCCGCGATAGCGAGGCATTCTATGCAGCTGAACAGTTCAGGAAAATTCGTATTTTTCTCGCGTATACTTCGATTTTCACGAAGTGACGACCAGCATGCTCAATTATCGACAACTGCACTACTTCTGGGTGGTGGCCAAGACTGGCAGCATCGTGCGTGCGTGTGAGCAGCTTAATCTCACGCCCCAGACCATCAGCGGGCAGATCAGCCTGTTGGAGCAAACCTTTGGTATCGCGCTGTTTCAGCGCGTCGGCCGCCAGCTGGAACTGACCGAAGCCGGGCGCCAGGCCCTGCCCTACGCCGAGCAGATGTTCCAGACCGGCAATGAATTGGAGGCCATGCTGCGCGCGCAGCCCGATGAACAGCAGATTCTGTTCCGCGTCGGCGTGGCGGATGTGGTGCCCAAGTCCATCGTTTACCGGCTGATCGCGCCGACCATGGAGCTGAGCGAACCGATCCGCATCACCTGCCGCGAAGACAAACTTGAACGCTTGCTCGCCGACCTGGCCATCCAGCGCCTGGACCTGGTGATTTCCGACAGCCCCATGCCTACGCACCTGGACATCAAGGGCTACAGCCAGAAGTTGGGGGAATGTGGCATCAGCTTTTTCGCCACACAGGCGTTGGCTGACGCCTACGGCGGGGATTTCCCACAGTGCCTGCACGGCGCGCCGCTACTGATTCCAGGCGCGGAAACCGTGGTGCGCAGCCGTTTGCAGCGCTGGTTTGCCGAACAGCAGATCCAGCCGAAGATCATCGGCGAGTTCGACGACAGCGCCTTGATGCAGGCCTTCGGCCAATCCGGCAGCGGGATTTTTATCGCCCCCAGCGTGATTGCCGATGAGGTGGTGCGCCAGTACGGCGTGGCACTGATTGGCCAGACCGTGGCGGTGACCGAGTCGTTCTACGCGATCTCGGTGGAGCGCAAGGTCAAGCACCCCGGCATCGTGGCGATTACCGAAGGCGCTCGAAGGGAGTTGTTCACCACCTTGCCCTGACGGCTCAGGCCTGGGAAGCGACCGGTTGCTTGGCGGTCATCAGCCACAAGGCCAGCAGGATCGACACCAGGATAAACCCCGAAGCGGCAAAACCCAGGCTGCCCAGGCCAAGGGTGTCGATCACATGGCCGCCCACCAGGGCGCCCAGGCCAATCCCCAAGTTGGCCCCGGCGATGTTCAGCGACGCGGCAAATGCCGGCGCATGGGGTGCGGCCTTCATCAAGCGCACATGGCTGACCAGAAACATCGCCGCCTGGGTCACGCCCCACACGGCCATCGCCGCCGCCAGGCCAATGGTCGAATGGATCGCCGGCACCAGCGCCACCATGCCCGCAATCATGAAGCCGCAAAACACCATCGACGCGATCAACGGGTGGCGATCCACCGCGCGCCCGCCCAACGAATTGCCAATCAGCCCGACCGCACCGAAGCCCATCAGGCACCAGCCCACCAACGTACCGTCGAAACCGGCCAGGCGCTCGAGAATATCCGCCAGATAGGTGTACGCCGTAAACATGCCGCTGAACACCAGGATCGACAGCAGGATATGGCCCTGCATCAATGGGTTGCGCAGGATCTTGAACTGCGAGCGCAGCGTCACTTCAGTGTTCTTCGGCTGGGTCACCGGCAGGTAGATAAACAGCAGCAAGGCCTTGGCCAAGGCCACCACCGAGAGGATGGCAAACGCGCTGCGCCAGCCGAACATATCGGAAATCAGCGTGCCCACCGGAATGCCGAAGACCGTGGCACACACGATCCCGAAGCCGATCTTCTCGATGGCACGCCCGGCGAATTCGGGGCCGACGATGTCCACCGCCGTTTCGCTGGCCAAGGCCCAGAACACCGGCAGGCCCAGGGCCGGGATCAACCGCGCCACGGCCATCACCCAGATATTCGGTGCCAGCGCCGCCACCGTATTGGCCACGCCGAACATGATCAGAATGCTGATGAACAGCCGCTTGCGTGGGAAGCGCGCGCAGTAGGCCGTCAGAAACGGCCCAAAGGCCGCCACGGTAAACGCGAACAAGGTCACCAACAGCCCGGCCTGGGACACACTCACATTCAGGTCCCGGGCGATTGAGGGCAGCAGGCCGACGATGACGAATTCCGTGGTCAGCACGGTAAAGCCGGCGGCCGACAGCAGCAGGATGGGAAACAACATGAAAACTCCAGAAACGACGACATCAACGACAACCCAAAGGGCGCGCTGAAGGATAGGAAAGATGAGAGGACGGAATCTTAACAGGATTTTGCAAAGACTGGGGCGGGCGGGTGACGCAATGCCGCACCGCCGAGGACATTTCCTACAGCGTGCTAGACTTCGCGATCCGCGTCCTACAGCCCTTTCTGCCTGTGCCGCCGTGCCTCCAAAAACTAGAGACCAGTGTTTATGACTGCTGCCCCTTCCCTCCTGCAACGACTGGCCCGCGTCAGCCTGGTCACGCAAATCGTCATCGGCCTGATCGCCGGCATCCTGCTCGCCTTGCTGTTGCCCGAGGCGGCCAAGGCCACCGGGTTTATCGGCAAGGTGTTCGTCGCCGCGCTCAAGGCCGTGGCGCCGATTTTGGTGTTTGTGCTGGTGATGGCGTCGATCGCCAACCATAAGCACGGCCAGGAAACCCATATCAAGCCGATCCTGTTCCTCTATCTGCTGGGCACCTTTGCCGCCGCCGTGGTCGCGGTGATTGCGAGCATGTGGTTCCCCTCCTCGCTAGTGCTGGCAACCCACGACGCAACCGTGACCGCGCCCGGCGGCATCGGTGAAGTGCTGCAAAGCCTGTTGTTGAGCGTGGTGGACAACCCGGTCAGCGCACTGATGAATGCCAACTTCATCGGCATCCTGGCCTGGGCTATCGGCATGGGCGTAGCCATTCGCCATGCCGGCGAGACCACCCGCACCGTGCTCGACGACCTGTCCAATGGCGTCACACTGATCGTGCGGGTGGTGATCCGCTTTGCGCCGCTGGGTATTTTCGGCCTGGTGGCCTCGACCCTGGCCACTTCCGGCTTCGGCGCCCTGCTCGGCTACGCCCACCTGCTGGTGGTGCTGATCGGCTGCATGCTGTTCGTGGCGCTGGTGGTCAACCCGGCCATCGTCTTCTGGAAACTGCGTCGCAATCCTTACCCGTTGGTGCTGATGTGCCTGCGCGAAAGCGGGATCACCGCGTTCTTCACCCGCAGTTCGGCGGCGAACATCCCGGTCAACCTGGCGTTGAGCAAACGCCTGGGCCTGCATGAAGACACGTACTCGGTGTCGATCCCGCTCGGTGCCACCATCAATATGGCCGGCGCCGCGATCACCATTACCGTGTTGACCCTGGCCGCCGTACACACCTTGGGTATCGCCGTCGACCTGCCCACCGCCGTGCTGCTCAGCGTGGTCGCGGCCGTCTGCGCCTGCGGTGCTTCCGGCGTGGCGGGCGGTTCGCTGCTATTGATCCCATTGGCGTGCAGCCTGTTTGGCATTCCCAGCGAGATCGCCATGCAAGTGGTTGCCGTGGGGTTCATCATCGGCGTGCTGCAGGATTCGGCGGAAACCGCGCTGAATTCGTCCACCGATGTGCTGTTCACCGCCGCCGCTTGCCTGGGCAAGGAAGAGCAGCCGGCTTAAAATAGCCAGCCACAAAAAAGCCCGGGGTCGTTCACTGAAGAACGACCCCGGGCTTTTTTATGACTGAAGGCTTAGAAAGCGCCCATGTAATCACGCTTGCCCACTTCCACACCGTTGTGGCGCAGCAGCGCGTAAGCGGTGGTGACGTGGAAGAAGAACTGCGGCAGGCCGTAGGTCAGCAGGTAGGACTGGCCGCTGAAGCGCTTCTCTTTCGGCGTGCCTGGGCGCGTGACGATCTCGATGCCTTCCTTGCCGTCGATTTGCTCGGGCTGGATGGTGTCAACGAAGGCCAACACCTTGGTGATCAGCGCTTGCAAGTCGGCGAAGGTGACTTCGGTATCTTCATATTTCGGCACTTCGATCTCAGCCAGGCGTGCGGAAACGCCCTTGGCGAAGTCGACGGCGATCTGCACCTGGCGCACCAGTTGGAACATGTCCGGGAACAGGCGTGCTTGCAGCAAGGCGTTCGGCTCGATGTTCTTGGCGGTGGCGTGGGCTTCGGCCTTGGCCAGCACACCGCTCAGGGCAGTGAGCATTTGCTTGAAGACGGGGATGGAGGCGGCGTACAGGGAAATAGTCATGGCAGTCTCTGGGTAATGTCACGGTTTGAACCAGCGGCGATTATAGCCCTGCCCGCCGCTTGTCTTTTATTTTTTCCGGCTTACGCTAGGCACTTCACTGCATAGGGAAAGCGCGATGACCGCCGAGCACGACACCGAGACCCCTGAGCCGCGCCTGAACAGCACGGAAATCCGCATCCTGGGCTGCCTGATCGAGAAACAGGCGACCAACCCGGAAACCTATCCCCTGACCCTCAATGCCCTGGTCCTGGCCTGCAACCAGAAGACCAGCCGCGAGCCGGTCATGAACCTCAGCCAGGGCCAGGTTGGCCAGAGCCTGCGTGCGCTGGAAGGCCAGGGCTTCACCCGCCTGGTGATGGGCAGCCGCGCCGACCGTTGGGAACATCGCGTGGACAAGGCGCTGGAGCTGGTGCCAGCCCAGGTGATTCTTACCGGGCTGTTGTTCCTGCGTGGGCCGCAGACGGTCAATGAACTGTTGACGCGCAGCGGACGCATGCATGACTTCGAAGACGCCGAGCAGGTGGTGCATCAACTGGAGCGCTTGATCGCACGCGGGCTGGCGTTGCTGGTGCCGCGCCAGGCCGGGCAGCGCGAAGACCGCTACACCCATGCGCTGGGCGATCCGGCAGACATCGAGACGATCCTCGCGGCACGGGGCAACCCCGTGGAACGCGGGACTGGCGTTTCGGCGGACCGGATCGAAGAACTGGAAGCGCGCATTGCAGCGCTCGAAGAGCGCCTGGCCCAGTTGGAACAGGGCTGAGGGTGCTGCGCAGCAAGCGCCCTCGCCACCGTTTCAGCGCAAGGCGTTAACTAGCATTCCAATCGCCACCAGTACACACAGGCTGGCGAACCCCACTTGCAAGCTACGGGCGGGAATCACCGAGCACAGGCGTCGGCCGGCGAGCATGCCGACGATGCTTGCGCCGATAAACACCCAGCCCACCGGTTCGATGCGCACACCGGCATGGAATGCACCCGCCACGCCGATCAGCGAGAGCAGGCTGATCACCATCAAGGACGTGGCGACGATGCCGCGCATCTGCACATCGGTGAGTTGCTTGAACGCCGGCACGATCAGGAAGCCACCGCCAACGCCCAGCAGGCCGGATACCGCACCGGTCACCGCGCCGAGGGCGGCCAGGGTCGCGCTGCATTTGGCGGTCCAGGCGAAGCGTCCGGTCTGCTGATCGAGCATGCAGTTCTTCTGGCCCCAGGACGCCGTGCCATGGTCACTCGGCCCGGCCTCGCGTTTTTCACGCTGCAACATGCGCCAAGCCACCAGCACCATCAACGCGCTGAACAGCACCATCAACAGCGCTTCCGGCAATTGGTGGGCGAGAAACACTCCCACCGGCGAAAACAGCGCACCGAGCAAGGCGATCAACAACGCGGCGCGGTAACGCACCAGGCCATGGCGCAAACCGTCGATCGCTCCCACGGCTGCTGCCGCGCCGACGGCGAGCAACGACACCGGCGCGGCCTGGGTCATGCTCAGGCCCAACCCCAACACCAGCGCCGGCACCCCGAGGATGCCGCCGCCCGCACCGGTCAGGCCCATGACCAGGCCCATCAATAATCCCAACACACTGGCCAGCAGCATTCAGTCCACCTTGCTCAGGCGGGTCAGCCACTCGCGGCCCTTGAGCATGCCGTTCCAGTAGAACCACGGCAGCAAGGTGGCCTTGAGAAACCACATCGAGCGCCGCGCCTGGGTCGGGTCCAGGGGAAAGGTCGGTAGCAGCTTGCCGCCGTAGCCGAACTCGGCCAACACCACCTTGCCCTTCTCCACCGTCAGCGGGCAGGAACCGTAGCCATCGTATTTGAGCGGCAGCGGCGCCTGTTTACGCAGGGCCAGCAGGTTTTCGGCGACCACCACGATCTGCTTGCGCACCGCCGCGGCGGTCTTGGCATTGGTGGTGCCGCATACATCACCCAGGCCGAAGATGTGCGGGTAACGCAGGTGTTGCAGGCTGTGGGGGTTGACTTCGCACCAGCCGGCGGCGTCGGCCAACGGGCTTTGACGGATGAAGTCCGGGGAGACTTGCGGTGGGACAACGTGCAGCAGGTCGAAGGATTTTTCTTCGATGCGCGCAGTGCCTTCGGCGTCCTTCACTTCGAACCAGGCCTTGCGTGCCGGACCATCGACTTTCACCAGATTGGCGTTGAACGCCAGGCGAGCGTTGTACTTCTCCACGTATTTCATCAACGGCGGGACGAAGGTCGCCACGCCGAACAGCGCGGCACCGGCCAGGTTGAATTCGACGTCGATGTTTTTCAGCACGCCCTGCTTGAGCCAGTGATCGCAGGACAAATACATGGCCTTTTGCGGCGCGCCCGCGCATTTGATCGGCATGGCCGGCTGGGTAAAGATCGCCTTGCCACCCTTGAGTTGCTGCACCAGCTGCCAGGTGTAGGCGGCGTGCTGGTAGCTGTAGTTGGACGTGACGCCATGCTTGCCGAGGGTGTCTTGCAGGCCTTCGATCTTCTCCCACGCCAGGCGCAGGCCGGGGCAGACGATCAGGTTTTGCCAGCTGACACGCTGGCCGCTGTCGAGGATCAGGGTCTGCTCGTCGGGCAGTACTTCGGTGACGGCGGCCTGCACCCAGGTGACGCCATTGGGCAATACATCCGCCAGCGGGCGGCGAGTCTTTTTCAGGTCATAGGCGCCGCCGCCCACCAAGGTCCAGGCGGGCTGGTAGCAGTGGTGGTCGCTCGGTTCGATCAGGATGATGTTCAGGTGCGGGTCGCGCTTGAGCAGGCTGGCCAGCAGGCCAATGCCCGCCGAGCCGCCGCCGATGACTACGATGTCGCCACTGATGGTTGGGCCCCAGTGTTGGTCGGTCATGGTCTATCGCCTTTGTCATACATGCACACAAGGGTCGCTGCCGGATGGCGTCACGCCCAGCTTTTTATGACCGCGCCGCAGTACAGCCCGGACAGGGTCTTCATTACTTGAATCACTTCGTGGCTGGCCAGCCCGTAGAAGATGTATTTACCTTCCCGACGGGTGGCGACCAACCCTTCGTCGCGCAAAATGCCCAACTGTTGTGACAGCGTGGGCTGGCGCACGCCGGTCAGGGCTTCCAGCTCGCCGACATTGCGCTCGCCTTGGGTCAACTGGCACAGGATCAACAAACGGTCCTCATTGGCCAGGGCCTTGAGCAAGGAACAAGCCTTGGACGCCGATGCGCGCAACTGGGCGACTTCGCCCTCACTCAGAGTAGATTCCATTTGCCTCGGGTCCTTTTTGTCACTTAAGCTCAAAACATTATGTGAAAACGTAAACTGATTGTAACTACTTTTTTCTTCATCCGGGGCAACCGCCATGCCAGCGCTGATCCAAGCCTTTCTGGACGAGGCATCGTCGACCTACACCTACGTCGTTTATGAAGCCGATGGCGGCCCCTGTGCCATCGTCGACTCAGTGCTCAACTACGACCCGGCCTCGGGGCGCACCGACACCCGCCAGGCCGACAAGGTGATCGCCTACGTGCGCGAACATTGCGTGCAGGTGCAGTGGTTGCTGGAAACCCACGCCCACGCTGATCACTTGTCCGCCGCGCCTTACCTGCGCCGCACCTTGGGCGGCAAGATCGCCATCGGGCAGTCCATCAGCAAAGTACAGGGCGTGTTCAAGAACCTGTTCAACCTGGAGCCGGAATTTCGCGTGGATGGCTCGCAGTTCGATCATCTGTTTGCGCCGGATGAGGTGTTTCACATCGGCACGATCAAGGCCCAGGCCCTGCATGTGCCAGGGCATACCCCGGCGGACATGGCCTACCTGATCGACGACCGGTTGATCCTGGTGGGCGACACGCTGTTCATGCCGGATGTCGGCACGGCGCGCTGTGATTTCCCCGGCGGCGATGCGCGGCAGTTGTATGCGTCGATGCGCAAGCTGCTGGCCTTTCCGTTGGAAACCGAACTGTACGTCTGCCACGACTACCCGCCTGAAGGCCGTGAGGCAAAATGCCGGACCACGGTAGCCGAGCAGCGCGCGGGGAATATCCATGTGCATGACGGCGTGGATGAAGCCACGTTTGTCGAGATGCGCACCACGCGCGACGCAGGGCTGGGGATGCCGACGCTGTTGCTGCCGGCGATCCAGGTGAATGTGCGGGCGGGGAATATGCCGCCGGCGGAGGACAATGGGGTGGTGTATCTGAAGATTCCGGTCAACCGCCTCTAACCCAGGTTGATGCCGTTGGCCGGTAGCGGCAATGCGGTTTTATAGCGCACTTGCTTGAGGGCGAAGCTCGACCGGATGTTCGCCACCCCCGGCACCTTGGTCAAAAAGTCCATCATGAAGCGCTCCAGCGACTGGATCGTCGGCACCAGCACCCGGATCAGGTAGTCCGGGTCGCCGGCCATCAGGTAACACTCCATCACCTCGGGCCGGTCGGAGATCGCGCCTTCGAACTGCTGCAATGCCCATTCATTCTGCTTTTCCAGGCTGACGTGGATGAACACGTTGACGTGCAGCCCCAGCAGATCGGCGTCGAGCAGCGTGACCTGGTCACGGATCAAGCCCAGTTCCTCCATGGCCTTCACCCGGTTGAAACACGGCGTGGGCGACAGGTTCACCGAGCGGGCCAGGTCGGCGTTGGTGATGCGGGCGTTCTCCTGCAGGGCGTTGAGAATGCCGATATCGGTACGGTCCAGTTTGCGCATGAGACAAAATCACCTGTTTATTATGTTTATGCAGTTTTTTTATCCGCAAATGATCCTGAGCGCAATGAAACACAGATAAATATTCTTCTACGCCCCGCCTATGATTGTTGTAGGACAAGATTTCTCCTATCCGGAGGCTGACTGTCAGCTAGCGCGCCCACTACAAGAAATTCACAAGATAGAGCGTAGAAAGCCATGACCCAGCAGTATGAACCACTGCGCCTGCACGTCCCTGAACCCTCGGGCCGCCCAGGCTGCAAGACCGACTTCACCTACCTGCGCCTGACCGACGCCGGCACCGTGCGCAAACCCGCCATCGACGTAGAACCCGCCGACACCGCCGACCTTGCCAAGGGCCTGATCCGCGTGCTCGACGACCAGGGCCAGGCCCTCGGCCCGTGGGCCGAAGGCGTCCCGGTCGAGATCCTGCGCAAAGGCATGCGCGCCATGCTCAAGACGCGCATTTTCGACAACCGCATGGTGGTCGCCCAGCGTCAGAAAAAAATGTCGTTCTACATGCAAAGCCTTGGCGAAGAAGCCATCGGCAGCGCCCAGGCCCTGGCCTTGAACATCGACGACATGTGCTTCCCTACCTACCGCCAGCAAAGCATCCTGATGGCCCGCGAAGTGCCGCTGGTGGACCTGATCTGCCAACTGCTGTCCAACGAGCGTGACCCGCTCAAGGGCCGCCAGTTGCCGATCATGTACTCGGTGAAAGACGCCGGTTTCTTCACCATTTCCGGCAACCTCGCCACCCAATTCGTACAAGGCGTGGGCTGGGGCATGGCCTCGGCGATCAAGGGCGATACCAAGATTGCCTCGGCCTGGATCGGCGACGGCGCCACCGCCGAATCCGACTTCCACACCGCCCTCACCTTCGCCCACGTATACCGTGCGCCGGTGATCCTCAACGTGGTCAACAACCAGTGGGCCATCTCCACCTTCCAAGCCATCGCCGGCGGCGAAGCCACCACCTTTGCCGGACGCGGCGTGGGTTGTGGCATCGCCTCCCTGCGTGTGGACGGCAACGACTTCATCGCGGTGTACGCTGCTTCCGCCTGGGCTGCCGAGCGTGCGCGCCGCAACCTTGGTCCTACGCTGATCGAGTGGGTCACGTATCGAGCCGGCCCGCACTCCACTTCGGATGATCCGTCCAAATACCGTCCCGCCGACGACTGGAGCCACTTCCCCCTGGGCGACCCGATTGCCCGCCTCAAGCAGCACCTGATCAAGATTGGCCAGTGGTCCGAAGAGGAACACGCGGCGGTCAGTGGAGAACTTGAAGCCGAAGTGGTCAAGGCACAGAAAGAAGCCGAACAGTACGGCACCCTCGCCGGCGGCCAGATTCCAAGCGCCGCGACCATGTTCGAAGACGTCTACAAAGAGATGCCGGAGCATTTGAAGCGCCAGCGTCAAGAGTTGGGGGTCTGACATGAACGATCACAACAACAGCATTGAAGTGGAAACCGCCATGACCACCACCACCATGACCATGATCCAGGCCCTGCGCTCGGCCATGGATGTGATGCTCGAACGAGACGACAACGTGGTGGTGTTTGGCCAGGACGTCGGTTATTTCGGCGGCGTGTTCCGCTGCACCGAAGGGTTGCAGACCAAATACGGCAGCTCGCGGGTGTTCGACGCGCCGATCTCCGAGAGCGGCATTATCGGCGTGGCCGTGGGCATGGGCGCCTATGGCCTGCGCCCGGTGGCCGAGATCCAGTTCGCCGACTACGTCTACCCCGCCACCGACCAGATCATTTCCGAAGCGGCGCGCCTGCGTTATCGCTCGGCCGGCCAGTTCACCGCGCCACTGACCATGCGCATGCCGTGTGGCGGCGGCATTTACGGCGGGCAGACCCACAGCCAGAGTATCGAAGCGGTGTTCACCCAGGTCTGCGGGCTGCGCACGGTGATGCCGTCCAACCCTTACGACGCCAAAGGTTTGCTGATCGCCTCCATCGAAAACGATGACCCGGTGATCTTCCTCGAACCCAAACGCCTGTACAACGGCCCATTCGATGGCCATCACGACCGCCCGGTGACCCCGTGGTCGAAACACCCGCAAGCCCAAGTACCGGACGGTTATTACACCGTGCCGCTGGACGTGGCCGCCATCGTGCGTCCGGGTTCGGCCGTGACGGTGCTGACCTATGGCACCACCGTGTACGTGTCGCAAGTCGCCGCCGAAGAAACCGGCATCGACGCCGAGGTCATCGACCTGCGCAGCCTGTGGCCGCTCGACCTGGAAACCATCGTCAAATCCGTGAAGAAGACTGGCCGTTGCGTGGTGGTGCATGAAGCCACCCGCACCTGCGGCTTTGGTGCCGAGTTGGTGTCGCTGGTGCAAGAGCATTGCTTCCACCACCTGGAAGCGCCGATCGAACGCGTCACCGGTTGGGACACCCCCTACCCGCACGCGCAAGAGTGGGCGTATTTCCCAGGGCCGTCCCGAGTGGGCGCGGCGTTGAAACGGGTCATGGAGGTCTGAATGGGCACGCACGTTATCAAGATGCCGGACATTGGCGAAGGCATCGCGGAAGTTGAACTGTCGGTGTGGCATGTGAAGGTCGGCGACATGGTCGTGGAAGACCAGGTGCTGGCGGATGTGATGACCGACAAGGCGATGGTGGATATTCCTTCGCCAGTGCACGGCAAGGTGATTTCCCTCGGCGGTGAGCCGGGTGAAGTCATGGCCGTGGGCAGTATTCTGATCAGCATTGAAGTGGAAGGCGCGGGTAACGCCAAGGAAGCGCCCGCCGTGAAGGAAGCGCCGAAGGCCGCGCCTGTGGTTGAGGCCAAGCCTGCGCCGGTGGCGGTTGAAAGCAAACCGGCACCGGTTATCGCAGCCCAGTCACCTGTGGCACGTGAAGCCGACGAGCGCCCATTGGCCTCCCCTGCTGTGCGCAAGCATGCATTGGACGCCGGGATCCAACTGCGCCTGGTGCAGGGCTCTGGCCCGGCGGGCCGGATTCTGCACGAAGACTTGGAGGCTTACTTGCTCCAGGGTCCGGCGAAAAATTCTACAGCCGCCAACCCCTACGCCGAACGCCACACCGAAGAACAGATCCCGGTGATCGGCATGCGCCGCAAGATCGCCCAGCGCATGCAGGACGCCACCCGGCGCGCCGCGCATTTCAGCTATGTGGAAGAGATCGACGTCACCGCCCTCGACGAGCTGCGCGTGCACCTCAACGAGAAACACGGCGCCACGCGCGGCAAGCTAACGCTGCTGCCGTTCATCGTGCGCGCCATGGTGGTGGCACTGCGTGACTTCCCGCAGATCAACGCGCGCTACGACGACGAAGCCCAGGTCATCACCCGCCTCGGCGCGGTGCATGTGGGCGTCGCCACCCAGAGCGATGTCGGCTTGATGGTGCCGGTGGTGCGTCACGCCGAAGCCCGCAGCCTGTGGGGCAACGCTGAAGAAATCGCGCGCTTGGCCACGGCTGCACGCAATGGCAAGGCCAGCCGCGACGAGCTGTCGGGCTCGACGATCACCCTGACCAGCCTGGGTGCCTTGGGTGGCATCGTCAGCACGCCGGTGCTGAACCTGCCGGAAGTGGCCATCGTTGGCGTCAACCGTATCGTTGAACGACCGATGGTGATCAAGGGCCAGATCGTGGTGCGCAAGATGATGAACCTCTCCAGCTCCTTCGATCACCGCGTGGTCGATGGCATGGACGCGGCGCAATTCATCCAGGCCATTCGCGGCCTGCTCGAACAACCCGCCAGCCTGTTCCTGGAGTAAGGCATGACGCAGACATTGAGTACCACGCTGCTGATCATCGGCGGCGGCCCTGGCGGTTATGTGGCAGCGATCCGTGCCGGGCAACTGGGCATTCCGACCATCCTGGTGGAAGGCCAGGCGCTCGGCGGCACCTGCCTGAATATCGGCTGCATCCCGTCCAAGGCCTTGATCCACGTGGCCGAGCAGTTCCAGCAAACCATCCACCACAGCCAGGGTTCGCAACTGGGCATTGAAGTGGATGTGCCGACCCTGGATATCCGCAAAAGCGTGGAATGGAAAGACGGCATCGTGGATCGCCTGACCACGGGCGTCGCCGCCTTGCTGAAGAAGCACAAGGTGCAGGTGATCAACGGTTGGGCCACGGTGGTGGACGGCAAGACCGTCGACGTCGGCGACCAGCGCATCCGGTGCGAGCACTTGCTGCTGGCCACCGGTTCGAAAAGCGTCAACCTGCCGATGCTGCCGATTGGCGGGCCGATCATCTCCTCCACCGAAGCCCTTGCGCCGAAAAGCGTGCCTAAGCGCCTGATCGTGGTAGGCGGCGGTTATATCGGCCTGGAACTGGGTATCGCCTACCGCAAGCTCGGCGCCGAGGTCAGTGTGGTCGAGGCGCAGGATAGGATCCTGCCGGCCTATGACGCGGAGCTGACGCAGCCGGTGAACGAATCCCTCAAGCAACTGGGCGTGAAGCTGTACCTCAAGCACAGCGTCACCGGTTTTGCCGATGGCAGCCTGCAAGTACGCGACCCGAATGGCGACACCCTGTCGTTGGCAACCGACCAGGTGCTGGTCGCCGTCGGTCGCAAACCCAACACCCAGGGTTGGAACCTTGAAGCGTTGAACCTGGAGATGAACGGCGCGGCGATCAAGATCGACAGCCGCTGCCAGACCAGCATGCGCAACGTGTACGCCATCGGCGACCTGAGCGGCGAGCCAATGCTCGCGCACCGCGCCATGGCCCAGGGCGAAATGGTCGCCGAACTGATCAGCGGCAAGTCCCGCGAATTCAACCCGGCCGCGATCCCGGCGGTGTGCTTCACCGACCCGGAACTGGTGGTGGTCGGCAAGACCCCGGACGAAGCCAAGGCCGCCGGATTGGACTGCATCGTCTCAAGCTTCCCGTTCGCGGCCAATGGCCGGGCGATGACCCTGGAGTCGAAAACCGGCTTCGTACGGGTAGTGGCGCGGCGTGACAACCACCTGATCGTCGGCTGGCAGGCCGTGGGGGTGGGTGTCTCCGAGCTGTCCACCGCCTTTGGCCTGAGCCTGGAAATGGGATCGCGCCTGGAGGACGTGGCGGGCACCATCCACGCCCACCCGACCCTTGGTGAAGCGGTGCAGGAATCCGCGCTGCGGGCGCTGGGGCATGCGTTGCACCTTTGAGGGGGTGCTAAGGCACCGGCTAATGAAGTATTGTTGCGCCCATCCAGAAAAAAACCGACTTGACCAACGATAGAGGGTGTCATGGGTAACGAAAGCATCAATTGGGACAAGCTGGGTTTTGACTACATCAAGACCGACAAGCGGTTTCTCCAGGTCTGGAAAAACGGCGAATGGCAAGAAGGCACCCTGACCGACGACAACGTGCTGCACATCAGCGAGGGCTCCACCGCCCTGCACTACGGCCAGCAATGCTTTGAAGGCCTCAAGGCCTACCGCTGCAAGGACGGTTCGATCAACCTGTTCCGCCCGGACCAGAACGCCGCCCGCATGCAACGCAGCTGCGCGCGCCTGCTGATGCCGCATGTGCCGACCGACGTGTTCATCGATGCCTGCAAACAAGTGGTCAAGGCCAACGAACATTTCATCCCGCCGTACGGCAGCGGCGGCGCGCTGTACCTGCGCCCGTTCGTTATCGGCACCGGTGACAACATCGGCGTGCGCACCGCGCCGGAGTTCATCTTCTCCGTGTTCTGCATCCCGGTCGGCGCCTACTTCAAAGGCGGCCTGGTGCCGCACAATTTCCAGATCTCCACCTTCGACCGCGCCGCGCCACAAGGCACCGGTGCCGCCAAGGTCGGTGGCAACTACGCCGCCAGCCTGATGCCAGGTTCCGAAGCGAAGAAAGCCGGCTTTGCCGACGCGATCTACCTGGACCCGATGACCCATTCGAAAATCGAAGAAGTCGGCTCGGCCAACTTCTTCGGGATCACCCACGACAACCAGTTCATCACGCCGAAGTCGCCTTCGGTGCTGCCAGGCATCACTCGCCTGTCGCTGATCGAACTGGCCAAGACCCGCCTGGGCCTGGACGTGGTCGAGGGCGAAGTGTTCATCGACAAACTGGACCAATTCAAGGAAGCCGGCGCCTGCGGTACCGCTGCGGTGATCTCGCCCATCGGCGGCATCCAGTACAACGGCAAGCTGCACGTGTTCCACAGCGAGACCGAAGTCGGCCCGATCACCCAGAAGCTCTACAAAGAGCTGACCGGTGTGCAGACCGGTGACGTTGAAGCGCCGCAAGGCTGGATCGTCAAGGTCTAAGCAACCCTGAAAAAACCCGCCAGATGGCGGGTTTTTTATTGTTCCGGGATATTCACCGTGATCTTCTTGCCCATGCTGATCCTCGGCTCCACCCCATACCCCAACGCCTCGTAGAACCCCACCACCGCATCATTGCCGCCAGTGATCTGCAGGTTGACCTTCATGCAACCCAAGGCGGTCAATGCCTGTTCCGCATGACGCACCAGTGAAGACCCCAAGCCATGGCGCCGATAGTCGGCGTGCACCGCCACCGAATACAGCCAGCCACGGTGCCCGTCGTAACCGGCCAGAATCGTTCCGATCACCGTCTTTTTATCCGTGGCCACGAAGAACAACCCATCGTTGACGGCCAACTTCTTATCGATCGCCAGGGTGGGTACATTATGGGCAGTCTCATAGCCAAAGGCCTGCTGCCATAACGCAACCACTTGCACCCGATGCTGGCGGTCGCGATACGGTCCGATGGGATGCCGGGACAGCAGCGCCTTTTCCATCACCAGCGTGCGTTCATTGCCGTGATAGACATCACGCACGGTGTTAAACCCCAGCTTGGTGTAGAACGGCTCGGCGGTCAGTGATGACGGCACGCTCAATACCGTCACCCCGGCCTCACGGGCGCGCAACTCGATTTCGATCATCAGCAGCCGGCCAATGCCTTGCCCTTGCAGCGCCGGATTGACGAACACCGAGCGCACCACGTTGGCGTCGAGGGCGGCGGTGGCGACGATCACTTGATCTTGAATGGCCACGAGCACCAGGCGGCGCTTGAGCAAGATCAACACCGCATCCGGCGTGAAATTACTCGCCACCCGCGCAATCACATCCGCCGGGTAATCCCGCGCATTGCTACTGTGCAAGGCCGCCAGGATGACCTGGCTGATCCCTTCGGCATCGGCTGCCTGGGCGAGACGAACGGCGGTAGACATGATTCCTCCTGGCTGACGGCGTTTTAACAACCCGCACAATACCAATTTTGACCTGCGCCCGCCCGAACAGCCGATTCGGCTGCCCTACCCCACTTTTCAGCTTTCCCGGCTGAGCCGCCCTTAGGTTTCAGCCGGGATTCATCCGCCATACCGCACAAAATAGCCCCACAGCTCAACCCCATGGATTCGTGCACCCATGCAAACCACCAATACCGTCTTGATGATTCGCCCGGCGCGCTTTGCCTTCAACCCGGACACCGCGATCAACAACCGCTTCCAACGCCAGCCCCTCGACCCCCTCAGCGCACAGCAGAAAGCGCTGGAAGAATTCGACGGCTATGTCGATACCCTGCGCCAGCACGGCGTCGAAGTCCTGGTGGTGCAAGACACGCCGGCGCCTCATACGCCCGATTCGATCTTCCCCAATAACTGGTGGAGCAGCCACGCCGACGGCAGCCTGGTGCTGTACCCGATGGAAGGCCAGAACCGACGACTGGAGCGCAACAAAGGCGTGCTGCAAGTGTTGGAGCAACGCTTCGCGATCAACAGCACCATCGACCTCAGCCACCTGGAACAACAGAACATCTTCCTCGAAGGCACCGGCAGCATGGTGCTCGACCGCCAGCATCGCATCAGCTACGCCTGCCACTCCGGGCGCACCCACCACGACGCCCTGCGCCAGTTCGCCGAACGCCTCGATTACCAGCTCTGTGTGTTCCACGCCGTCGACCGCCATCACGCGCCGATCTACCACAGCAACGTGATGATGAGCGTCGGTCGCGACCTTTCGGTGGTGTGCCTGCAAGCCCTGCCGGACGCCAGCGAACGCCAGGCCCTGGAACGCTCCCTGCGCGACACCGGCAAAGACATCCTCGCCCTCGACTTCGACCAGTTGGAGGCCTTCGCCGGCAACATGCTCGAAGTGCATGACCGCGACGGCCAGCCGCTGCTGGTGATGTCGGCCAGCGCCTGGGGCGCCCTGCAACCCGCGCAGCGCGTGCATGTGGAACGCCATACGCGCCCGGTGGTGGTGAACATCGACAACATCGAACGCATCGGCGGCGGCAGTGCCCGCTGCATGCTGGCGGAAGTGCACCTGCCCGCCCGCGCCACCGTCCAATAACTCAAGGAGTCTTGCCATGACCCGCTATATCGACGTCAACGACCTCTGCTACCTGGTCTCGCAAAAAGGCCTGCAAACCTGTATCACCGAAATGGCCGAGTACATCCGTGCCGACTACCTGCGCTGGCAGGATTTCGAAAAATGCGCGCGCCTGGCCAACCACTCGGCGGACGGCGTAATCGAACTGATGCCGGTGTCCGACGCGTCGCTGTACGCGTTCAAATACGTCAACGGCCACCCGAAAAACACCCTGGCCGGCATGCTCACCGTGATGGCCTTCGGTGCCCTGGGCGATGTGGACACCGGCCTGCCGGTGCTGCTGGCAGAAATGACCTTGACCACCGCGATTCGCACCGCCGCCACCTCGGCGCTGGTCGCCCGCTACCTGGCCCGCGACAACAGCCGCAGCATGGCGCTGATCGGCAACGGCTCCCAGAGCGAGTTCCAGGCCCTGGCCTTCCACGCCATGCTCGGCATCAATGAGATCCGCCTGTTCGATATCGACGCCAAGGCCACCGCCAAGCTGGCGGCCAACCTCAAGGCGTTCCCGGCGATCAAGGTGATCCTGGCCGGCAGCGTCGCCGAAGCGGTGAAAGGCGCGGACATCGTCACCACAGTCACCGCCGACAAGGCCTACGCCACCATCCTGACAGACGAGATGATCGAGCCCGGCATGCACCTCAACGCCGTCGGCGGCGACTGCCCCGGCAAGACCGAGCTGGACCGACGTATCGTCGAGCGCGCGCGGGTGATCGTGGAGTACGAGCCGCAAAGCCGCATCGAAGGTGAAATCCAGCACATGCCGGAAGACTCGCCCGTCACCGAACTGTGGCAAGTGATCAACGGCCAACAGCCCGGCCGCGAAAATGCGCGCCAGGTCACTCTGTTCGACTCGGTGGGTTTTGCCATCGAAGACTACTCGGCCCTGCGTTATGTGCTGGACGTGGCCAAGGCCCTGGATGTAGGCAGCGATCTTGAGTTGGTGCCGGACCTGGCCGACCCGAAAGACCTGTTCGCTCGCCTGGCCCAGCAGCCTCGGCTACAGCAGAAAAAGCGCGCCTGAGAACGCTCTGGCCTGCCGCTTTGAGCTGAGGGCGGGCCAGATTCACCGTAGTGAAAAGCCGATTCAGCGGGTGACTCAGCCGATTCCGCTGCATTGTCGGTTTTAACAGCGCAATTCGCGCTTTATGTGAGGGGTAAACGACACAAAAAACGCACCACCTTGGAGCATTCTCTCCCACCAATAAAAACGATTTGTTTCAACTCGATTACTGCCCTGACATCAATTACAAAATATAGGGACTCCACATGACTCCACTGCGATCACTCTTCGCCGCATTGCTGTTGCCACTCTGCGCCACCGCCGCCCACGCCCAGGACTGGAAAGAAATCCGCTTCGGCGTATTCCCCGAATATCCCCCCTTCGAATCCGTCGCCGCCGACGGCAGCCTGCAAGGCTTCGATATCGAACTGGGCAACGCCATCTGCGCCAAGCTGGAAGTGAAATGCACCTGGGTGCACAACGAATTCGACGGCATGATCCCGGCCCTGCGCGCACGCAAGTTCGACGCGATCATGTCCTCCATGGCCGTAACCCCGGCCCGCGAAAAGATCATCGACTTCAGTGACCGCCTGTTCCTCAGCCCGACCTCGGTGATTACGCGCAAAAGTGCCGACTTCGGCGACACGCCGGAATCGCTGAAGGGCAAGCAAGTCGGCGTATTGCAGGGCTCGCTGCAAGAGGCCTATGCCCGTGCGCACCTGGCCAAGCTCGGCGCGCAGATCAAAGCGTACCAGTCCCAGGACCAGAACTACGCCGACCTGCAAAACGGCCGCCTCGACGCGACCCTGACCGACAAGCTCGAAGCCCAGCTCAACTTCCTGTCCAAACCCGAAGGCGCCGACTTCAAGACCGGCCCGGCCTTCAAGGACCCGACCTTGCCCCTGGACATCGCCATGGGCTTGCGCAAGAACGATCAGGAACTGCGGGCGCTGATCAACAAGGGCATCGCTGCTGTGCAGGCGGATGGGACTTATGCCCAGATCCAGAAGAAATACTTCGGTGATCAGGACATCTACCACGAATAGCAGCCTCGTCCTTGTGTGGGAGCTGGCTTGCCTGCTCCCACAATCAACCTGTGCGCTCCTTCGAGATCTACCCCATGAACGACCTCCTCAACCTGCAAGGCTACGGCCCCATGCTGGCCCAAGGCGCCTGGATGACCCTCAAACTGTCATTCCTTGCCTTGGCCCTGAGCCTCGCCCTGGGCCTGATCGCCGCCGGCGCCAAGCTCTCCCGCGCCAAATGGCTGCGCGTGCCGGCCACGCTCTACACCACCTTGATCCGCAGCGTGCCGGACCTGGTGCTGATCCTGCTGATCTTCTACAGCCTGCAACTGTGGCTCAACGACCTGAGCGAAATGTTCGGCTGGAACTACTTTGAAATCGACCCGTTCACCGCCGGGGTGGTCACCCTTGGGTTTATCTACGGCGCGTATTTCACCGAGAACTTCCGGGGCGCGATCCTCAGCGTGCCGGCCGGCCAACTGGAAGCGGCAACCGCCTACGGCCTGAGCCGCTGGCAGCGCTTTCACCTGGTGCTGTTCCCGCAACTGATGCGTTTTGCCCTGCCAGGCCTGGGCAATAACTGGCTGGTGCTGCTCAAGTCCACGGCGCTGGTGTCGATCATCGGCCTGTCGGACCTGGTCAAGGCCGCACAAAATGCCGGCAAAACCACCAACGAGCCGTTGTACTTCCTGATCCTCGCCGGCCTGGTGTACCTGGTGATCACCACCTTGTCCAACCGCATCTTCAAGCGCCTCGAACGGCGCTACAACCTCGGCATCAAGGGGATGGCGCGATGATCGAACTGTTCCAGCAATACGGCCTGGCCTATCTGTTCAGCGATGGCGCGGGGTTGTCCGGCGTCGCCATGACCCTGTGGCTGTTCATCATCTCGGTGGTGTTCGGCTTCATCCTGTCGATTCCGCTGGCACTGGCACGCGTCTCCGAGCACGTCTGGCTGCGCTGGCCGGTAGAGGTCTATACCTACCTGTTTCGCGGCACGCCGCTGTATATCCAGCTGCTGATTTGCTACACCGGGCTGTACAGCCTGGAAGTGGTGCAGGACAACGCCCTGCTCAACCAGTTTTTCCGCAACGCGCTGAACTGCACGCTGCTGGCCTTTGTGCTCAACACCTGCGCCTACACCGTGGAAATCTTCGCCGGGGCGATCCGCAATATTCCCCATGGCGAAATCGAAGCGGCCCGCGCCTATGGCCTGCATGGCTGGCGCTTGAACCTGTTCGTGGTGGTACCGGCCGCGCTGCGCCGCGCATTGCCGGCCTACAGCAATGAAATGATCCTGATGCTGCATGCCACCTCCCTGGCGTTTACCGCCACCGTGGCCGACATCCTCAAAGTGGCCCGCGATGCCAATGCCGAAACCTTCCTGACGTTCCAGGCCTTCGGCATCGCGGCCCTGCTCTACATGCTGCTGTCCTTTGCGCTGGTGGGCCTGTTCCGACTGGCCGAACGTCGCTGGATGCGTTTTCTTGTTCCTACCCGAGGCTAACCCATGAATCAGTCCGCGCAGGCCCTGGCCGCTTATCCCGTTGACGAACCCGTTGCCAAACCCGCTACCGCCGCCATCAAGCTGCAAGTCGAAGGCATCCACAAACGCTACGGCGAACACGAAGTGCTCAAGGGGGTGTCCCTGAATGCGCGCCAGGGCGATGTGATCAGCCTGATCGGCGCCAGCGGCTCGGGCAAAAGCACGATGCTGCGCTGCATCAATTTCCTCGAACAGCCCGACGCCGGGGTGATCACCCTGGACGGCATCAGCATCGAAATGCGCCAGGGCCGTGCCGGCACCCGTGCGCCGCATCAAGCGCAGTTGCAGAACCTGCGCACACGCCTGGCCATGGTGTTCCAGCATTTCAACCTGTGGAGCCACATGACCGTGCTGGAAAACATCACCATGGCTCCGCGCCGGGTGCTGGGCGTGAGCGCCGCCGAGGCGGAAAAACGCGCGCGCCTGTACTTGGACAAGGTCGGCCTGCCGGGCCGCGTGGCGGATCAGTACCCGGCGTTTCTCTCCGGCGGCCAACAACAGCGCGTCGCGATTGCGCGGGCCTTGGCGATGGAGCCAGAGATTATCCTCTTCGATGAACCGACTTCCGCACTCGACCCAGAGCTTGTAGGAGAAGTACTCAAAGTCATACAGACGTTGGCCGAGGAAGGTCGTACCATGCTGATGGTCACCCACGAAATGGGCTTTGCCCGCCAGGTGTCCAGCCAAGTGCTGTTCTTGCACCAGGGCCGGGTTGAGGAGCACGGCGACGCCAGGATCCTCGACCACCCCAACAGCGAACGCTTGCAGCAATTTCTTTCCAACCGTTTGAAGTGAAACCCATGGATACCAAGGCCAACGGACCCCATTCCTCCCCCGCGCTGGACCGCATCGATGAAGCCATCATCGAAGTGCTGCGCCACCAAGGGCGTATCACCTACGAAAAGCTCTCGTCGCTGGTGCACCTCACGCCCAGGCCCTGCCTGGAACGGGTGCGCAAGCTGGAGCGGCGCGGGGTGATCCGTGGGTATGGGGCGATCATCGATGTGCAGATGGTTTCGCCAGGCCTGTCGTTGCTGGTGCTGGTGGCCTTGTCCAACCAGAGCGGGCGCTCGGCGCAAAAGGCCTTCGAAGCCTGCGTCAAGGCTTGCCCGCAGGTGTTCGAATGCCAGTTGATCAGCGGCCCGTTTGACTACAGCCTGCGCATGCGCTGCCGGGACATGGAGCATTACCGGGTGCTGACGGAGACCTGGTTGAACAATGATGAGTTGCACATCGATAAGTTGGTGGCACATCCGGAATTGGCGGTGGTGAAAAACACCGCCACCGAACTGGCCTGAGCAAGCGCCACTCAGGCCGCCAGCTTGCCGCTGGCGATGGCCGCAGAAGCCGCGACCATCGCCTTTAGCAGCACCGCACACCCCGCCGCCAGATCATCCGGGGCGGCGTTTTCAATTTCGTTGTGGCTGATGCCGCCCTCGCACGGCACAAAAATCATGCCCGCCGGGCCCAGTTCGGCCACGAAGATCGCGTCATGCCCTGCCCCACTGACGATGTCCATGTTCGACAAGCCCAGGCTATTGGCGGCCTCCCGCACTGCGTCGACGCAGCCCTTATCGAAATACAGCGGCGGAAAATCGGCCGTGGGTTCCATCTCGAAGCTCAAGCCATGCTTGGCACAGGTGTCTTCAATCACCTTGCGCACCTGGGCAATCATCGAGTCCAATCGCGCCGGCTCCAGATGACGAAAGTCCAGGGTCATGCGCACCTCACCAGGAATCACGTTGCGCGAGCCGGGGTAAGCCTGCAGGCAACCGACGGTGCCGCAGGCATGGGGTTGATGCCCAAGCGCCGCCGCATTCACCGCCGCCACCACCGCCGCCGCGCCCACCAGAGCATCCTTGCGCAGGTGCATCGGCGTCGGCCCCGCATGGGCCTCGACGCCGCGCAGTTTCAGGTCGAACCACTTCTGCCCGAGGGCACCCAGCACCACGCCGATGGTTTTTTTCTCGTCCTCAAGGATCGGCCCCTGTTCGATGTGCGCCTCGAAATAAGCACCCACCTTGTGCCCGCTGACCGGCCGCGCGCCCGCGTAGCCAATCGCGTTCAGCGCATCGCCCACGCTGACGCCGTCCGCATCGACCTTGGCCAACGTATCGGCGAGGGTGAACTTCTCGGCGAACACGCCCGAGCCCATCATGCACGGCGGAAAACGCGAGCCCTCTTCGTTGGTCCACACCACCACTTCCAACGGCGCCTCGGTTTCTACGTTCAGGTCGTTGAGGGTGCGCAGTACTTCCACACCCGCCAGCACGCCGAAGCAACCGTCGAACTTGCCGCCGGTGGGCTGGGTGTCGATGTGGCTGCCGGTCATCACCGGCGGCAGGTTCGGATTACGCCCCGGACGACGGGCGAAGATGTTGCCGATGCCATCCACGGTCACCGTGCAGCCGGCCTCTTCGCACCACTGCACGAACAGGTCGCGGGCCTTGCGATCCAGGTCGGTGAGGGCCAGGCGACACACACCGCCCTTGGGCGTGGCGCCGAGCTTGGCCAGGTCCATCAGCGACTGCCACAGGCGGTCGCGGTTGATTTGCAGGACGTCGAGGGCAGCGTTCATGAGTGATCTCCTCAGGCTGGTTTTTTCTTATGGATTGACGGCAACCGGGCTGGTCCCGCGCTTGGCATTCAGGCCGTAGTACAACAGGCCGCCCAACGCCGAGCCGGTAAACCAGCCGTAGCTGTAGAACCAGCTGAACGCATCGCTGCCCAGGGACAGCAAGGTCAGCACCACCGGCACACCGAACGCGATGAAACCGCTCCAGTTCCATGCCGGGTACACGTCGTCGCGGTACAGGCCGGCCAGGTCGAGTTGTTGTTTACGGGTGATGAAGTAGTCCACCACCATGATCCCGGCAATGGGCCCCAGCAGGCTTGAATAGCCCAGCAACCAGTTGGAATACACGGTTTCCAGGCTTACGTCGGACACGATCAGGCCGAGTTTTTTCAGCAACTCATGACCCATCAGCGCCAGCCCCACCAGACCGGTCAGGATCACTGCCGTGGTGCGGTTGATCAGCTTGGGCGCGATGTTCTGGAAGTCATTGGTGGGCGACACAATGTTCGCCGCCGTGTTGGTGGACAAGGTCGCGATGATGATCAACGCCATCGCGATGGCCACCCACACCGGGCTCTGGATATGCCCGATCAGGGTCACCGGGTCGGACACGCTGACCCCCACCAGTTTCACCGACGCGGCGGTCATGATCACGCCAAGGGCGGCGAACAGGAACATGGTCAGCGGCAGGCCGAAGATCTGCCCGAGGATCTGGTCCTTCTGGCTGTTGGCGTAACGGCTGAAGTCCGGGATATTCAGCGACAAGGTGGCCCAGAAACCCACCATCGCGGTGAGACCGGCCATGAAGTAACCGGTGAGGCTCGCGCCTTCCGGGCGTTTCGGCGGGATCGCCATCAACTCACTGATGGATACATTGGGCATCGCCCACACCAGCAGGCCAATGCCCACCGCCACCAGCAACGGCGCCGACAGGGTCTCCAGGCGCTTGATCGACTCGGCGCCACGCAGCACCACCCACAGATTCAGGCACCAGAAAATCATGAAGCCGATCACTTCACCAGTGCCGCCAAGGGACTTCCAGCCCTCGAAGATCGAGCCGAGAAACAGGTGAATCGCCAGCCCGCCGAACATCGTCTGGATACCAAACCAGCCACAGGCCACCAGCGCGCGGATCAGGCATGGCACGTTGGAACCGAGGATGCCGAACGACGAGCGCAGCAGCACCGGAAACGGTATGCCGTACTTGGTGCCGGGGAAGGCATTGAGGGTCAGCGGGATCAACACCACTATGTTCGCCAGCAAGATCGCCATCAGCGCCTCGCCCACCGACAAGCCGAAATACGCGGTGAGCACCCCGCCCAAGGTGTAGGTGGGCACGCAGATGGACATGCCGACCCACAGCGCGGTGATGTGCCACTTGTTCCAGGTGCGTTCGTGCACCTTGGTCGGTGCCATGTCGTGGTTGTAGCGCGGACTGTCGAGGACGTCGGGGCCGGCGTCGAGTTCGTACAGGCCGTTGCGCTCAATGACTTGCGATCTGTTCTGTTGCATGGCCGCTCCACGGTTTTTTCGAATTATTTTTGCTCACCTGCACGGTGTGTGCCGGTGGCCGGAGTACCTCGTAAACAACATGACATCACGGGCCCGGCCAGCCGCCACTGCACTCAATATCCGTGCCGACAACCGTTACCGCACCCGCACCGCTTATATAACTCGCTGATGTTTATCAGCTTTCCGAGTGAGCCTGCGGTACTTGCCACGTTACTCAGGCTAGATAACGTGGAAGTTGCCCGAACTGTCAGGACTCAATCTGGTGCAACACAATTATTTTTATTTCCCTGCCCCGTCAAGAGGCAAGTCTCAAGCGTCTGATTTGCAATAAGAAATGTTGCTCAATTTAAGAACCTGTCAAGTGCGTCAAAATGGTGATAGCACGCTACATTTTGGTGACTTTCTATTTTTATTCATATAAATCAAATAGTTAATTCAGATATAAGCTTATGAAAAATCTTCTTGCCCAATCTAAAAACTCGGGCTAGTTTCTATTCCTGTCACCGATGACAGGAATTAACTGACCCTCGGTAAGCAGCATTACAACACTTAGAACTGGCACAAGCCGGTCAAGCCTGTGAGGAACTCGACATGTCGCTGTTGATCCGTGGCGCCACCGTTATTACCCATGATGAAAGTTACCGCGCCGATGTGTTATGCGCAGGCGGTCTAATCCGGGCTATTGGTACGAATCTGGATATTCCCGCCGGCACTGAAATACTCGATGGCAGCGGCCAATACCTGATGCCCGGCGGCATCGACCCCCATACCCATATGCAACTGCCCTTCATGGGCACGGTGGCCAGTGAAGACTTTTTCAGTGGCACGGCGGCAGGCCTGGCGGGCGGCACCACGTCGATCATCGACTTTGTGATTCCCAACCCGCAGCAATCCCTGTTGGAAGCGTTTCACCAGTGGCGTGGCTGGGCGGAAAAATCCGCCTCGGACTACGGCTTCCACGTGGCGATCACGTGGTGGAGCGAACAGGTGCGTGAGGAAATGGCCGAGCTGGTCAGCCACCACGGCATCAACAGCTTCAAGCATTTCATGGCCTACAAGAACGCGATCATGGCGGCGGACGACACCCTCGTCGCCAGTTTCGAACGCTGCCTGGAACTGGGCGCGGTGCCCACCGTGCACGCGGAAAACGGCGAGCTGGTGTACCACCTGCAACGCAAGCTGATGGCCCAAGGCATTACCGGGCCCGAGGCGCATCCGCTGTCGCGCCCTTCGCAAGTCGAAGGCGAAGCGGCCAGCCGCGCCATTCGCATCGCCGAGACCATCGGCACGCCGCTCTACTTGGTACACGTATCCACCCAGGAAGCGCTGGATGAAATCACCTACGCCCGCAGCAAAGGCCAGCCGGTCTACGGCGAAGTGCTGGCCGGCCACTTGTTGCTGGACGACAGCGTCTACCAGCACCCGGACTGGCAAACCGCCGCCGGTTACGTGATGAGCCCGCCGTTCCGTCCACGCGGGCACCAGGAAGCGCTGTGGCATGGCCTGCAATCCGGCAACCTGCACACCACCGCCACCGATCACTGCTGCTTCTGCGCCGAGCAGAAAGCCGCCGGCCGTGACGACTTCAGCAAGATCCCCAACGGCACCGCCGGCATCGAAGACCGCATGGCGCTGCTGTGGGATGAAGGGGTCAACACCGGCCGTTTGTCGATGCAGGAGTTTGTCGCGCTGACCTCCACCAACACCGCGAAGATCTTCAACCTCTACCCGCGCAAAGGCGCGATCCGCGTGGGTGCGGATGCCGACCTGGTGCTATGGGACCCCGAGGGTACGCGGACCATTTCCGCCAAGACTCACCACCAGAAAGTCGATTTCAACATCTTCGAAGGCAAGACCGTGCGCGGCGTGCCGAGCCACACCATCAGCCAGGGCAAGCTGGTCTGGGCCGATGGCGACCTGCGCGCCGAGCGCGGTGCCGGGCGGTATGTGGAGCGGCCGACGTATCCGCCGGTGTTTGAGCAGTTGAGCAAGCGGGCTGCGCATTCCAAGCCAGTGGCTGTGAAACGCTGAAGCCGCCTTCGGGAGCAAGCCCCCTCCCACATTTGATCGGGTTCACACAGTTCAAATGTGGGAGCTGGCTTGCCTGCGATGAGGCCAGTACAGGCAACACAAAAACCAATGCCCATCAGAGGCAGCACCTCAATAACCGTGAGGCCAACACCGTGATCCAGACCCTGACCCACCTCCCCCATCCCGCTGAGGATGGACCGACGCTCGCCAGTCATTTCACCGACCTGGCGCCACCGCTCAACGCCCGGCAAGCCCAACTGGAAGCCTCGCGCTGCCTGTATTGCTACGACGCGCCGTGCGTGAATGCATGCCCCAGCGAGATCGACATCCCGTCGTTCATCCGCAACATCCACACCGAAAACGTGCAAGGCGCCGCGCACAAAATCCTCTCGGCCAACATCCTCGGCGGCAGTTGCGCGCGGGTCTGCCCCACCGAGATTCTGTGCCAGCAGGCGTGTGTGCGTAACAACGCCGAAGAATGCGCCCCAGTGCTGATCGGCCTGTTGCAACGTTATGCCGTCGACAATGCGCACTTCAGCGAACACCCCTTCCACCGCGCCGCCTCTACCGGCAAGCGCATCGCCGTGGTGGGCGCCGGGCCTGCTGGACTCGCGTGCGCCCACCGCAGCGCCTTGCACGGCCATGACGTGGTGATCTTCGAAGCCCGTGAAAAAGCCGGTGGCCTGAATGAATACGGGATCGCCAAGTACAAGCTGGTGGATGACTTCGCGCAGAAGGAGTTGGATTTCCTCCTGCAGATTGGTGGCATCGAGATTCGCCACGGCCAGCGCCTGGGAGACAACCTCACGTTGAGTGAACTGCACCAGCAATTCGATTCGGTGTTCCTCGGCCTCGGCCTGGCCGCCAGCAAACAACTCGGCCTGCCCTTTGAGGACGCCCCCGGCCTGCTTGCCGCCACCGACTACATCCGCGAGTTGCGCCAAGCCGACGACCTGACCCAACTGCCCCTGGCCGATCGCTGCATCGTGCTTGGCGCCGGCAACACCGCCATCGACATGGCCGTGCAGATGGCCCGTCTCGGTGCTCGCGATGTCAACCTTGTGTACCGCCGTGGCTTGGCAGTCATGGGCGCCACTCATCACGAACAGGATATCGCCAAGGCCAACCAGGTGCGCCTGCTGACCTGGGCCCAGCCGGAAGCCGTGCTGCTGGACGATCAGGGCCATGTGCGTGGCATGCGCTTCTTGCGCACACGCATGGAAAACGGCCGTTTGCACCCGACCGGCGAAACCTTCGAACTGGCGGCCGATGCGATCTTCAAGGCCATCGGCCAGGGCTTCGATAACACGGCACTGCACGATCCGCTGGCCCAGCAACTGCAGCGTGTCGGTGAACGGATCTTCGTCGATGAACAGCTGCGCACCAGCATTCCCGGCGTGTACGCGGGTGGCGATTGCGTCAGCCTCGGCCAGGACCTCACCGTGCAGGCGGTGCAACACGGCAAGCTGGCCGCCGAGGCCATGCACGCCCAACTCATGCTGAATGTGGAGGCTGCGTAATGGCCGATCTCTCGATTGTATTTGCCGGCATCAAAGCCCCCAACCCGTTCTGGCTGGCCTCCGCGCCGCCCACCGACAAGGCCTACAACGTGGTGCGCGCCTTCGAAGCCGGCTGGGGCGGCGTGGTGTGGAAAACCCTGGGCGAGGATCCGGCAGCGGTCAACGTGTCGTCACGCTACTCGGCGCATTACGGCGCCAACCGTGAAGTGCTGGGCATCAACAATATCGAGCTGATTACCGACCGCTCGCTGGAGATCAACCTGCGGGAAATCACCCAGGTGAAAAAGGACTGGCCCGACCGCGCGCTGATCGTGTCGCTGATGGTGCCGTGCGTCGAGGAGTCCTGGAAAAACATCCTGCCGCTGGTGGAAGCCACCGGCTGCGACGGTATCGAACTGAACTTCGGTTGCCCCCACGGCATGCCCGAACGCGGCATGGGCGCGGCGGTGGGCCAGGTGCCTGAGTATGTGGAACAGGTGACACGCTGGTGCAAGACGTATTGCTCGCTGCCGGTGATCGTCAAGCTCACGCCGAATATCACCGACATCCGCGTGGCGGCGCGGGCGGCGTATCGTGGGGGGGCGGACGCGGTGTCGTTGATCAACACTATCAACTCCATCACCAGCGTGGACCTGGAACGCATGGTCGCGTTGCCGGTGGTGGGCACGCAAAGCACTCATGGCGGTTATTGCGGCTCGGCGGTCAAGCCGATTGCGCTGAACATGGTCGCCGAAATCGCCCGCGACCCGCAGACCCAAGGCTTGCCGATCTGCGGCATTGGCGGCATCGGCAACTGGCGTGACGCGGCGGAGTTTGTCGCCCTGGGCTGCGGCGCAGTGCAGGTGTGCACGGCGGCGATGCTGCATGGGTTTCGGATTGTGGAGGAGATGAAGGACGGGCTGTCGCGATGGATGGACAGTCAAGGCTACAACAGTCTGCAGGACTTTTCCGGACGTGCGGTGGGCAACACGACAGACTGGAAGTACCTGGACATCAACTATCAGGTGATTGCGAAGATCGATCAGGAGGCCTGCATTGGCTGCGGGCGTTGCCATATTGCCTGTGAGGACACCTCGCACCAGGCCATCGCCAGTTTGAAACAGGCGGATGGCACACATAAATACGAGGTGATCGATGACGAGTGCGTGGGCTGCAACCTGTGCCAGATCACCTGCCCGGTGGCGGACTGTATCGAGATGGTGCCGATGGACACCGGCAAGCCGTTCTTGAATTGGACGCAGGATCCAAGGAATCCCTACCGGGAGGCGGTGTAGTCCTTTAGATCGCTATCGCAGGCAAGCCAACTCCCACATTCGACTGCATTCCTTCAGACAAAATGCGGTGAACTGTGGGAGCTGGCTTGCCTGCGATGAGGCCATCTGCGTCACCCTAAGGCTCAAGGCTCCAACCCAATCCCCCGCAAAATCACGCTCGTCACCGTCTGAATCGCCTTCTCGAACTGCATATCCGACAACGGCTGGTGCTCATTCAGGATCTTCACCTGATGATCAAAGTCGGCATAGTGCTGGGTCGAGGCCCAGATCATGTACAGCAGGCTGGACGGCTCCACCGGCAGGATGCGTTTGTCTTCCACCCACTGGCGAATTTTCGCTTCCTTCATCTTGGCCCAGTCGTACAGGCTTTCATCCAATGCTTCACCGAGGGTCGGCGCGCCATGGATGATTTCATTGGCCCAGACTTTCGACCCGTAGGGCCGGGTACGCGAGCGCTGCATTTTGGCGCGGATGTAACTGCTGAGCACCACCCGTGGGTCATCGAAGGTCTCGAAACTCAAGGCGTCCTGCTTCCAAACTTCCAGCAGGTCGAACAGCACGGCGCTGTACAGCTCGCTCTTGGTGGTGAAGTAGTAATGCAGGTTGGAGCGCGGCAGTTGCACTTCTTCGGCGATATCCGCCATGGCGGTACTGCCATAGCCTTTCTCGGCGAAGATTTTCTCCGCCGCCAGCAGGATTTTTTCGACGTTGACCCGACGAATTCCGATCTTGTGATTGCCCATAAGGGCTCCCTGACAACAACTTGGCTTAAAGACTACCATCGGCTCTAGATCGCGGCGACAGGCCATAATGAAACTTCTGACGCGAACCTTTCCCCTGGAAATGGGATTGGTTAGGATCGCGGTCCCCATGAAGGATCATTGCAATGACTATTCGACCTCGCGTGGCCACCGACGACCCCGTGCTGGGCGCACTCTGGGAGCGCTCGGTGCGGGCCACCCATGATTTCCTCCCCGAGGATGACATTCAACGCCTGCTGCCCCTGGTGCGCGACACCTACCTGCCCATGCCCGCACTGGAGGTGTGGGTGTATGAAGACCAGAACGGCATCGCCGGTTTTATCGGCACCGGCGGGCACAACGTGGAAATGCTGTTCATCGAGCCCGACCGCCGCGGCCAAAGCATCGGCCGCCAGTTGCTGGACCACGCCCGCGCCCGTCACGACACCCTCACGGTGGACGTGAACGAACAAAACCCCCAGGCCGTGGGTTTCTACCTGCATTATGGTTTTATCCAGGTCGCGCGCTCGCCGCTGGATGGCGAAGGCAAGCCCTTTCCCTTGCTGCACATGGCTCTACCGACTCCCTGACCCTGAAGGTATTGAACAATGTTGATCAAGAAAAGCCTCACCACCGTCGCCCTGCTCGCCTCCCTGCTGGGCGCCTCCGCTGCATTTGCCCACGCGCACCTCAAGAGCGCTGAACCGGCAGCCGACAGCAGCGTCGCCGCGCCCAAGGACCTGCGCCTGACCTTCAGCGAAGGCGTCGAGGCCACCTTCACCAAGGTGTCCCTGAGCAAGGACGGCACCGAAGTGGCAATCAAGGGTCTGGAAACACCGGATGCCGACAAGAAAGTCCTGGTCGTCACCCCGGCCGCCCCCTTGGCGGCCGGCAACTACAAAGTGGTGTGGAGCGCGGTCTCGGTCGACACTCATAAGAGCAACGGTGAATACAACTTCAAGGTCGGCCAGTAACCCATGGCAACGCTGCTGGTGCTGTGCCGCTTCCTGCATTTCATCGTCGTGCTGCTGATGTTCGGGGCCTGTGCATTCAGGCCCTGGCTGTTGGGCGCTGAAGCGCAACCGGCGCTGGACCGGCAACTTGAGCGCATCACCCGTGGGCTGGCCTGGCTGGGCTTGTTCTCTGGCGTGGCCTGGCTGCTGCTGATTACCGCCAGCATGGCGGGCAGTTGGGACGCGGCGCTGCAACCGGCCACCGTGCAGTTGGTGCTGGGCAAGACCTTCTTTGGCCAGGTGTGGGTGTGGCACCTGTTGCTGAACCTCTTGCTGGTAATCGTGCTGGCCAAACCCTGGCGGGCATTACGCTTGCCGGTGATCGCGCTGCTGCTGGCAACCTTGGCGCCGGTCGGGCATGGCGCCATGCTCGATGGGCTCAGCGGCCAATTGCTGATCCTCAATCAAGTGGTGCACCTGGTGTGCGTCGGTGCCTGGCTCGGCGGCTTGCTGTTGCTGGTGTTGATCCTCAGGCAATCGCCAGCCCTGGCGCTGGAGCCGATCCTGCGGCGGTTCAGCGGCGTGGGGTATGGCCTGGTCGCCGGTTTGCTGGTGACTGGTTTGATCAATGTGCGTGTACTGACCGGGCAACTATGGCCCACGCCGCTGTTCAACGGGTTCGCGCTAATTCTGTTGGTTAAAGTATTTCTGGTGCTGGGCATGCTGGCGTTGGCGCTGCTGAACCGCCTGCGCGTCGAGCGCTGCGACCAACGCCTGGGCAGTTTGAAATCCAGTGTGATGCTGGAGTGGCTGCTGGGTGTTGCAGCGGTGGCCGCCGTTTCCCTTCTTGGCACCTTGCCTCCCATGGTGATGGCGGCCTGAGTAACTTTCCGCCTCCGCCCGAGCAAGTCATCGTATAACTTCTGCTTGACAGCTCTTGAAAACCTCGCAAATATCCCACTCAATGTTGTACGACAACGTATAACAAATAATAAAAACAACAAAAGAAAGGGAGCTTCACTGTGAGTTCACTCGCCCGCAATTCCTCTGTTCGCCTGGGTTTTATCGGTCTCGGCAGCCTGGCCTTTACCCTGCCCCTCGCCGCCTCGGCCGAAGGCTTCATCGACGATGCCAAGGCCACGCTCAACCTGCGCAACGCCTATTTCAACCGCAACTTCACCAACCCGACCAACCCCCAGGGCAAGGCCGAAGAGTGGACGCAGAACTTCATTCTTGACGCCAAGTCCGGCTACACCCAAGGCACCGTGGGTTTCGGCATTGATGTGCTGGGCCTGTATTCGCAAAAGCTCGATGGCGGCAAAGGCACCGGCGGTACTCAGTTGCTGCCGATCCACAGCGACGGCCGCCCCGCCGACAACTTCGGACGCCTGGGCGTGGCGCTGAAAACCAAGTTATCCAAGACTGAATTGAAGGTCGGTGAATGGATGCCGGTGCTGCCGATCCTGCGCTCCGATGACGGCCGCTCGCTGCCCCAGACGTTCCGTGGCGGCCAGGTCACGTCCAATGAAATCGCCGGCCTGACGCTCTACGGCGGGCAGTTTCGCGGTAACAGCCCGCGTAATGATGCGAGCATGGAAGACATGTTCATGAACGGCAAAGCCGCCTTCACCTCCGACCGTTTCAACTTCGGCGGCGGCGAATACAGCTTCAACGACAAACGCACCCAGGTCGGCGTGTGGTACGCCGAACTCACCGACATCTACCAGCAGCAATATTTCAACCTGACCCACAGCCAGCCCGTGGGCGACTGGACCCTGGGCGCCAACCTCGGCTTCTTTACCGGTAAGGAAGACGGCAACGCCCTGGCCGGCGACCTCGACAACAAGACCGCCTTCGCCCTGCTCTCGGCCAAATACAACGGCAACACCTTCTATGTGGGTTTGCAGAAACTCACCGGCGACAGCGTGTGGATGCGCGTCAACGGCACCAGCGGCGGCACCCTGGCCAACGACAGCTACAACGCCAGCTACGATAACGCCAAGGAAAAGTCCTGGCAGGTGCGCCATGACTTCAACTTCGTGGTGCTCGGCATTCCGGGGCTGACCATAATGAACCGGTATATCAGCGGCAGTAACGTGCACACCGGGGCGATCACCGATGGCAAGGAATGGGGCCGCGAGTCGGAGCTGGCGTACACGGTACAGAGCGGTGCGCTGAAGGACCTGAATGTGCGCTGGCGCAATTCGACCATGCGTCGGGATTTCAGCAATAACGAGTTTGATGAAAATCGCTTATTCATCAGCTACCCGATCTCACTGTTGTAGGGTTTTGGACCCGGCGCAAACTTGTAGTCGACACACAACCTCTGTGGGAGCGGGCTAGCTCGCGAATGCGGTACATCAGCACCGGATGAGTCGACTGACACACCGTATTCGCGAGCAAGCCCGCTCCCACATTCTAGCCATCACCTGACCGGAAGGACGTTGACAACGTGGGGAATCAATAACGATACTTCGACATAGTCATACGACAACCTACAACAACAATGGAACCCTCATGACCACCACCACAACCACGCCCGTTCCATTCAATCGCCTGCTGCTCACCGGCGCGGCTGGCGGCCTGGGTAAAGTCTTGCGCGAGCGCCTGCGTCCTTACGCCCAGGTACTCCGGCTGTCGGACATCGCCAATATGGCCCCGGCTGCCGACGCGTGCGAAGAAGTGCAACCCTGCGACCTCGCCGACAAACAGGCCGTGCACCACTTGGTAGAAGGCGTCGACGCCATCCTGCACTTCGGCGGCGTCTCGGTGGAGCGCTCGTTCGAAGAAGTGCTCGGCGCAAACATCAGCGGCATTTTCCATATCTATGAAGCCGCGCGCCGCCACGGTGTGAAGCGCGTGATTTTCGCCAGTTCCAACCACGTGATCGGCTTCTACAAGCAAGGTGAAACCCTCGACGCCCACTCCCCTCGCCGCCCGGACAGCTACTACGGCTTGTCCAAGTCCTACGGTGAAGACATGGCCAGTTTCTACTTTGACCGCTACGGCATCGAGACCGTCAGCATCCGCATCGGCTCGTCGTTCCCGGAACCGCAGAACCGCCGCATGATGCACACCTGGCTGAGCTTCGACGACCTGACTCAGTTGCTCGAGCGCGCGCTGTACACCCCCAACGTCGGCCACACCGTGGTCTATGGCATGTCGGATAACCTCGACACCTGGTGGGACAACCGCTACGCCGCCCACCTGGGCTTTGCGCCCAAAGACAGCTCCGAAGTGTTCCGCGCCCAGGTCGAAACCCAGCCACCCGTGGCCGCCGATGACCCGGCCAAGGTCTACCAGGGCGGGGCATTCTGCGCTGCCGGCCCTTTCGGGGACTGACCATGAGCGCTGAACTGATCGTTGATGCCCGCAATGCTGTAGGCGAATGCCCGGTGTGGGTCCCCGAGGAAAACGCCTTGTACTGGGTGGATATCCCCAAGGGTGGCCTGCAACGCTGGAGCGCCGCCAGCGGCCACGTGGCGGCCTGGACCGCTCCGCAGATGCTTGCCTGCATCGCGCGCACCGAGGCAGGCAACTGGGTCGCCGGCATGGAAACCGGGTTCTTCCAGCTCACCCCGCACAACGACGGCAGCCTGGATGCCACGCCGCTGGCGGCTGTTGAGCACCCCCGCCAGGACATGCGCCTGAACGACGGCCGCTGTGATCGCCAGGGCCGTTTCTGGGCCGGCAGCATGGTGCTGGACATGGGCTTGAACGCGGCAGAAGGCACCCTGTATCGCTACGCATCCGGTGCGCCGCCCCATGCTCAGCTGGACGGTTTCATCACCTTGAACGGCCTGGCGTTCAGCCCTGACGGCCGCACGATGTATGCCTCCGATTCCCATCCGCTGGTGCAGCAGATCTGGGCCTTCGACTACGACATCGACACCGGCACACCGTCCAACCGCCGAGTGTTCGTGGACATGCACAAGCACCTCGGCCGCCCCGACGGCGCCGCCGTGGATGCCGATGGCTGCTACTGGATCTGTGCCAACGACGCCGGGTTGATCCATCGCTTCACCCCGGACGGTCGCCTCGACCGCTCCCTCACCGTCCCAGTGAAAAAACCCACCATGTGCGCCTTTGGCGGCAGTCGCCTGGACACCCTGTTCGTCACCTCGATTCGCGATGACCAGAGTCAACAGTCACTGTCCGGCGGCGTGTTCGCCCTCAACCCCGGCGTTGTCGGATTGCCGGAGCCGACCTTCACCCTCTAGCTGCATCGCTGTGCCTTGAATACAACAATAACAAGACAGGAATGAAACCCCATGGACTTCAAACGCACCTTGCTCGCCGCTGCACTTTTCACCCTCAGCAGCGCCGCCCACGCGCTGGAAATCAAATTCGCCGACATCCACCCCGCCGGCTACCCCACCGTTGTGGCCGAAGAGAACATGGGCAAGGCCCTGACCAAAGAAAGCAACGGCGAGCTGACCTTCAAGTACTTCCCCGGCGGTGTCCTCGGGTCCGAGAAAGAAGTGGTCGAACAGGCGCAAGTCGGTGCCATCCAGATGACCCGTGTCAGCCTGGGGATCGTCGGCCCGGTGGTGCCGGACGTGAACGTGTTCAACCTGCCGTTCGTATTCCGCGACCAGGCGCATATGCGCAAGGTCATCGACGGCGAGATCGGCGACGAGATCCTCGCCAAGATCACCAATTCCGAATTCGGCCTGGTCGCCCTGGCCTGGATGGATGGCGGCACGCGCAACCTCTACACCAAGAAGCCGGTGCGCAAGATCGAAGACCTCAAGGGCATGAAAATCCGCGTACAAGGCAACCCCTTGTTCATCGAAGCCTTCAATGAAATGGGGGCCAACGGCATCGCCATGGACACCGGAGAGATCTTCAGCGCCCTGCAGACCGGCGTCATCGACGGCGCAGAAAACAACCCGCCGACCCTGTTGGAACACAACCATTTCCAGAACGCCAAGTACTACACCCTCACCGAACACCTGATTTTGCCCGAGCCCATCGTGATGTCGAAAATCACCTGGAACAAACTCACCCCCGCGCAACAAGACATGGTGAAAAAAGCCGCCAAGGCCGCCCAGGCTGACGAGCGCGTGTTATGGGACGCCAAGTCCGCCAGCAGTGAAACCAAACTCAAGGCCGCCGGTGTCGAGTTCATCACCGTCGACAAAAAACCCTTCTATGACGCCACCGCGCCGGTTCGCGCCAAGTACGGTGCGGCCTACGCCGACATCATCCAGCGTATCGACGCCGTTCAGTAACGCCCTCCTTCTCTAGCAAGGCCCGGCGCGGTCGGCATCGACGCGCCCGGTTACGGTGAACGCCATGAAGAATTTACTGCTGCGCATCAACGACCGTATCTACATGACCTGCATCTGGGTCGCCGGCCTCTCGGTACTGGGGGTCGCGCTGATCATCCCCTGGGGCATCTTCGCCCGCTATGTCCTCGGCACCGGTTCGAGTTGGCCGGAGCCTACCGCCATCCTGCTGATGCTGGTATTCACCTTTATCGGCGCCGCTGCCAGTTATCGCGCCGGTGCGCATATGTCGGTAGCAATGATCACCGACCGCCTGCCGCCCCGCCAACGCCAGATCATCGGTGTCGTCTCGCAGTTGCTGATGGGCACCATCTGCCTGTTCATGACGATCTGGGGCACCAAGCTGTGCCTGTCCACCTGGAACCAGTTCATGAGTGCCATCCCCACCCTGCGCGTCGGTATCACTTATATGCCGATCCCGATTGGCGGGCTGCTGACCCTGGTTTTTGTGCTGGAAAAACTCTTGCTCGGTGACCAGAGCAACCGTCGGGTCGTGCGCTTCGACCTGGTTGAAGAAAGCGAAGGGGCTGCCTGATATGGACGCATTGATTCTGTTGGGCAGCTTTATCGCCTTGATCCTGATCGGCATGCCCGTGGCCTATGCCCTGGGGTTGTCGGCACTGATCGGCGCGTGGTGGATCGACATCCCGTTCCAGGCCCTGATGATCCAGGTGGCCGGCGGGGTGAACAAGTTTTCGCTGATGGCGATTCCGTTCTTTGTATTGGCCGGCGCGATCATGGCCGAGGGCGGCATGTCACGGCGGCTGGTGGCGTTTGCCGGGGTGCTGGTGGGTTTCGTGCGCGGCGGCCTGTCGTTGGTGAATATCATGGCCTCGACGTTTTTTGGCGCAATCTCCGGTTCGTCGGTGGCGGACACGGCCTCGGTCGGCTCGGTGCTCATCCCGGAAATGGAACGCCGTGGCTACCCGCGTGAGTTCGCCACGGCGGTGACCGTCAGCGGTTCGGTGCAGGCTCTGCTGACTCCGCCCAGCCATAACTCGGTGCTCTACTCCCTGGCGGCCGGTGGTACGGTGTCGATTGCCTCGCTGTTCATGGCCGGTGTGGTGCCGGGCTTGCTGATGAGTGCGTGCCTGATGGTGCTGTGCCTGATCTTCGCGAAAAAGCGCAATTACCCCAAGGGTGAAGTCATCCCACTCAAGCAGGCGCTGAAAATCTGCGCCGATGCGCTCTGGGGCCTGATGGCCATGGTGATCATTCTGGGCGGCATCCTCTCAGGGATTTTCACCGCCACCGAATCCGCCGCGATTGCCGTACTGTGGGCGTTCTTCGTGACCATGTTCATCTACCGCGACTACAAATGGAGCGAGCTGCCCAAGCTGATGCATCGCACGGTGCGCACCATTTCCATCGTGATGATCCTGATCGCCTTCGCCGCCAGCTTCGGCTACATCATGACCCTGATGCAGATCCCGGCGAAGATCACCACGATGTTCCTGACCCTGTCGGACAACCGCTACGTGATCCTGATGTGCATCAACGCCATGCTGCTGTTGCTCGGCACGGTGATGGACATGGCGCCGCTGATCTTGATCCTCACGCCGATCCTGCTGCCGGTGGTACTGGGTATCGGCGTCGACCCGGTGCACTTCGGCATGATCATGCTGGTCAACCTCGGAATCGGCCTGATCACGCCGCCCGTGGGTGCGGTGCTGTTCGTGGGGGCGGCGGTGGGCAAGGTCAGCATCGAGAAAACCGTAAAGGCGCTGCTGCCATTCTATGGCGTGCTGTTCCTGGTACTGATGGCCGTGACCTACATTCCGGCGCTGTCGTTGTGGCTGCCAAGCGTGGTGCTCTGATGCTGATTGAACTGCAAGACAACCTGACCCAACTCACCCTCGCGCCAGCCACGGGAGGCAGCATTGTCAACTGGACGGTGCGCGCCACCGGCCAGCCGTTGTTGCGGCCCAGCGATGCCCACGCGATCAGCGCCGGGTTGCCAGGCAAGCTGGGCTGCTATCCCTTGGCGCCTTGGTCCAACCGGATTGCCGAAGGGGGTTTCGACAACCCCGACGGTTGGCTGGCGCTGGCGCCCAATAGCTTGACCGACCCGCTGCCGATTCACGGCTCTGCCTGGCAACAGGCGTGGCAGGTGGTCAGCCAAGCGACGGATGAAGTGGTCCTGGAAATGGCGTGCGATACACCGTTCGCCTATCGCGCCGAGCAGCGGTTTCGCCTGGAAAACGGTGCGCTGAGCATCACGTTGCGGGTGACCCACCTGGCGGACAGTCCCGCGTGGCACGGGTTGGGATTGCATCCCTATCTGCCGCGCACAGCGGGAACACGGTTGCAGGCCAAGGCTTTGCAGGTGTGGATGAGCGACGCCTCCAAGCTGCCAACGGAGCTGGCGCCGGTGCCCACCGCTTGGGATTTCCAGCCGTTGAAAAGCCTGCCTGAAGGCCTGGTCGACAACGGTTTTTGCGACTGGGACGGCCATTGCCTGATCGAGCAGCCGGAGCTGGGCTACACGCTGGAATGCCAGGCCACGGGGAGTGATTACTTCCTGCTGTACTGCCCGCCGGGGCTGGGGTTCTTTTGTATCGAGCCGGTGAGTCATCCGGTGAATGCCCATCATCTGCCAGGGCGGCCTGGGCTGAAGCTGTTGGAGCAAGGCCAGTCAGTAGAGCTGGCCTTTACCCTCAACTATCAGCCCCTCTCAAGGCGGGCTGTTCTTTAATCGCCCCGCCGTATCAATACTGACCACCACCGACAACCCAGGCCGCAACCGCTCGCTCTCGGCCTGGTCCGGGTCCACCATGATCCGCACCGGCACGCGCTGGGCGATCTTGACGAAGTTGCCGGTGGCATTGTCCGCCTGCAACAGGCTGAATTCCGAGCCGGTGGCCGGGGAAATATGCTGCACCGTGCCATGGAATTTGCGGTGGTTCAGCGCGTCCACGGTGAAGGTCACCGGCTGGCCGACCTGCACGTTGTCCATCTGGGTTTCCTTCATGTTGGCGATCACCCACAACTGCGGCGGCACCAGCGCCATCAACTGCGCGCCGGAGTTGACGTAGGCCCCGAGCCGCACGCCAATCTGCCCGAGCTGACCATCACGCGGCGCGGTGATGCGGGTGTTGGACAGGTCGATACGCGCCAACTCCACCGCCGCCTCGGCACTGGCCACGGCCGCCTCCAGGGAGCCACGGTTGACGATCACCGTCTGCAGGTCTTGGCGGGCGATTTCCAGGCTGGCCTGGGCCTGCGCCACGGCGGCGAGGGTCTGTGCGTTGGCGGCGCGGGTCACGTCCAGCTCGCGCTTGGACACCGAGCCGTCGCTGATCAGCTCTTCATTGCGGCGCAAATCGGCGGTGCTCTTGCGTGCCTGCGCCTGGCTGTCCACCAAGGCGGCCTGACGCAGCTTGATGGTGGCTTCGGCGCTGTTGCGCTGTTGCACCACATTCGCCAACGACGCCTTCTGCACCGCCAGTTGGGCCAATGCCTGGTCCAGGCGCTGCTTGTAGATGCGGTCGTCGAGGCGCACCAGCAGGTCGCCGGCCTTCACGTGCTGGAAGTCCTGCACCGGCACTTCGAACACATAACCGCTGAGCTGCGGCCCGATGATCGTGACCTGCCCGCGCACCAGCGCGTTTTCGGTGGTTTCCACCGCGCTGCTGAACGGGGGCAATTGCCAGGCATACAGCACAATCAGCACGCCAACGATGGCAATCGCGGCAAAGCCCAGGGACGAGATGATCCGCACCCGTAACGGGCGCAGCTCGGTGGGCACCGCGCCGGGTGGCGTGCTGCCTTCCGGGGTGGACGCGATGGCGGTAGTGGTGGTGGTCGAAGGTTCGGTCATGAAGGTGCGCCGCTGGGTTGAACGGGAGTGGCTGCTGCTCGGGTGGTGCTCATCAGCCACAGACTGCGGATAAAGATCCAGATCATGGTGAGTATCGCGATGATCGCGATCAACATGAAGACATCGTTGTAGGCCATCACGTTCGCCTCACGGGTCGCCGCCGTGGCCAGGCTGCGAATGCCCATCAGGTTGCGCAGCTCGGGGTCAGCGACAATGCCGCCGTAGGCCGAGCCGCCGCTCTGCACCCGCGCGGCCACACGCGGGTCGAGCAGGGTCAGGTGTTCGACGATCATGCTGGAGTGATACTTCTCGCGCACGATCTGGAACGTGCCCAGCAACGCTGCGCCAATCAGGCCGCCGAGGTTCTGGCAAATCCCGAACATCACCGAGAAACTCACCAGGTTGCGCGGGTTGGCCAGCACGTTCTTGGTGCCCAACACCATGGTTGGGCCGAGGAAGAACGTGCCCCCGAAGCCTAGCAAGAACTGGCTGATATACAGGTTTTGCGGGCGAGTGAGGTTACTGGAAAAACTGTCCATCACCGAGCCGGTGGCCATCAGCGCCAGGGAAATAACCAGCGGCATCAACAGGTGCGCCGGGTTGATGGTCAACGCACTGACCACCAGCCCGGCAATCGCCCCGGCGAGCATCACCACGTACAGGGTGTGCATCTGCTGGTAGCTCATGTTCAACATCTGCATGAACCCCACCGCGCCGGTGGACTGCTCCGACAGCACCATGCGAATTAGGATCACCGCCAACGCCAGGCGAATCATCACGCCACTGCCCAGCCAGCGGGTCATCAGCATCGGGTTCGCACGGTTATGCTCGATGGCCAGGCCGGCCATGATCAGCACCAGGGAACAGGCCGAGGCGATGCCGATCCAGGGCGCTTCCAGCCACCAGTCGATGCGGCCCAGGGACAACACCGCGCAGAGCAAGGCCACGCCGGTGGCGAGGATGGCGAAGGTGAGGAAGTCGAGTTTTTCAAAGGTTTTGAAGCGATCGCCGGGTGGCAGTTTGAGCAGGAACACGCAACCCAGGCAGATCAACGCCATGCCCAGCTCGAACAGGTACAGGCCGCGCCACTCGGCGATTTGCAGCAGGTCTTCGGAAAACAGGCGTGCCAAGGGTAAAGCCAGTTGCGCGGTGCCCAAGCCCAGTACCAGCGCCTTCAAGCGCCACCTGGCCGGGAACGCCTGGATCATGTAGTACAAGCCCAGCGAACTCAGCGCCGCGCCGACCATCCCATGGGCTGCGCGCACGGCGATGGCCGAGTTGAGGTCGTTGACGAACAAGTGGCCGAAGGTGACCAGCGCGTACAGCACCAGGAACACTTCGGTGAAGGCGCGCAGGCCGAACTGTTGGCGGAACTTTACCAGTAGCAGGTTCATGCAGACGTTGGTCATGACGTAGGCGGCGGGGAGCCAGGCCATTTCGGCGGTGGTCGCGCCTAGGGCGCCTTGCAGGTATTGCAGGTTGGCGATGACCAGCGCGTTGCCCAGGCCCCCGGTGATTGCTACCAGCACGCCGACCAGCGCGAACAGCCAACGCTTGTGCGTGGGGTGCAGCGGGGTGGACGGTGAACCTGGGAGGCTTGGACGCTCGTGGGGTTCCCAGGTGTGGGGGGTGTATTTGTTCATTCGGTGACCTAGATGGACCGACCCGGGGGAGTCGGTAAAGCTTACTCAGAGAGTAGTAAACCTGAGGGGAGTTCATCTTGTCATGTGGGGGGTGGGGTTTGTGGTGTACATATCCGTTGCTGCGGTAACGGCTGAAATTGGTTCCGCTCTTACAGCGGGTCACTTTTGGAAGAGCGCCAAAAGTAACCAAAAACGCTTCGCCCCAACACTCGGTACCTCGCCTAGGCTCGGTATGCCCGTAATCCGACAGTGA